>NZ_JABBDZ010000002.1:0-336798 GCF_012847305.1 Devosia sp. MC1541
GAACATCAACCTGGCGTAGCTTGGCGACGATCTCTTCGGGCTTGTGCTTCTTCTGGGGCATTCCAACGTCCTCTCTAGCGGCTCAATAGCCTACTTCAGGGAGGACCACTTTTCAGGGGGCAGACCACTCCTCGAAGAAGAAAAATGGTCGATACGATGCGTACACCGACGGGGCGCATTCGCTCGAAACACAGCGCTGACAGATGACACAATTTTGGGAGAAATAGCTGGCGATGCAGGGACATCCGGGCAACGGCTTAAACGACTTGTAGACCTATCTGACAAAGCTGAGATGTCTCAGCTATCAAAGGACATTGGAGAAGCGTTGCCGAACAATCCGGTATGGGCCTCCACAATACGAGCACAGATAGAAGAGGCTAAAAGGGACTATCCTGATGCATCGGTTGCAGTGTCGATCTTTGCACCATCAGCGGGCATTTTCACATTGTTCTTCGCTACCAGCAAAGAAAATGGAATACTCTACGTTCCGAGTTATTCTCTCAATGTCATAAATAATGAAAACATCGTTCGCGCCTACATAGGAGAGTTGGCTTCTGCTGATAAAAAAGTATATGACGCCGCAAGTTTTCTTGAAGTACTAAAAAAGTATTACAGTGGAAACGTAGGATTTCTGACACTGTCCATGACTTGGGGTGGGTACGAAGCTCAGGACATAGACATCCTAGAAGATCTAGGACTTGTTTACACAAGCTTTCGATGCGATGCCGCTAGCGAAGAACGGCAGTTTTTCCGAATAGTCAATGGGCGCTGGAAACCTGTTGAACAGATCATACCATTTGGCTTGTTCAATGACTATCTAGAGCGCAATAAAGATATTCTGAGAACTATATTTTTCAAGATAGCCCCGCGCATTGGCCCAATGAGCGACGGCAGTTCATCTGACAAGATGCTCGAACCACTGGTTGATATAGACAATATTGCCAGACGCAAATATTACGAAGGCGCTCCAGAGCAATGCGACCTCTGTCTAATACCTCTGGGCGACGAAACCTTTATTTCAGATGGCAGGATCGACGGTAAAGCCACGTGGGCAAACATGTGTGCCGACTGCACAGTTTATCATGGTGCGGGAATAGAATGGGGAACCGGGCAGCTCTACAGGAAAGAGCCAGATGGGCGTTGGTTGCAAGTCGCCGGGGGACCGCCTCCTAGCGAGGATGAGAATATGTCTGATTGAACTACGCCTCCGCGGCGGTACTTTTTCCACTCGTGTGATCACGCAAATCCTTAATTGACCAGCCGAGTGCGGCGAGGGCATCGTGTTGTTTTTGACTGCAATGATCAGCAACAATCGCCAGGCACAGCAAATCTTTTGGACGGGTGATGCCCACGAATAATGTCATCAGCAGTTTAGGAATGGACGCTTTGGCTCGTTCCTGACCCGTGCCCGACAGCAGTGGTAAAGCTTCCTTCAGATCAAATAGCTGGTTGGTGCTGGTGGCCAAAACGAGCGTCGCATTGTGAGTTTCCCCTTTGACGCCATGAATGGTGTTCAGGTTGATGCCTACCCGTCGTTCGCCTTTGGTGTATTCAAATACGTTTCGGCGCGCTGAACGAACGGTCTCCACCGGCACAGGGGCGTCGTTCCACAAGAGAAACTCTTCAGCTACGTCACCCGCGCCTTTGGGCAGGATTCCTTTCAGCGACGACACAAGCGTGCTGATAGCTACCGACCAGGTCGCTTGTTCTGGCGCCTGTCCCACGCACAAATCACGCATGAGAACAAGCAATGCGAAAGAACTGCCAGGATCATCTTCTTCAAGCTGACGTATCAAACCCTTTTTGGTGAGGATCTCACCTGATCGCAGCTTGCAACTATGAGTATGAAGAAATGCAAAAACCCCATCCCATAAGGCTGCTGTAGCTGTGTGGAGATTCTCATGTTCACTGGCAAGCGTCCTTGCGCGCCTCACATAGCCAATGAGAGATGGAAGTCCTGCCGTTTTGTTCGTGTGAGCTGATTCAAAGCCGTTCCAGTAGTCACCGATGTGACGTGGGAGACTCTTACCAGAGCCTGTCTTCCTGCATCCAATCGCTTTGACGACAAGCTTATGATCCGCTTGCTCAGGAAACTGCTCCAATACCAGCTCTCCGAAGGCTGGGAGCACTTTCGAGATAGTGGCGTCATCGAAGAGAAAAATGGTGTGCGCCTTTTCCGCCTTCACAGGGTCGCCGCAAATCACCTGTGGCAGCGCCTTCGTCAACGTCGAGGCGGTTTTCGCGATGTGTGCTCCGAACCGCCTACTGCCAGCCAGATCTATATAACCCTTGGTAGGAAAAGAAGACGGCGTCAGCTCCCGATCGTCATCAAATATTCCCTGATTCCGATCTCCAAAGCGCTGCATAACCGAACGGTTCCCAAAGGCATCCTGGACTACCTTCTCCTGAAGATCATCGGTATCCTGCATCTCGTCAAAAAAAACGATAGGAAATCGCGTGCTCACAATTTCGCTCAGTGCTGGCACATATTTAATAGCACGTTGGGCGAAGGCAAGCATGTCCTCAAAACTGTAAACACCATCCTCGGCAAGATCCCACTTCAACTTGCTAAAAGATTTAAAAGTTTCGGTAGTAGATCCAGGCAGCTTGGCATCGCAGACAATATCGAGATCGGGACCGAAGAACCTAAGTGTACTAATTATTTTCTCCGCACTTTGATCATGGTTCTTAAGGTGATTAGCTGCATGCCAATATTGCTTACCACCAACCACCCTCTTTGCCGCTGCTGTAAACCTTGCATCGTCTACAATTCTGGGGTGATTTCCCAAGCCACGCAGGTAGGGTAAAGCTAAGAACTCATGTGCAAATGACTGGATAGTTCCGATAAAATGAGGGTATCCAAGCAGCGCTTTTGCAGTTGGGTGTAGCGCAAGCTGCTTCTCGATTTCTTCTCGTGCCACGTTGGTGTGGGAGAGCACGCATATGCCCCGGCCAGCATAGGGCCAGCGCTGACTTAGGATGGCAAGCTTCGCCACCAGCAAAGTTGTCTTTCCGCTGCCGGGAGCAGCCTGAATATCAATTGATGAGCGCTCCTTGAGAGCGTGCGTCTGCTCACCAGCAGAAAAATCACATCTCAGTATCGCCTCTATCGACCGAATATCATCATCTGTGATCTCGACAGGGATCATTTTGCCACCCTCGCGGGAAGTGGCTCGGTAACGTACTCGATCGCGTCGATCAGGTACTGAGGCAAACATTTGGCTAGTTCTGCCGGGGTGAATTTTTCTAAATCAAGTTCGGCAGCCAGAAACTGGGCGGCCTCAGCTTTCGACGCCCTGTTTTCACACAAGGGCTCGTATACTAATGCAGCAATTTGCGCTGCCGTCTTACCCTCATCTTTCCAGGTGGCTAATCGTTCATCTACTGCCTTACGGATTACGAGAGCGCGATCTTCAGTTACGGGCGCGCCTCGCGATTTCGAAGCAGTAGCCAATGCTACCGCTCGATACATTGGCGCTTCCAAGCCGCATAGCGCGAGATCATGTTCCAAGGTCCAGCTTGGCGAAACAAAGGTTTTTACGGGACCACCATCGCGGGATTTTAGTGCTTCCTCTTTTGCCTGGAGCTGATCCTTCGTGAACTCATTAGCGAATTTCGCTGGCGGATTGCCTCCCCCCTTTGGCGGCTTGGCCGCTGGCACATATCCCTTTGCTTCCAGGGGCGGAATATCACGATCAGCAACGCACGCGATGTTAATCGGAATTACCTGGTCATCTTTGCGCTGGAATACACGAGAATAGCGGAATAGGCCACGATGGCCGACGTTTACGACTGACACGCCGTACTTTGAGAACGAGCGCCCCAATGCGTGCGCTATGGCAGGCAGCAGGATGTTCTCACCGTCACCCTCCACCACCAGGACGGCTTTAGCAAAAAAGAAATTGGCTTTAGTCGAGTCGAGAAAACGCCGAAGAAATGAATAGTCAGAGGCATCGAGCCGGGTGCAATCCGGCGATAAGGAAAAAGCTCTGTGACCAGTTACAAGAGTCAGGGCTCCCACATTCACCTTAGATGCAAGAACGGGGCTGTGTGTGGTCACTACAACCTGAACACGGCTAGCCGCCGTTGACGCCGATGAAGACGCAGCATCTTGATCCGCTGGCGTGCCCTCTGCCTCTGCCTCGTCGACGCCGTCCTCAACCGGATCGCTATCTGCGGGAGGAGTTCTTTCGTCAGTCTCATCTACGGCAGGCGGCGACGCTCTTAGCTCAAGCATCTCCATGAGGCGAAGCTGCATTTGAGGGTGAAGATGCGCTTCCGGTTCCTCGATAAGAAGCAATGGCATCGTGTCTGATGCCCCCAGCAGGAGTAGTTCGGTAGCCATGAACAGTACATTGTTCAGCCCGAGACCGCGTCGTGTTGGAAGCTCTGCACCAGCGTGAGGCCCCAAAGCCAGTTCCAGCTTTTCCAGTATCTGTTGGAGATCTGCACTGCGCGCCACCGAAATTGCGGCGGTGAGTATTTCAGTGCCTAGCGACAAGTCCGTCAGAAAATTCGTGTTGATGTCATCATGCACACTCTGAACGACACTATTATTTCTAATCAGGTGTTCGGCTTGCTTCATGATACCTACAAGCGTCGTAGGCGATACGGTTGGCGTTTCCGGCACCCAGTCACTGCTTGCCTGATCGGCAAAATCCGGATGCGATTTGAGAATTTGCGAGAGACGCGAGTTTTTCCCTGCTGTCAGCTCTCCCTCGGCGTCACGAAGCGGCTTTAGATAAGTGCAGCGCAGAAACTCCCGAAGAGCTCCCTCGACCGTTGGCCCTCTCAAATCAGCCCCGGCACGAAAGACCACACTTGCGCGACCCCTTGTTCCAGGTCCGGCAACCTGTCGACGTGCGATCAGTGAGATGCAAAGAGAAGGTTCCTCGCCTTCGATAACTGTCAGATATTCAAGAAAGGCGGCTTGCTGTAGGACACTGAGTTCTTTGAACGTTGCAGTGATCGTCAGATTGTCGGAACGCTCTGCTCCCCGAATATGGAAGTCATCATCCGTAAGTCGGTGGTAGTCCTGACTTGTTGTCCAAAGAAGATGACGGATGGCGTCAACTATGGAAGTCTTGCCAGAGTCATTTTCGCCCACAAGAAGGTTGAGGCCAGGCGTGAAGGCCAAGTCGAGATTTTTACCGTCCGCTTTTGATCCAAATGCGCGAAAATTTTCAATTTTTAGATTTGCTAGAAACACATTCCCCCCAAAGATGCTCATCTTAAAGAAGCTGGCTTGAATTTCACGCCCTACGATCAAATTACTCACACCGAATTTTTCCAGTAAGACTGCGCACGCGGCTGATTTGAAAGAACTGAAGTTTTGGCTGTGCCCGACTGGTGTCAGGCGGTCGTTATGAACGACACTTGGCGGAATGGCGGTGATGGATGGGCCCTCGAGTCTCGCGCGGACTAGCGGCGCAATGCTGGCTGCATCCAATCACCGCACGGTTGGTCATGGGGGCGTGGGGAGCTTGAAGGTTCCCCATGTGGTGCTCAAGCGGCCAAACGCTTGTCCAGGGTTCGGTGCCGGTGGGGCAGGAATGCTCCAAGTCTGGCGAGTGGGTTCGGGGCGGCGCGATAGCCCCATGATCGAAGGGTGCAGGGAGAGCTGAAGTCTCCCGCGCGTGGTCAACCGCCGCAACGGTTGAATGACGCAGGCAAGGCTCGATGCCGAGAATGCGTCACGGCTTGGGGGATGAAACGGGGGCGGGCACCGCCCCCTTTCCAAGATTGTGCGGTACTACCGCACACATCTTGCGAACCACGGCAAGGTTGACCGCCGTCGAGCCGTAGGGCCAGGGTTGGACGGGACATGCTCTAGCGTTCCATCTTATCTAGCAGCCAGCGCTCCTTGAGGCGTTTTAAGCTCGTGGGGTCTGCGCAAAAAAAATCGAGTCGAGGTCATTGCACTTACAATTTTTGTGGCATTAGTAGGTACCCAGCTTGAATGCCTCCATGAGGCTTCTAGCCCAAATGCAGAGAAACAATTCATTGCGTTGCACAACAACCAATGATTGCAGCAAAGCTTTCGGGTAAGTCATAGTATTATTATGGCTAATGCTGGACTGTTTGAGGGAACCTCAAAAACATTCCGAAGCATATGACGCCCGATACTGCGCTGAGCAAAGTATAGGAAGGGCACGGCATGCTGGATGATGACGAAAATCTGACGCTGGAACAGAACAAAACCCAGGAACCAACGAACGACAGAGCTGCCCTCGTCCCGCTCACGTTCGACCCAACCTCATACATGCATCACCTGGTCGACGCCGATTTAACGGAAGCCCAGAAGGCGGAACTGCTCGAAACGATTTGGCAAATCATGGTCCATTTTGTCGATTTGGGCATCGGGATTAGCCCGATCCAACAGGTTCTGGATAAGTCCGCAAATAAAGAATCACCGCTGGAGGCGGGATTCTCTGACGTGCTAGAGTCCAGCAAGACAACCGTAAATAACCAAAAGACAAAACCTCGGCGAGCGCCAAAGAGACAGCCGTAGGAGGGCCGGGTTCCATGCAAAAGGACTATAGCAACCTACCAAATAATCCGATCAGCGCAGTAATTTATGCGCGGGTTTCTAGCACTGCTCAAGCCATGAAGGGTCACGGCCTAGGTTCGCAAGAAACGCGCTGTCGGGATTTTGCCAAACGGCAAGGATACAACGTCGTCAACGTGTTTACTGACGAGGCGGTGTCCGGGGGCGTCATTGATCGCCCTGGCATCCTTGCCATGCTCACCTATTTGCGCCGCGCCTGCAAAACGTCTGCCCATGTCGTCATCATTGACGACATAAGCCGACTTGCCCGCGACGTTCGTGGGCATATCGACCTTCGCACGGCCATCAGCGTGACCGGAGCAAAGCTGGAAAGTCCATCCGTAGAGTTCGGCGAAAGCTCAGACGCGCAACTGGTCGAATATTTGCTGGCCAGTGTCTCGCAACATGCCCGCCAAAAAAACGCCGAGCAAACCAAGAACCGCATGGCATCACGCATTATGTCTGGTTATTGGCCGTTTTCAGCGCCGGTGGCCTACAGGCATGAGCAAACGCGAGGACAAGGTAAGGTTTTGGTGCGCGATGAACCTGTCGCCTCCATTATCCAAGAAGCATTGGAAGGGTTCGCGTCGGGGCGCTTTCAATCGCAAGCAGAGGTTCGGCGCTTCATCGAGGGGCATCCAGACTACCCTACCAGCAAGCGGGGCATGGTACGCAATACGCTTGTGCCAGAGCTTCTGACAAACCCAATCTATGCAGGATACGTCGAGCGCCCGCAGTGGAACATCTCTCTGCGGCAGGGGCAGCATGAGGGGCTGATTAGCTTAGCCACTTTCCAGCGCATTCAAGAACGACTGAACAGCAAGGCGCGGATACCCATTCGCCCTGATATCAGCGCGGACTTTCCGCTGCGTGGGGCGGTCGCCTGCGGCTGTTGCGAACGACCAATGACCTCGTGCTGGTCCAAGAGCAAAACAGGCGTCAAGCACGCTTATTATCTCTGCGTGACGAAAGGCTGCGAACGCCGATCAAAATCCATCAGACGCGCTACGTTGGAGGGCGAGTTTGCAGGTCTGCTAAACGATCTGGCACCTGCGCCTGCGCTGTTCTCGCTCGTACAGGACATGTTCCGCGATGCTTGGAATCAGCGACTGACGCAAGCTCGTGCGATGGCGCTTAGCTACGAGCGTGAGGTGGCGAGGGTTGAAAAACAGATTTCTGGTTTGCTGGACCGCATTGTGGAAGCCACGACTTCAACCGTCATGGGGGCATTTGAGCGCAAAATTGAGGAATTGGAACGCAGCAAGCTGGTGCTGGAAGAAAAACGCCAAAATGCAGGGCGCTCGCTAGGCACATTTGAGGATATGTTCGAACTCGCCTTCGGATTTCTCGCAAACCCTTCAAAACTATGGGCTTCTGGCGATCCTGCGCACCAAAAATTAGTCCTGAAATTGGCCTTTGCGGACCATCTGGTCTATGACCCAATTCAGGGCTTTCGAACCCCGAAAAAGTCTTTACCGTTCAACATGTTAGGAGGATACAAAATGCCTAATAGCAAAATGGCGGAGAGAAAGGGATTCGAACCCTTGAGACGGTTCCCCGCCTACACACTTTCCAGGCGTGCGCCTTCGACCACTCGGCCACCTCTCCGCATCGCTGTTTCGGACGAACCGATAGGGGTTGGAAATCCCTGCGAGCGAGGCGCAATATACTCAGGATCGTTTCGGACGCAAGGGATCGTTCACCCACATTCTTGAGTTTATCACCATCATCCGTTTCAGCTTACCAGCGAGGGTGATAAGATGGCCGACATGAGGGGTGGAAGGGTTGCGCCGACAACTGTGTTTCTCCGCCCCACGAACGGAAGAGGGTAGTATGCGCGCAGTTTTGAGGTTTTTGGGCACATGGATTATCGCCCTCAGCCTGATTATGCTGATCATCGACGGTACAAAATCCCTCGCCTCCAAGTCAATTACTTGGACTAGCCTTGAAAACTTCTGGACCCAACTGAACCCGTCCACGCTCGAGGCGACATTCTCTTTCGTAGGAAGCCGTTACTTTGCAGACATGCTGCAGACCGGACTCTCGGCTTTGTTGGGTTACCCTGCTTTTGCGGTGTTCGGAATCCTGGGGATAGTTCTTGCGCTGGTGGGGCGTCGCCCGCGCCGCGAACGCTTTTTGCAGCCTGAGTACATCTAACCTCCAGCTCTGGCGCTTCGCCGCTCCAATCCCCATATGGGGTACACAGCCTCAAACGCAGACACAGGAGCGGTTCATGTTTTTCCGCAAGCCAGCTACTCTTCCTTCTGCCAGCGAAGCCCTGCCCGGCCGCGCTACCGAGATGCCTATTGCCGTACACCATTTTGTCAATGGCACGAAGCTGAAGGGGCCTTATGTCGACGGGAGCCAGACAATCTATCTCGCACTCGGGTGCTTCTGGGGTGCCGAGCGCCTCTTCTGGCAAGTACCAGGCGTTCTGGTCACTGCAGTGGGGTATCAAGGCGGGCACACGCCGAACCCGAGCTATGAGGAAGCTTGCTCTGGCCTCACCGGTCACACCGAGGCTGTTAAAGTAGTCTATGACCCCACGCAGATCTCGCTTGAGGCACTGCTGAAGACCTTCTGGGAAGAACACGACCCAACTCAAGGCATGCGCCAAGGCAATGATGTGGGCACGCAATACCGGTCCGCCATCTACACGACGACACCCGAGCAAGCAGCAGTGGTCGACAAAAGCCGCGCTGCCTATCAAGAGGCGCTGCTGGCGCGTGGCTTGGGACCTATCACCACGGAGGTCGGCCCTGCCGGCCCCTTCTATTATGCAGAAACCTACCATCAGCAATATCTTGCCAAAAACCCCAATGGCTATTGCGGCTTGGCGGGCACAGGCGTCAGCTGCCCAATAGGCTTGGGCGTCTCGGCCTAGTTGAGGCGCTGTCCCCTCACATGGTAAGCATTTCGCGCTCCGATCCGTCGGGGCGCTTTTTTCTTTCCGGACCGGCCGTGACTTATCCAGCGATCATGCATCGAGAGCCGTTTGAGAGCTTCGTCTTAAGCCTTCCAGCCGTAACGCTGGTCCGGCAATGGCGCGACGACTCTGTCGCCAAGATTGGCGGTAAGGTGTTTTGCTTGCTCGACCAGGACCCGGGCGAGATCTGGCTCAAAGTGTCGCCTATGAGTTTTTCCCTGATGATTGAGGTGGAAGGCATTCGCCCCGCGCCTTACTTCGCCCGCGCCGGATGGGTGGCGATCTCCCATCGCAGCCCACTGACCGAGCAAGACATTTGCGCCTATATCGTGGAAGCACGCCGGCTGGTTGCTGCAAACCTCTCCAAACGATTACCAGCCGAGCTCGGGCTTATTCCGGCACAATAGCGTAGACTTTGAGCGGGCCTGCAGACGGCACCTCATGCAACCATTCGGGCAATTGCCCTGCGGCGATGACGCTCAAAAGCGATCGACCATCCCCGGATTTTTCGACGCCCATTTCAGGCATGGACGGGCATGTGACCACCAAACCCAGACCGCGCTTGCGCGCAATCGCTAAAGCGTCGGCTTCGCTGCTTTGGAAAAAGCGGAAGGCGTCCAACACCCCCTGCTCGTTACGGTGATAAGGCGCCGCCACAACATGGTGCGGCGTATACAGCATCATATGCGCCCCCAGATCGATAGGCGTCATGATCCGCTCAACTGGCAAGCCTGCCAGATCGACAAACGCGTCAGGCAGTAGGCATTCTTGCCGTGCGCCTATGTCTAAAGAGGCCTCTGCCGAGGGCGCATTGCCTGTCAGGGCCAATACGGCATTGCCGCCAAGGCCCAGCACTGCACCTGCAGAGACTAGCCAGCTTACAAGCAGCCCCAGCGTGCTCAAAATATTGGTGTTTCGAAGATAGTTCTGCCGAGCCCCCACAATCAGCCATGCTGCCATCGGGACAGATAGGCTGGTGGCAAGACGCGCTCCGCGGATCTGAAACAGCATGGCAAGACAGGCCAGTGCCAGAAAGCACACCAGAGCCAGCCAAAGGTCGATGTTTACGCCACGCCTGAGCGCTACCACACCGATGATAAGCCCCGACACCACGGGCACAGTCACCACGAAAGCATAAACCGGTCCGTCGACGAGGCTCACATGCCATGGTCTTGCCTCGACAATATTATTCAGCCAATTGGCCTGCAGCCAGGGGTCGAGCGTGCTGTAGGGGCCTTGCACGCACTGCGGATAGGTAAAAGCGAGAATGCTCAGTGTTCCCGCCCCGAACAGCGCTAACAAAGCCAAACGGCCGAACGCGTGGTTTTGTTGGGGCAGCAGCGCGACTGCGCAATAGCTCAGCCCAACCAAAGCGGCGGCGAGCACATAGACTGGCGAGATCATATCACATGCCGCTTCCAACCACCGATCCGGCATACGCGCGGTGGCGAGAAAGAAGGCGCTGCTGAGCGCAAAGCTTATTCCAAAGCGCATCATCGCATGGCGCTTTTGTCCGTCGAGCACATAGGCAAGGCCAAAGGCCAAGATTGCTCCGGCGACAAGAGGCAGAGCCTCAATCGCCACGGCGATAGAAAAGGCCGCGAAAAATCCCGCGAGCCATGCGCCGACCGAGCGACGCTGCCCGATAAGCGTTGCCAAGACCGTCGCCAAGGTCAGCACGACCACGACATTGTGGTGATCAAGCCGACCCGGTGAGAATTCGGCCATCAGCGCAGGGTTCAGCACGGGCAGAAGCGCAGCGGGAAGCACACCCTCTGGCCCCACCAAGGTTTTGGTGATGCGCACGGTGAGATAAATCAAAACGGCCAAGAGCAACAGCGGCCAGACCACCCCGGTGACAACCACCGCCGTGCTCGCGCCGACACCCCAAGTCGAAACGGCCAGTAGGGCGGCGATTGGCAGATCGACGAAGCGCGACCAATGCAGCTCCGCGCCAAAAGGCGTATTGAGCCGGTACGCAATAAAATTAAACCACGGCTGACCGTTCAGAAAGTCGCGCGCAAAAACCAGCCGCATCGCGTCGTCGGTGTCCGCAAAAAGGGGCTGCGCCTCGCCTGCCGCGAAAACGCGATAGAGCATCACGACTACTGCGCCTAGCCAGACAGCGCCGACCAGCGCCCACTCGCGGCGCTCCAAACTCGATCTGTCCCCCGACACGCCCTGCCCTCCAACGCGAGGCTTAGTTCTGGAACAAGAGTGGTTAAAAGCGGGTGTGTGCTGTGTTCGCCATGGTGACAACAGCCGACCGGACGGCAAGCGCCGAAAACACTTCTGGACTTCCTCAGGCTCTAAAAGAGGCAGTCAGGCGTCGCCAAAAAGCACGATCAAACAATTTACCGAAAAATTTCTGGGGCCGTGCATGTTTCCAGAACTGCGGCCGTGTCATGTCGGCGAGCAGATTGAGGCTCGCTGCGATCATCGTTCCGCTGCTACCGAGGTGCCTTAACTCGATTTCAGCAATCAGCTGTGCTGCACGGACACTCCGCCAGCGCGCGCTGTTATCACCGCGCAACGCCCAGTCAGCAACGACGCGCCAGTCGTCCCACAACCGTGCATTAGTCTTCGTACTCATTGCTCTCTCTAGCGCAATGCGCTCAGAGGCCTCCAGCCCCTCGTACAACAGTTCCAGCTCGATAAAGGAGCGTAGAAACAATCCACCATGCATGCTGTTTCTGTCGGCTCGGAGCGCGTGGATAAGAGTGATAACGATCTGATCGACGCGCGAGGGCATAAGCAGGCTAGGGGCTCCCGAAGCTGCGATGGCACTGCCCTCGACATCGCCGAGGAAACCTACATATGCGGGAGGTACGCATAGCACATGCGGCTCGACCCGCGCCGCATCTCCTTCTCGCCCAATTGGCGCAAGGTGATGCTCGCCGATTTTGAGCTCTAGTGTCGTTGGAAACTCGTCTACCGGATCCACGGTGATATAGCCGAGCTTTGCAAAGACTTGCAGGGCTTGGGGGGTGCTCACCAATATATCCAAGTCCGCCATCTGCCGAAGGCCGGGACGCGGATAAATTGGCCGAAAAATCTGGATAGCGCCCTTGAGCAAAATCACCCGCGCCCCAGCATTTTGGAGGGCACGATCCAGTTCCAATAATTGTTGACGCATATGGAGATGCCGCGCGACGTAATATGCTGGCTTGGGAAGGGCCGTATCCCAGTTCACCTCCGAGAGCAGATAGGCAAAAATAGGTTTAAGCCTGTGCCGCGTAGCTAAAGTTTCGATGCTTTGGACGGACACGCCAGCTGCCCGCAAGTGACGCAATTGTGCGAGTGGGTATTGCCCCTTAGCCGCATTGAAACCGATCTGAGCAAATGTACGCAGGTCTAGACGTGTCATTTCATAACCGATCCCATAGCCGACATGCCTCGACCGTGCTGACGTCCACACAGTATGAACGTCAGCACCACGAACTCATAAGTCCTCGTGAAAGACAGATTCTATACACATTGGGCTACGTGGTGTTAAGGATTCCGCCGCCGGTTCAATGATGTAAGAAAGTGTTATCGATGGCCTCCGAGACGTGGAAGCGCTGGGTCACCGGGCCATCAGAACATGTCTCTCCGACGAACCTGCACCGCGCAGACTTGGCCGTCGTCGTTATTGGTTTCCTCGCGCAACCGGGTTTAGTTGCAGCAGTCGCGTCCCTACTCCGCCAGGATTGCGCTGCGGAAGTTGTAGTGGTGAATTCCGGAGGCGGAGGGGCGGGGGCGCTTCTAAGCGAATTTAGTGGACGCATCCGCGTCATAGATATCGAGCGGCCTTTGCGCGTCGGCGCAGCGCGTAATATTGGCATTGACGCGACGCAAGCACCCTATGTTGGCTTTCTCGCCGGGGACTGCATCGCCAGACCAGGCTGGGTCAGCGCGAGATTGCAACGACATGCAAAGGGTAGTCGCGCTGTCGCTTCGGCCATCGCCTTGCCTGACCTGCGAAATGCCCCCGCTCTCGCTGCCCACTTGCTGCTCTTTGGCCTTCGTTCCCCCCAGATCCATCCCGCATATGCACTACGGTATGGCGCTTCCTATAAGCGCGATGTCTTTGCTGAGTTTGGGTATTTCAACACAGCCGCCCGGATCGCTGAAGACAGTTCGTTTGCTCAACGGCTTGGACGTCAGGTCTTTGCCGCTTGGGCGCCCGAAGTGCAGACAGAGCATGCCAATCCTCAAACAGGGTGGTCGCTCACCCAAGACCTCTATGCACGAGGGTTTCGAGCTGCACGAGGTAAGCCTTCCGACAAAGCGTCACCTACGCCATTGGCTCAATTCAAAACCGTCTCTGCAAATGCCCGCCAACGCAGACGCGCTGCCAACAAGATAGCGACCGATTTCATCGGTCTGGATCAGTCAGCTCTTGCTGCAGTCAAACCTTTTCTCAGCATTGGGAGCTGGGCCTATAGTGTCGGTGCGGCGCGGGGAGCGCGCCAATTGGAGCGCACTTATCGGCTGGCGAGCACTGAAGAACATGATAGCCCGCTCCAAAACATCAGCCTGCTCGAAAGCGCCGTGTCCATGGACGGCGAAAATATCGCGCTGCGCCTCCTGTGCGCGGATGCGTATCGCAACGTTGACGACGCCAAGAGCGAGGCTCATCTGAACATGGCCATGGAACTCTCATGCTTCCACGATGTCCATGCTGAACGACAGTTGGCTTGGCTCCGAGAACGCAATTTGGTGGCACAAGCGGATGCCTTTGACAGACGCCTGCGCTATTGCCTTCCCGCATTCGCACGGCAAATCGGCGCAGAGCCTATCCCGTAAGTTCGGCCGAGAACCGCATGCCGTCGTGCGGAAAATTCGCCTCGATAAAAGCCTTTAATAGGCGGCCATTCTGTTCGGCGTCAGCTGAGAGATCTAGATGAAAACACGGGAGCTGTCTGAGAAGCTTGGCGTAAAACGACATACCGCGTTCTTGTTCTGCAGGGAATTGAAAGAGATTGGACGTCATCAATGCAAGCATGACCTCGCGCGCTTTGGCCGGGCGCAAAGCCGGAACCGCAGCGTGCGCAATATGGGGCAAAACCACGGCACCGAGCCGGAGTTCACTCACAAAGGGTTCAAGAAAATACCGGTCGGGGTTAAACATGACCTTGCCGCGCCAATTGTCGGCCAAATCGGCCGTGCCCTGCTGCAAATGAGGTAGGCGCGCCAAACCTGAACGATCTTGTTTGACAACCCTGTACAGCGCACGAGCAAGGCAAGACCCTGCCAAGTCTAAGGCAATATAGTCATCGCCGACGGTCTTGAGACCCACAGACAAGCCCGCAAGAGTAGTTCCAGACTTTCCTGCGCCTCCGGCTCCGAACATCACTATGCCAGCGCCGTTAAGCCCTAGGGTTGCGGCATGGGCGAGCCGCTGCTCATGCTCATCGAATATCCAGTGCAAGTGCTGGCGCAACGGCGCTGTCGCGTCCCAAAGCGGCAGAGTTTCTCTGCGTTCTGTCAGCTGGACGCCAATGCGTCGCTCCGTATCGTAGAACTTCCAAGTCCCTTCCTGAAACGGATAGGCCGCACGCAATCCTGCCGCGCGAGCTAAGTGTTGAAAAGCCTCGGGGGAGCATGTCGACTGATCCAGTCGCGGCACCCCAAATTCCGGCGTATGTGTTCCCGTCAGAATGAAAATACGGTGCTCACAGAGGTCTTCCACTGCGCGCGACGACAAGATGCCGACATAATCATCGGCCAACGAGGCATCATCAAAAACAAGCTCAAGCTGAAGGTCCGCGAGAAAAATTTTGCGACGATGCCAAACGGGTTGCGGCGCCGTAGCCAAATGGCTGATCACCTGGCGCATCCATTGAACTGCAGTGGCGCCGTCTACTGTTAGACAGGAGGTGGAAAATTCAGTTAGTCCTGCCATCTGCATGCTCTTTTTGCTTGTGCACAAGGACGATTTGCTAGCTTAACCGTCTGATAAAATACATTTCTCAGAAATGCTATTCACTCCGATGACTGTCAGTTCAATAGAAGTTCGCCATGCACCCCCGGCAATATCCCAACGGGTACGGGCTTGGTTCGAAAAACCGTCTCGGATTGCCTTGGTTGATGGCGGCAGATCGATCCATCTACCCCACCCCGATAAACGCGGTTATTCGCTAAAGATCAAAGGGGCAGGTTATCGTGGCGGTGGTGTAAAATTTGGGACGCACGTAGCGTCTGGACCGACCGCACCGCGCTTTGATTTCGATGGACGGATGATGGTGGATGTGGCCAGCGGCCACAACACTGCTTTCGTGGGAGGCGCATCGTTTCAGCAGGCTGCCACCGAGTTTTTCATGGCGCAAGAATTTGCAAGGCTCAACATAGAGGTCGTCGCCTGCGTCGGCTACGGGCGTATCGCGCATGGTGAGCATGTCTCATGGTTCTCGATACATGAATGGCCGACCGGCTACCACGACATCGGCGCGGACGAGACGGAAACCTACCGCTTAGTCAATATAAACGTCAGCCGGATCATTCTGGAGCTTGCTCAACACCACAACAAAATTGGCTATTTTTGGATGGCTCAGAACGCGGCGGGCCATCAAGTCGCCTTCGATCTTCACCCGTTCATTTCGGTTGATCCGCTGAATTGCTCGCAGCTGAGTTGGGTCATGCAATTAGCCTTTGCCTATTCAGTTCGGTGTTATGCCTGTGAAATATTTTCAAAACTTTCAGGCAACCAAAATCAGCATGCAGACACCGCTGCGTATCCGCTCCTCGCGGTCTTGCCGAATGCGACACAAGAAGACTATAACGACTTAAAAATTGGATTATTGAAGCCGGCCAAGAAGATGGCCACTACTGATTTTACCGCAAAGAAATTGGTTGATTTGATTAATGGCACTCGCATTGGTCAAGCTCTAATGTATCAGTGCCCAGATAACTACACCCGCTTTTAAGCACTACGCTGCCTGCGTAGTGCGCATGAGACTTTGACATCAGGTAATTCGGTTTGAATAAGACGCCCCCCGCCGACACAACCGTCGTCATACCGGCTTACAATGCGGAAAAATACTTGCGCGAAGCCATCAACAGTGTTGTGCGGCAAACGCGGCCTGCTGCCGCGATCATGATCGTCGACGATGGCTCAACCGACGGCACCCCGGAGATTGCGCAGTCCTACCAGGGCGTCACCTATGTGCACCAGGCCAATGCCGGCGTTGCTGCAGCTCTCAATCATGGCGTGCGACTGACTAATACCAACACTATTGCGTTTCTCAGTGCCGATGACGTGTGGGCGCCCGAAAAGCTTGAACTCCAGCATATCGCACTCGCAGGCCAGTACAAGACATTGGTCTTTGGCCACATGCAACATTTTTTGTCGCCTGAACTGCCCCCGGAATTGACTAGAACCCTAGCCTGCCCTCCTGATCCAATGCCTGCTTTTTCGGCAGGCACTCTGCTCGCCGCTGTAGAGGACATCCGAGCGGTCGGGCCGTTCAATGAGACTTTTCAAGTCGGCGAGTTCATGGACTGGTACGGCAGAGCAAAAGATGCGGGCCTCGTTACAACTATGCTCGACGCGACAGTATCGATGCGCCGTGTCCACAGCTCTAACCACAGCACGAAAACGCTGCGAAATCAAAGCTATGCGCCTGTTTTAAAGGCGCTTATCGATCGACGCCGCGCGCTGCAGGGAAAATCATGAAAGTTGTCGCTCTGCTGCAAGCGCGCAATGAAGAGCGCTACCTCGCCGAATGGCTTGAGAATATCGCCCCAGTCGTTGATGCGATTATAGCCATCGACGACGGGTCAATGGACAAGACAGCGGATATTTTGTCCGCTCACCCAAAGCTTGCTGAGCTGATCAAACGTCCTCCTGGTCAACCCTGGCGAGAACGCGACAACCATATTGAACTCATCAAAGCAGGCCGTCGTCATCAGGCGGACTGGTTTTTATGCATCGATGCCGATGAACGTATCGAACTCAATTTCGGTGCGTCGCTGCCAGCGCTACTGAAAGAAGCAGACGTTCGTGGCGTTGAGGCCTTTTCCCTGCGCCTACGTGAAATGTGGAACGACGACCGCACGTATCGCGTGGACGGGATTTGGGGCCAGAAGGCACGCTATCGCCTGTTCAAGAACAATCCTTCGCACAACAAGTTTGATCCGCGCCAGTTGCATCGCCATTGGATGCCGCTGGAGATCGTCATGCGGCTCCATGCGGTCGGCAGGCAATTGCCTTACGCAATTTATCATCTGCGTATGATCGATGCCGCGGATCGTCTGGCCAGATATCACCGCTACAAAGAACTAGACCCGACCAACCGCTTTCAGACCGAAAACTACGACTATCTCATTGATGAGACAGGGCTCGAGCTCGCGACGATTGCCGAAGGCGCAGACTACAAAGTCAGATCGTGACGCGAACTGGCCTGCGCCAACACCACTATATGGAGACCTTGAGATGACCGAGACATTCCTTCAAACAGCTGAACCCAATTGCAGCGCCGAAGAATTTGACGGCGAGTTGGTGGCCATCAATCTCGAAACTGGCATCTATTTCAGTATCAAGGCCTCCGGCGCTGCTATTTGGGCTGACCTCAATGCCGGTCACTCGATCGAAACGATCCGAGCGCTCGCCAGCGCGCGCGGCGATCTCGCGGTCGCGACAGACAGCTTCATACAGCAGTTGCAGGATCATGGCTTGATGCGACGCGTCGATAGCGCCGCGGTGCCGAGCACAGCTCCCAGCTTCGCCGCCTTTACAGATGCTGTAGATCTGCCCGAATTGGAATCCTTTGGCGACATGCAGAGCCTTTTGCTGTTGGATCCCGTGCATGAAGTGGACGCTGAAGTCGGTTGGCCGCTTGCAAAGAAGGACTGAGGCGAACTCAGCCACAACTATGACCGCGTCACCTAAAGCGACCGCGCTTGCTCCTCACCTTGATCGTTCCTATGCGCTCGTGCTGCGAGCGATTGCGCAGAGCGGGGCGGCCTCAGTAGACGCATACACAGAATGGCGCGCGCTAACCCCTTTGAGCGCCGTTCCCTTTGCACAACACCGTGCATTTCCAATGCTTGCCGATTTCGTGACCCGAGAAAATATCGCAGACCGTGAATACGAGCGCCTGCGCGGCGTGAGCCGAAATCTCTTCACTAGAAACGCGGCGAACCTGCACCACTTGCGGCAGGTTCTGGATCTAATGGCCCAGCAGACCATCGCGCCCATCCTGCTGTCAGGTTTGGCTTTGCACGCGCACAAGGCGGTGCGTTTGGATGGGATGGCTCTCGGCGCACTGGAGCTGCTGATCCCGGCTGCTCAATTTCATGCGGCCAAAGACCTCTTCAAAGCAAATGCCTATCGCCCCGTGAGCGAAAGGCCCGCGCCAGACAACGCTTCTTGGCACCCGCCGAGCAGCGACTGTTTGATCATTCTCAGAACGAGCCCGTTACCCAGTCTGACCAATCGGCATTTCGTACAAGAGTGCATCGCAGCGTCTCACATGCACCAATTCCAAGACAGGCATGTGCGGTTGCTATCTCCGACCGAGCTACTCTTTTGTGCCTGCGTGCAACCCGCAATTCATGACGACATCGCCTGTTTCACAGCGATACTTCAGGGCCATGCGCTACTCGCCATTGTGCCTAACGCGATTGACTGGGTGGCGCTTCAAGCCCGCATTCGGCGTCACGGATTGCAGGCCCATGCTCTAGCCTATTTTCAGTTTTTGACACAACACACCCCGTATGACGTTCCAAGCACGTTCATGGCCGCGCTCAACGCCACGGTTCGCCACCACAATATCGACGAGTGGATGGCCGACAGGCAGCGACCAACTGAACGTTCAATCGGCCCAAAACTGCGGAAGGCCTATCGGGATCTGCGCTTTTTCCGGCACAGTCCATCGACGCTCGTTGGCAAGATTATACGCGGGATGACACGTCCCCTCAGTCGCTGAGACACCGCGGTTTCCCTGCGCCCGTCGTTATGGGCTACTCGCCGTCCGCAGGATGCCCTGCATGAACAAATGCTCCAGCGTGCGGGCGGCGTCTTCAAAGCGGCCTTCTCCATTGCGGCCTGGCCCGAGAATAGCGCGAACCTGCACGTCAAAATCGGCGTAGTGCTGGGTGGTCGCCCAGATGGCGAAAATTAGGTGATAGGGGTCGGTGCGCGCCAGCTTGCCCTCCTCCATCCAGCGCAGCAAAATCTGCGCTTTTTCATCGACGAGATTTTTCAAATCCACCTCGATCATGTCGATGACATGCTCGGCCCCACGCAGCATTTCATTGGCGAAGAGACGGCTTTCGCGGGGGAAATCGCGCGCCATCTCCAGTTTGCGCCGGATGTACGAGCGGATTTCGCTCGCTGGGTCGCCATCGGCCTTCATTTCATGCAACGGGGCCAGCCAAGTGGTCAGCAGCTCGGAAATCAGGCGGCGGTGAATCTCCTCCTTGCGTGGGAAGTAATAGAGCAAGTTGGGCTTACTCATTCCCGCCACTTCGGCGATTTGGTCAATGGTCGACCCTCGGAAGCCATGGACAGAAAAGACCTCAAGCGCTGCACCAAGGATAAGGTCGTGCTTTTCTTTCTGTATTCGAGTCAGCGCCTTAGGCTTTTTACTAGGCGTCGCGATCACATCCTGACCAGTCATTGCTGAATTTTTACTCACCCCCACAAGTTTCCCGCTCGTCTTTGTATTGTTCGTGCTCATTTTCGCCTTGCGGGAATGGATAGGGATGGTAACATTTTTCCAATTGGTCAAAATTTCCTGACTTCTGGCGTCATCGTCAAGTCTGTTTGACGCAAGACTTAAGTTCAGGGGGGAGTTCTATAGTGTCGCCATCATCCACCGTTGCGCCAAACGACCTCAGCGCGTTCTGGATGCCGTTTACGGCAAATCGCCAGTTTAAGCAGAACCCACGCATGTTCGTGGCTGCCAAAGACATGCACTACACCACCGCTGATGGCCGCCAAGTGCTCGATGGCACCGCAGGCCTGTGGTGCTGCAATGCTGGCCACGCGCGCCCAAAAATTGTTGAGGCCATTGCCAAACAGGCCGCTGAGCTGGATTACGCGCCTGCCTTCCAAATGGGGCATCCCAAGGCGTTCGAGCTCGCAAACCGCCTTGTCGACATCTCCCCTGCCGGGCTCGACCATGTTCTCTTCACCAACTCTGGTTCTGAATCGGTTGAGACCGCGCTCAAAGTTGCGCTCGCCTATCAGAAGGTTATCGGCCAAGGCTCACGAACACGTCTGATCGGTCGCGAACGCGGCTATCACGGGGTCAATTTCGGCGGCATTTCCGTTGGCGGCATTGTCACCAATCGCAAAATGTTCGGCACGCTGCTCACCGGCGTCGACCACCTGCCACATACCCATAACCTCGCCAAAAATGCCTTCTCGCGCGGCGAACCGGAACACGGCCTAGATCTGGCTGACGAGCTCGAACGCATCGTGACCCTGCACGACGCATCCACCATCGCAGCGGTTATTGTTGAGCCCGTGGCCGGGTCCACCGGCGTGCTCATTCCACCGCCAGGCTATTTGAAGCGCCTACGCGAGATCACCAAGAAGCACGGTATTCTTCTTATTTTCGACGAGGTCATCACTGGCTACGGCCGTCTCGGCACACCATTTGCCGCCGACTATTTTGGCGTTGTGCCTGACATGATGGTCACGGCGAAGGGTCTCACCAATGGCGTCATCCCAATGGGCGCTGTCATGGTCTCCAAGGAAATCCACGACGCCTTCATGACCGGGCCGGAGAACATGATCGAGTTCTTCCACGGCTATACTTACTCGGGCAATCCTATTGCCTCGGCGGCGGGTCTCGCCACGCTCGAAACCTACAAGGATGAAGGTCTGCTCACGCGCGGCGCCGAACTGGCCAAAGTTTGGGAAGATGGTCTGCACAGCCTTAAGGGGCTGCCGCATGTCATAGACATTCGCAATATCGGCCTCGTTGGCGCTATCGAGCTGAAACCCATCGACGGCGCACCGACCAAGCGCGCCTTCTCGGCGTTCCTAAAAGCCTATGAACAGGGCGTCCTCATTCGCACCACCGGCGACATCATTGCGCTGTCGCCACCGCTGATCGTTTCTGAAAGCCAGATCGATCAGATCGTCACCACACTGTCCGACATTCTCAAGACGCTGGACTAAACCGGGACGGCGCAGAGCGGCTGAGGGGCCGCACTGCCCGCCTACTCTAGGAGGGAAAATTGCAGGTCATTGAGAACGCCGTCGCAGGCAAACGTTATGTCTCCACATCCTCTCGCCGCGTCCCGGTTTTTAATCCGGCAACAGGCGAACAATCGGCTGAGCTGCCGCTCTCGACGCTCGATGAGTTGAACGCCGCTGTCGCCAATGCCAAACACGCTCAAGTGGCTTGGGGCAATACCCCGCCGATGAAGCGCGCCCGCGTCATGTTCAAGTTCAAGGCGCTGCTCGATCAATATTCTGATGATCTGGCCCGCGAAATCTCCAAAGAGCACGGCAAGGTGCATGACGATGCCTTGGGCGAAGTCGCCCGTGGCATTGACTGCGTCGACTTTGCTTGTG
The DNA here is from genome assembly GCF_012847305.1 of Devosia sp. MC1541. Classification (NCBI taxonomy): domain Bacteria; kingdom Pseudomonadati; phylum Pseudomonadota; class Alphaproteobacteria; order Hyphomicrobiales; family Devosiaceae; genus Devosia; species Devosia sp. MC1541. Next base: position 21,988 of record NZ_JABBDZ010000002.1, read on the forward strand.
GCATTCCGCATCTCTTGAAGGGCGAGTTCAGCCGCAATGTCGGCCCGTCTATCGACAGCTATTCGGATCGGCAGCCGCTGGGCGTTGTTGCCGGGATTACCCCGTTCAACTTCCCGGCCATGGTGCCGATGTGGATGTATCCAGCCGCTATCGCTTGCGGCAATGCCTTTATCCTAAAACCGTCGGAACGCGATCCATCCGCTCCAATGCTGGCCTGGAACCTCTTTATGGAAGCAGGCCTTCCCGAAGGCATTCTTAATATCGTCCATGGCGATAAGGAAATGGTCGACGGGATTTTGGACCATGCCGACATCAAGGCTGTGTCCTTCGTTGGCTCGACCCCGATTGCCGAATATGTCTACCAGCGCGGCACCAAAGCCGGCAAACGCGTGCAGGCCCTCGGCGGCGCCAAAAACCACATGATCATCATGCCAGACGCGGACCTCGATCAGGCCGCCGATGCGCTGATGGGCGCAGGCTATGGCTCAGCGGGCGAACGTTGTATGGCGATCTCGGTGGCTGTGCCCGTTGGCAAGCAGACAGCGGATGCGCTGGTGGCAAAGCTGAAACCACGCGTTGAAGCCCTGAAAATTGGCCCTGCGACCGATAAGGACGCCGAAATGGGTCCGGTCGTCACCAAAATGCACCGCGATAAGATCGTCGGCTATATCGATAGCGGCGTTGAAGACGGCGCTGACCTCGTCGTTGATGGCCGCGGTTTCAGCCTACAGGGCTATGAAAATGGCTATTATGTCGGCGGCACTCTGTTCGACAATGTCGAGCCCGAGATGAAGATTTATAAGGAAGAAATTTTTGGACCGGTGCTCTCGGTTGTGCGCCGGGACAGTTTCCAAGACGCGGTCGATCTCATCCACGGGCACGAATATGCCAATGGCACGGCCATCTTCACCCGCGACGGCGACGCCGCTCGTGAATTTGCCGACAAGATCGAAGTGGGCATGGTGGGCATTAACGTGCCCCTCCCCGTGCCGGTGGCCTACCACTCCTTCGGCGGATGGAAGCGCAGCCTATTTGGCGATCATTCCATCTACGGGCCTGAAGGCATTCACTTCTATACGCGGCTCAAAACCGTCACCACCCGCTGGCCAGCCGGCATCAAGGGTGGTGCCGAATTTAGCTTCCCAAGTGTGAAGTAGGCAAAGATGAGGAGCAGGATCGAACATAAGTTGATCTCTGCGACCCCGCTCCGGCGGCCCAGCGCCGCACATAATGCTATTGAAGGTAAGCCCTGCCGCTCGCGCACCGCGACGGCAGGGCTTTTTATTTCGACCTTAAGAATGACGAGACACACGCATGACCGCACCCGGTGAAAACCTCAAGATCAATGGCGACCGGCTTTGGGATAGCCTGATGGAGATGGCCAAGATTGGCCCCGGTGTGGCTGGCGGCAATAACCGTCAAACCCTCACCGACAGCGACAAAGCAGGACGCGAGCTTTTTAAGCGATGGTGCGACGAAGCCGGGCTCACGATGGGCGTCGATCAAATGGGCACAATGTTCATGACCCGCGCGGGCACGGACCCGAGCGCCCTGCCCGTCTACATCGGCTCGCACCTCGATACCCAGCCAACCGGCGGCAAATATGACGGCGTCTTGGGCGTGCTCGCAGGCCTCGAAGTTGTGCGCTCGATGAACGATCTCGGCATTCAAACCAAGCATCCCATCGTCGTCACCAACTGGACCAATGAAGAAGGCGCGCGCTTTGCCCCCGCCATGCTGGCTTCAGCCGTGTTTGCCGGTGTCATTAGCCAGGAGCACGCCTATGGCCGCAAAGACCAGGACGGCAAGAGCTTTGGCGATGAGCTCCAGCGCATCGGCTGGCTGGGTGACGAAGAGGTAGGCGCGCGCAAAATGCACGCCTATTTCGAGTATCACATTGAGCAAGGGCCTATTCTTGAAGCCGAAGAAAAGCAGATCGGCGTCGTCACGCATTGCCAAGGCCTGTGGTGGCTCGAGTTCACTCTCACCGGTCGCGAGGCGCACACCGGTTCCACCCCCATGAACATGCGCGTCAATGCCGGGCTCGCCATGGCCCGCATTTTCGAGATGGTGCAGGACGTGGCAATGGGCGAACAGCCGGGCGCCGTTGGCGGCGTGGGGCAGGTCAAATTCTCCCCAAACTCGCGCAATGTGCTCCCAAGCACTGTCATCTTCACGGTCGACATCCGCACGCCAGACCTCGCCAAGCTCAATCGCATGCGCGGCGAAATCGAAAAGCGTGCGGCCGCGATCTGCGACGAAATCGGCGTTAAATGCGCAGTTGAAGCCATTGGTCATTTTGATCCGGTCACCTTTGACCCAACGCTTGTTGGCCGTGTGCGCGCAGCCGCCGAACGCCTTGGCTACAGCCATATGAATGTCATTTCTGGCGCGGGCCATGACGCGTGCTGGGCGGCAAAGGTCGCTCCATCGACCATGATCATGTGCCCCTGTGTCGGTGGGCTATCGCACAATGAAGCGGAAGAGATTTCCCCCGAATGGGCCGCAGCCGGAGCCGACGTGTTGCTGCACGCCGTTCTTGAAACAGCGGAGATCGTGGGGTGAAGACAGTGCTCCTGCATAAGCACCCTCTTTACCTCTCCCTTTGGGGGAGAGGTCGACGCGTTGCGTCGGGTGAGGGGGCCGTATGAGCACGCTCAAAACCAAGTTTGCCGCCCAAGCCGCCAAACGCCTCCGCGCCAATTTGACTGACGCGGAGATAAAACTCTGGGAGCACATCCCCGAAAGGCAATTAAACGGGTTCAAATTCGTTCGGCAGCTGCCAGTGGGCGCTTATATCGCCGACTTCGCCTATCGAGAAGCTGACCTTATTGTGGAGCTTGATGGCGGCCAACACGCCGAGAATGCCAAAGACGCAGCGAGAACGAGGGATCTCGCTGCCCACGGCTATTCGGTCTTACGCTTCTGGAACGACGACGTTTTGGAGAACACCGAAGGGGTGCTCACTGCCATTGCCGAGCATTTGAGCAAGGCCCCCTCACCCGGACTTCGTTTCACGAAGACCGACCTCTCCCCCAAAGGGAGAGGTGAAGAGAGGGTGTAAATAGACATCGCCGATCCGCGCGAGGGGAAAGCGCGGATCGGGCAGACTTTAGAGGGAACGACAATGAGTAAAGTTATCAAGAACGGCACGGTGGTCACGGCCGACCTGACCTACAAAGCCGACGTGAAAATCGAAGGAGATGTGATCGTTGAGATCGGCGACAACCTCTCCGGCGATGAGGTTTTGGACGCGACCGGCTGTTACATCATGCCCGGCGGAATTGATCCGCATACCCACCTCGAAATGCCCTTTATGGGCACGTATTCTGCCGATGATTTTGAAAGTGGTACGCGCGCTGGCCTTATGGGCGGCACCACAATGGTCATCGATTTTTGCCTGCCCAATCCCAACCAGAGCCTCTTAGAAGCGCTCAAAATGTGGGACAATAAAACCGGCAAAGCCTATGCCGACTATTCCTTCCACATGGCCGTCACCTGGTGGGGCGAGCAGGTTTTTGACGAAATGGCCGAGGTGGTCGATCGGGGCATCACCTCGTTCAAGCATTTCATGGCCTATAAGGGCAGCCTGATGGTGAACGACGATGAGATGTTCTCCTCGTTCCAGCGCTGCGCCGACCTTGGTGCACTGCCCCTCGTTCATGCTGAAAACGGCGATATTGTCGCTGCGATGACGGCAAAGCTTCTCGCAGAAGGCAATACCGGCCCTGAAGGCCACGCCTATTCTCGCCCGCCAGAAGTGGAAGGGGAAGCCACCAACCGCGCCATTATGCTGGCCGATATGGCGGGTGTGCCGCTCTATGTCGTTCACACTTCTTGCGAGCAGGCCCACGAAGCCATCCGCCGCGCCCGCGCCAAGGGCATGCGCGTTTATGGCGAGCCGCTGATCCAACACCTGACGCTGGATGAAAGTGAATATTTCAATCCCGATTGGGACCACGCCGCCCGCCGCGTCATGTCTCCTCCGTTCCGCAATAAACAGCACCAGGACTCGCTCTGGGCAGGCTTGCAATCCGGCTCGCTCTCCTGCGTTGCCACCGACCACTGCGCCTTTACCTCCGAGCAGAAGCGCAATGGCATTGGAAATTTCTCAAAAATACCAAACGGCACCGGCGGTCTTGAAGATCGCCTGCCTGTGCTGTGGACCGCTGGCGTCAATACCGGTCGTCTGACCATGAACGAATTCGTCGCCGTAACCTCGACCAATATCGCCAAAATCCTCAACATGTACCCAAAGAAGGGCGCAGTGCTGGTTGGCGCCGATGCCGATCTCATCGTCTGGGACCCGGAACGCACCAAGACCATTTCGGCCAAGAGCCAGCAATCGGTCATCGAATACAACGTGTTTGAAGGCTTTGAATGCAAGGGGATGCCGCGTTTTGTGCTGACCCGCGGCCATGTCTCGGTCATCGAAGACAAGTTCCAGGGCGAGCACGGCCACGGCAAGTTTGTGGCGCGTGAAGCCAAGAACCCGGTCAACCGCGCGCTCAGCACGTGGAAGGACATCGTCTCTCCTCGCAAGATCGAACGCGCTGGCATCCCAGCGACGGGGGTTTGATGACTTTTTTGACTAGTTTTCTACCGAAGGCCCCCTCACCCGGCCCAATGGGCCGACCTTTCCCCCTAGGGAGAGGTGAAGAGGGTGCACTGGTTAACCTCTCCCCCTGGGGTAGAGGTCGACGCAACGCGTCGGGTGAGGGGGCCTCTGCGCAATGACCACTGTCGTTCACGCTCAAAATCTTGGCCTCACCTTCCCCACCGGCGACGGCGACGTTGTTGCGCTCTCTGACGTCAATTTGACCATCAACAAGGGTGAGTTTGTTTCTTTTATTGGCCCCTCCGGCTGCGGAAAAACGACATTTTTGCGCACCATTGCCGATCTTGAACGCCCCACATCCGGCACTTTGACCGTCAACGGAAAGACTGCCGAGCAGGCGCGGAAAGACCGCTCCTATGGCTATGTGTTTCAGGCCGCCGCGCTCTATCCGTGGCGCACCATTGAAAAAAACGTCGCCCTGCCGCTCGAGATTATGGGGCATTCCGCCAGTGAACAGGCCAAACGCATCAAGCGCACCATGGAGCTGGTGAACCTTTCCGGCTTTGAGAAGAAATACCCATGGCAACTCTCGGGTGGCATGCAGCAACGTGCCTCCATCGCTCGCGCGCTCAGCTTTGATGCCGATCTTCTACTGATGGACGAGCCCTTTGGTGCGCTCGACGAGATCGTCCGAGACCACCTCAATTCCGAGCTTTTAAAACTTTGGGCGCGGACCGAAAAAACCATTTGCTTTGTCACCCACTCCATTCCCGAGGCGGTGTATCTGTCGACTAAGATCGTCGTCATGTCCCCGCGTCCAGGCCGCGTCACCGACATTATCGAGAGCACGCTGCCCAAGGAGCGGCCGCTCGACATTCGCGAAACGCCTGAGTTCTTGGAAATCGCCGCCCGTGTGCGTGACGGCCTGCGGGCCGGTCATTCCTATGACGAGGAGCATGTATAGCCATGCTTCTTTCTCTTCATCATGAAGGCCTCCATCTAGCCTCCCCCGATGAGGGAGAGCGATCAGATGGTGTCTCGGGTACGCCGCGTTTAAAATCACCAGCTCAACCCCTCCCCCTCACAGGGGGAGGTTGGGTGGGGGTATCGCCCCCATGCTGAACCGCATCCTCCCCGTTCTCACCATTCTCATCGCCATTGTCGCCTTTTGGTACGCGATGGCGATCCATATGAACGCGCCCTGGCAGAACACGCTCAACACCCGCGCAAATCTCGAAAATGTGCCCTTCACCGAGTTTGCCCAGCAAACTTGGGCGCAGGCCAAACCTGTGCTGCCAGCGCCCCATCAGGTGTTTTCCGAGATTTGGAGCGCAACGGTGGCTATGGATCTCACCTCCAAGCGCTCGCTCGCCTATCACAGTTGGATCACCCTCTCAGCGACGCTTCTCGGCTTCGCCTTTGGCACGGTTTTGGGCGTGCTGTTGGCCGTCGCAATCATTCACAATGATGCCACCGACCGCTCTTTGATGCCGTGGATCATTGCCAGCCAGACCATTCCAATTTTGGCGGTCGCGCCGATGATTGTGGTGGGGTTGGGGGCCGTCGGCCTCACGGGCATGATCCCTAAGGCGTTGATATCCATGTATCTCTCCTTCTTCCCCGTCGTTGTCGGCATGGTGAAGGGGCTGCGTTCGCCGGAGAATATTCAGCTCGATCTGATGCGCACCTATGATGCCAATTCCTGGCAGGTGTTCTGGAAGCTGCGCTGGCCAGCGGCCATGCCTTTCCTCTTCGCCTCGATGAAGGTTGGCATTGCCATTTCGCTGATCGGCGCCGTGGTGGCAGAGCTGTCCAATGCCGCCGGTGGTGGCCTTGGCGTGCGTTTGCTCACGGGCTCCTACAATGGTCAAACCGTGCAAATCTGGGCGGCGCTGTTCTTGGCCGCAGGGATTGCCGCCGTCTTGGTGGCGCTGGTCGGTTCGGCTGAAAAATACGTCAACGCTCGCATGGGAGCACGCGCATGATTTCGCTCGCTTTCACACCCATGCAAAAGCTTCTCGCAAGTGTTGCAGGGGGCAGCGCCGCGCTTGGCTTGGTCTTGTCATTGACCAGTCTGAGTGCCGCGCCACTGCTGCTGATCTTCTTTATCGCGGGGGCACTCACGCTCATCCGCTTTAAAAAGCCACTGCCGATCTGGGTCGACGGCGTACTGATGGTGTTTGGCGCCTATGCCCTCATCGCTTCCTTGCCTGCTGAAGGCACGATGCCCGGCCATCATTGGTTAGCGCTGATCTCGGCTTGGGCATTCTCTTGGTTGTTCGTTGAAGAGCTCTCCACCGCCATTCGCTTAGGAAAACTGCCGCACACCGGCACGGGGCTGGTCATTCCAACCATATTTGGCCTAGCCCTGCTCATCGTTTGGGAAGTCATCACGCGCGGCGCAGGCGTGCCGCCCGTGCTTCTGCCTTCCCCTTCAGCCATTGCCGCCCGCATGGCGGCCGAGACCTATATTCTAACTCAGGACTTCATTCAGACTTTCATCAAATCCGTGCTGCCCGGCTATGCCATTGGCTGTCTTGCCGGTCTCCTTGTTGCCATTGCGGTTGATCGCTCGCCCTTCTTGAAGGCGGGCATCATGCCGATTGGCAATTTCATGTCGGCGCTTCCAATCATCGGGATCGCGCCGATTATGGTCATGTGGTTCGGTTTCGATTGGCAGAGTAAAGCTGCGGTCGTGGTCGCCATGACCTTCTTCCCCATGTTGATCAACACGGTGGCCGGGCTCAACGCAGCCTCGTCCATCGAGCGCGATCTCATGCACACCTATGCCGCCAACTATTGGCAAACCCTTATGAAGCTCAGGCTCCCCGCTGCGGGCCCCTTCATATTCAACGCCCTCAAGATCAATTCGACCTTGGCCTTGATCGGCGCAATCGTAGCGGAGTTTTTCGGGACGCCCGTCGTGGGAATGGGCTTCCGAATTTCGACCGGTGTTGGCCGTTTGGCCATTGATCTGGTCTGGGCGGAGATCGCTGTTGCGGCGGTCGCGGGGTCCGCCTTCTACGGTGTCATCGCTCTCATCGAGAGAGGTGTCACCTTCTGGCATCCGTCTGTCCGTGGTGGACGGGCGTAAAAGGGAAACGGGAACGCAAAAATGAAGAAAATTCTTGGAGGCCTTGTCGCAACCGCAATGGTTATGTCGGCAAGTTCAGCACTGTCTGCAGACGCACTCACCCTGCAGCTGAAGTGGGTCACGCAAGCCCAGTTTGCGGGCTATCTCGTTGCAGAAGCCAAGGGCTTTTATGACGAAGAAGACCTCGACATCACCATTCTTCCCGGCGGCCCCAACATCGCCCCAGAACAGGTGATCGCTGGCGGCGGCGCCGACATTATCGTCACCTGGATGGCAGCAGGCATGGCCGCGCGCGAAAGCGGCGTGCCGCTCGTCAACATCGCCCAGCCCTATAAGCGCGCTGGCCTGATGATGATCTGCCCGACTGAAACCGGCGTCAAAACCGAAGCCGACTTCCCCGGGAAGACGCTCGGCGTTTGGTTCTTCGGCAATGAATATCCGTTCTTTGCTTGGATGAATAAGCTCGGTCTGGCCACCGATGGTTCGGCAGGCGGCGTCACCGTGCTGCAGCAAAGCTTTGACGTCCAGCCGATGATCCAGGGTCAGGCAGATTGTATCTCGGTGATGACCTATAACGAATACGGTCAGGCGCTGGATGCTGGCTACAGCCCAGACAATCTCACCATCTTCAACTACACCGAAATGGGTAATGACCTTCTCGAAGATGGTCTCTACGTCATGGAAGACAGCCTGAAGGATCCGGCCAAGGTTGACGCCTATGCCCGCTTTGTTCGCGCTTCGATGAAGGGCTGGGGCTATGCGCTCGAGAACCCAGATGAGGCCGCCCAGATCGTTGTCGACGCCGACGAAACCGGCGCCGCCGAACTGGCGCACCAGCTCTACATGGTCAAGGAAGTGACCAAGCTCGTCGACCCAGATGACGCTGCGCTCGACATGGCGACCTATGATCGTACCGTCAAAGCACTCCTCGACCAGAAGATCGTCAAGGCTCTGCCAGAAGGCGCTTACACCACTGTCGTCACCGACGCGCTGAAGTAAGTTTTCTAGCCAATCAGCTTTGCAGAGCGGGGGCCTTTGGGCTCCCGCTTTTGTTTATCTTGCGGCAGCTTTGCGGCGACCACCGGAACCATCCAGCCTGACAAGGGATTACCTCTTGGATACAAATCCAAAGAGAGGCTTATCGATGAACTCCATTATTTACCTCGTTGGTCTGGTCGTAATCGTCCTCGCCATTCTTTCCTTTATCGGCTTGGCTTGAGCGAAAGGGAGGAGCATCTCATGGCACTCAACACGCCCCCCGGTGTTACCGTCATAGACACCGCTCCCGCGCCTGTAGCAGAAAGCAGCTATGTCGATTGGCCCGCGATTATTGCGGGGATCGTTCTGGCCACCGCTATCTCGCTGGTCCTGATTAGCTTTGGTTCTGCCATTGGACTTAACTTTGTCGACTTTCATGGTCGCGACGGCGCTCCAGTCTGGCTCGTCGGCATAGGAGCCGCCCTCTGGTTTCTCTGGATCCAGATCTCCAGCTTTATGGCCGGAGGCTATCTCACTGGCAGATTGCGTCGCCGCAAATTCGACGCCACCGCCGATGAATCCGACCTGCGCGATGGTGCCCATGGCCTCTTGGTCTGGGGCGGCGCGATGATTTTTGGTGCAGCGCTGGCTGTCGGCGGCATTGGGGCCCTTGGCTCCGCTGTGGGCAGTGCAGCAACAACTGCGGCCACAGCAATGGCTGCCGATGACTCAAGCCCCAATGATTATTTTGTCGACACTCTGTTCCGTGCCAGCATTCCGGTCGATCCCGGCGTCGCCCGTGACGAAGCTCTACGGATCTATGCGCAATCAGCCCTCACCGATGGTGAGATCAGCACCGAAGACCGCAGCTATCTTGTTGGCCTTGTCGCCTCGACCACCGCACTGCCCCCAGCTGAAGCTGAAGCGCGCGTTGATCAAGTGAACGCAACGATTGCCGAGGCCCGCGCCACCGCACTTGAAGCGGCCCGTGTGGCCCGCAACACGGGCATTCTCGCCGCCTTCCTGATCGCAGCATCGTCTTTGGTTTCGGCCATTGGCGCGTTCTGGGCGGCCCAGAAGGGCGGCAATCATCGCGACGAAAACACCGTTCACGCTGGCGTCTTCCGCCGCTTCTAGCGCTTAAAGAAACAAGGAGAACACCATGTTCAAAGGTCTCGCTCTCTGGCTTCTCGGCGTGCCGATTTGGCTGATCATTATTATTTTTCTCGTGACCTAGCCTATTTAACGGCCCTCCCCAAAGAGGGCCGTTTTAGTTTTCGATTGCCGAGTTCACCCGCCGTGAGACAGCGGCACGATCCAGCACAGGGGTGGCATCGGAGAGCTGATCGATCCCTCCAAAGGGAAAGCGCGCCAGAAGGGTACTATCGCCAATCTTGGCAAGCGCCGCCTCGACGGCCGCTTCCACATTGATCGTTTGAAATCCACGCTCGTGATAGGGCCCAATCTTTCCGTCAAACGGGGCGATGTTGAGGGATTTTTGCAATTGCGCCATCAGCAGATACGCGTCCGCCAAGGCACTTTCGCGCTCGCCCCAGTATTTTGCGCCCAACACGCGCTCCAGCACAGGTCTAAGCTTGTCGGAAACTGTCAGTTGGGCAAAGCCAGTGCCGAACCATTTGGCATAGGGCGCATACTGCCGTTCCAGCAGATAGGCCAAGCGCATCACGTCCCGCACCAAACGCGCCGCAATAATGCGCGAGCCAAGATCATCCCCATTCATCCCGGTGCGCCCGACAAAGGCCTGTTCTTCCCCGATCCGCGCCCATTGCGCGGCGATTTTATAGTGCCACACATCATCGGGCAAATAGGCCAACGCGTCGCGCGCAGCGGTGAGCGTGCCAGCGTCGTCCCGAAACACTGCGCCGCCACAAAACTCCAAGAGCTTTTGTTCAGGAACGCCCAACCAGTCGCTAGCGGTCCAATTGATATCGCCGCGCGCAAAATGATCCTCCAAGCGCCCAGCTAGGGTGTGGACCTCCAGCCCGTGACCCATATCACCAGCAGCCCAACGACGGTTGGCGGGCGGATGCGGGCGCGATCGCCACGCGATAGGCTCGCCATGCAGGCTCTGCGGCGCGTGGGCGATGAAACCGACGACCAACGCGCGCGCATGCGCGTCAAAATCGGCCTCGCTGACGATAATATGGACCCGCGGGCCCCAATTGTGGTCGCGCGACATCTCATCGTCATAGCCCAAGACGTCGGAGCCAAATCCCAACAACGCTGCGGCATAGGGCATGTTCGGCACTCGCTCCGCCAGAAACGGAGCCACCAAGTCCTCATAGAACCGGCGCGATAATGTGATCCCTTGCATGGCATCTCCCTCACCTCATCCAAGCGTCGCGCAGTTCGCACCGGCAGTAAACTGCCAAAAGCATGGCGTCATTTTCTCGCTGCCCGAACGGGTGATGAAAACGATACAAAAATCATACAATATCCCTTCCCGAACACATTGCGCTTGGTTAGGTTGACGTACGTACATCTGGGAGGAGTGCGCTTATGTCGGGCAAGAGCCTGGGTATCGGAATTATCGGTACCGGCAATATTTCGTCGGCCTATTTGAAGGCAATCTTGGGCAAAGATGGCCTATCCGGCTTTCCGGTATTGAACGTGAAGGCCTTGGCTGACGTGCGTCCGGAAGCGGCTCAAGCGCGCGCCAACGAGTTTGGGCTCGCAGCGAAAAGCATTGAAGCGCTGCTCGCCGATCCCGAGATCCAGCTCGTCATTAACCTCACCATTCCAAGGGCCCATGTCGATGTGGGGCTAAAATGCCTCTTCGCTGGCAAGCATGTGTATTCCGAAAAACCCTTCGGCATCACTTTTGAAGAAGGCCAAACCCTTCTCAACGCTGCCAAGAAGGCCGGTCTTCGTATCGGCTCTGCTCCGGATACCTTCTTGGGCGGTTCGCATCAGCAGGCGCGTGCTGTCATCGATAGCGGCGCGCTTGGCACCATCATTGGTGGCACAGCCTATTTCCAATGCCCAGGCCACGAAAGCTGGCATCCAGATCCGGCTTTTTACTATGACATCGGCGGCGGCCCCATGCTCGATATGGGCCCCTATTACATCACCGATCTCGTCAATCTTTTGGGGCCGGTCGAGCGTGTCGTGGGCATGAGCTCGCGCCTCCGCAACGAACGCACAATCACCTCAGCTCCCAAGAACGGTCAAAAAATGCCCGTACTGGTCGACACACACGTCACCGGTTCTTTGGGTTTTGCCAGTGGCGCAATCGTGCAGGTCGCCATGTCCTTTGACGTCGCCGCTCAAAAGCATGTGCCGCTCGAAATCTACGGCACCGAACAGACACTGATTGTCCCAGACCCGAATTTCTTCGGCGGCGAGGTTGAACTGCGCAAACGCGGTCGCGACGAAACCTGGACCAACGTTGCTGTCGAGCAACCTTATGCCGACGGCAATTATCGCTCGCTCGGCGTCGCCGATATGGCGCAAGCCATTTTGGACAATCGCCCACACCGTGCCAATGGCGATCTGGCCCTCCATGTTCTTGAAGTCATGGAAGCCTTTGAAATTTCGGCTCGTGAAAACCGTACCGTCTTCATCAAGACGCCGGTCGAGCGGCCGGAACCTCTAGCGTCCAGCTTGACGAATGGACGGTTAGGGTAGGCAGACTTTTCGTCACTTCACTCCATCTCTCCCAGCCTCAACCCCGGGTTCGCCCGGGGTCTTTTTTTGACCCTTGACGCTAGCCCTTATATGTAACTATAAAAGTTACATGAAGCGTTCCAGTCGTCTCTCCACCGCCCTCCATGCCTTGGTGCATTTGCAGGCGCAGCCAGACAAAACCGTCTCCTCGGCGGATCTGGCGACATGCCTACAAACCAACCCGGTGGTAGTGCGCCGCATTTTGGGAGAGCTGCGGGACGCCGATATCGTGAAGGCCAGCAAGGGACCGACCGGTGGCTGGAGCCTCTCCCGCCCCGCAGGCGAGATCACCTTGCGCGACATTTATCAAGCTTTGGGCGAGCGTCTTCTCGTCCGCACCGAAAGCGATCCGGGCGACTGCTCTTGCGCGATTGTGCGCTCCGTTGACCGGGTCATGCACGAATTTCTTGAAGACGCCGAAACGCTGCTGTCAGCGCGGCTTGCCCGCACTCGTCTCAGCGATTTGGCGACAGAAGCGATAAGCGCCGGGTTCAAGACCCTCTAGCGCTGTCACATTTAACTCTGGAGTTTATCATGGAAGATGTCACCATCATCGGGGGCAGCTTTGCGGGGCTTGCTGCCGCCTTGCAGCTGGGTCGCGGTCGCCGCCAAGTCACCGTGCTCGACACTGGTCTCAATCGCAATCGATACGCCCACGAGGCGCATAATATTTTTGGCTTCGATGGCGTGCCACCGTCGCAGATTCTCGCGACAGCACGGGCACAGCTCGCCACCTATCCCACGGTAAAACTGATTGCGGCCAAGGCCCAAACGGCTTCCGGCGCGCCCGACGCATTCACCGTGACCACAGACGCGGGCGAGACAATCACCAGCCGTCGCCTGCTGCTCGCGTATGGCATTACCGACGAATTCCCAGCCATTCCCGGCTTTGCCGAAGCTTGGGGCAAAACTGTCATCCACTGCCCCTTCTGCCACGGCTATGAAGTGGCCGGGCAGCGTTGGGCCCTACTCTATGCTGGCGCGCCCGCGCTGCATGCTCTGGCGCTGTACCGCGATTGGACTGACCAGTTGACCCTCATTCTCGATGGGCATCAGATCGAGCCCGAAATACGCGATAAAATTTTGGCCTCCGGAATTGCGATAGAAGATGGCAAGTTGAGCGCTATCGATCAGGTCAATGGCACGGTCAAAGCCGTGACGCTGGACAATGGCAAAACGCTCGCTCTCGACGCGCTTTTCGCCCATCCGCGCAACCGCCCTTCAGCCAATCTTCATGAGCAACTGGGTCTGGTCACCAGCGAAACATTTACCGGCTCAATGATCACGGTAGAAGGCATGCAGCAAACCTCCCGCCCGGGCATCTTTGCAGCCGGCGACCTCGCCACCGGCATGCATTCAGTGACCATCTCCACCCACGCCGGCTCCATGGCCGCCATCGGGCTCCAACAATCCATGCTCAAGGGGTTTTAGGGGGAAGGGCCTAGCACTTATAACGATGCTCTCTGTGCCACGCGAGATAGGCGGGGTGCGGCCTATCGCGGCCAAGCACAGGGCCAACCAAACGACCTGTACGATTGATAAGGCCTTCGACACTATCGCGGTCATTCACATGACGGGAGATGACAATCGACAAGTCATCTTCCACCGCGATGAGCCCTCGGTCGAACATCCAGTGGACGGTTCCAGATAGTGCCATGCCGTTATTGACACTGTCGGGACCTTTTTGATCGACCGACCTGATATGAGCAGCTTGCACCTCCGCACGACCGCCGCCATTGATCAATTTCATTCCCGTAATGGCGCAGCGCTTGTCATAGGCTTTCAGGATCAACTGCCTGAAGATCTTATCGCGGCGCCATTTTTTGCCTGAAACAATGACCTGCTCGCGGTCAAACTCTCCAGCAAACGGCGCCTGGTACGCTTCTGCAAATTCGTTCTCGTCCACACTGGCGTAATCTCCGTCATTACGCGGAAGTTCATCGCCTACGCCCCAGAGGCCGCGCTCTCGGATCGCGTCGAAATCAGATTTTGATATTGGACGGACGGCAGACTGCGCGCGACCAGAAATACGTCCTGCATCATTGAGCACCCCGCTCTCGACCACCCCATTAGCGTCCGCAAACGGGACCGAGTTTGGGAATTCCCAATAGCTCCCCGGTTCAATCAGTGCGAGATACATTCCCTCTGCGCTCGGGTCGGAGACAATCTTACTAACTCGAGCAATAGCAAAATAGCCGCGCGAATTGCGCACTTTGGTCGGCTCATAATAGACGATCCAATCGCCTTCAAATTGGGCCGCGCGCTTTAAATAGATAGCCGGAAACTGATACTTCTCCGCTGGCAGGTCATCATATACCGAGTCAGCTCTATGTATGAACACCCCAAATGCCATGCACGCCTCCCCGCGAGGTCCACTACACCCTAAGTATTCATACCAAGCAAGATTTTTGCGACCCGAATTTGCTCCTACCCAGCCCGACCCCGATTTGGCATGTTTCACCCAAACAGCACCGAGCACACCATGTCTGAAAAACTTGCGATCACCATCACCTACTGCACCCAATGCAATTGGATGCTGCGGTCGGCCTGGATGGCGCAGGAACTGCTCTCGACCTTTAGTGACACGTTGGGCTCGGTAACGCTTATCCCCGGCACCGGCGGCATATTTGAGATCCACTTCGGGCAAGATCTCGTCTGGGAGCGCAAGGCCAATGGCGGATTTCCCGATAGTCGCGTGCTCAAGCAAATGGTGCGCGATCGGATTGATCCGGAACGCAGCCTCGGCCATACCGACAGCGTCCGCGCGCCCACAATCGAGGGCTGACCAACAACTTAGCCTGCGCTAGTCTTACGAGGCCGACTCACGGAGGGGACATTTCGTCATGCCACATCGTTTCAATATTACCGGCGCAGCCAACGACCAGTTCAAATTTGATTTCTCCTATAATTCGGAAAAAATCTTCTGGTCCGAAAACTACAAGCAAAAGGCCTCGGCCAAGAGCGCCATTGAAAGCCTGAAGAAAAACGCGCCAGCCGCACCAACGGTCGATCTGTCCAAAGACGAGACCGGCTCGGGCTATCGCTTTGAAATCGTGGCCTCCAAGGACGGCCAGCATTTCGTGCGCTTCGTCGCCTCCAATGGCGAGACCATGGTCCGCACCGAGACCTATACCTCGAAAGCTTCTGCTAAAAACGCGATCAAATCGCTGCAAGAACGCGGCCCAGACGCAGACGTGGCTGAAGCATAGGCTCACAACTGTCACGGACGGAACACTTCTCAGCCCGTGGTAATCGCCACGGGCTTTTCCTTTGGTCAACTTCAGCCCGCGCCTTATTCTTCTCCAAACCCGGCAAGATCAGCCACAGCGCGATAGTCTTTTTCTACGCCCTCCGAGTGGCAGAAGAGAAAAATTTGCTCTAGCTTTGGGCTATTGAAAGGCGGGCATTATGAACGACGTCATTATCCTTGGTGCTGGTATTGTTGGTATTTCAACTGGGATCCATCTGCTGCGTCGCGGCCGAAGCGTCACCATCATTGATAAAAATGACCCGGGCCGCGAGACCTCATTTGGCAATGCCGGCATCATCCAGCGTGAGGGCGTTCGCCCGCACCCTTTCCCACGTGATCTGCACACATTGGCTCAAGTGGGCCTTCATCTCTCCGTTGCGGCTCGCTATGCCCCTCTTGCCTTGCCCAAGCTGGCGCCACCATTGCTCCGCTATTGGTGGGAATCCTCCCCCGAACACTATCGCCGTGTGGTGGAAAATTATGCGCCGCTCATCGGTCGCTCAATTGACGCCCATTCCGATCTAATCAACGCCGCCGGGCCCGATGCAGAAAAGCTCATCAAGCGCGAGGGTTGGTATTTGGCCTTCCGCACGCCCGAAAAACTTCAGGCAGAAGCGGCCAAAGCCAAGCGCGATAACGAGCTGTTTGGTGTCGGGTACAAAGTCGTCGATCACGCCGCACTCAGCGCCATCGAACCTTATGTCACGAGCAAAATCGTCGGCGCTATTCATTGGACAGACCCGTGGACGGTGAGCGACCCGGGTGCCCTCGTGACAGCTTATTTTGAGCTCTTCCGCGCGATGGGTGGCACCTTCATCAAGGGCGCGGCCTCCGACCTTTCCGAGAGTGCAGGCGTGTGGTCGACCAAGGTCAACGGCACGACCGTCACCGGCAAGCAGGCTGTCGTCACGCTCGGCCCATGGGCACCCGATGTGCTCGAACCCTTAGGCTATCGCCTGCCGCTTTTTGTTAAGCGCGGCTACCACATGCATTATACGCTTGAGGGCAATGCCACCCTTGGGCACACACTGCTCGACCCCGAGGTCGGCTACGCTATGGCGCCCATGGCGCGCGGCGTGCGCATCACGACGGGTGCGGAGTTTGCGCTGCGCGATGCAGCACCAACGCCCGTTCAGCTGGCCAAAGCCGAGGCCAAAGCGCGTGAAATCTTCCCGCTCGGCGAGCGCGTTGATCCGCAACCCTGGAAGGGCGCGCGCCCCTGCACGCCCGATATGATGCCGATCATTGGCAAAGCTCCACGTCATAACGGGCTTTATGTCGGCATTGGCCACGCTCACCACGGGTTCACCCTCGGCCCAGCAACGGGCGAACTTCTGGCGCAGGCGATGACCGGAGAGCCTACTGCGATCAACATCGCGCCATTCCGCATGGAGCGCTTCCTGCACTAGCGATCGAAAACCAAAAGGGCGACCAACTGGCCGCCCTTTTTACAGTCGAAATTTCTAGCCCTTTGCGAGCAGCTTTTTCAGCTTGCCGATAGCGGTTGCGCCGCCCTCTTCATAGGCAATCGTGCCTTCAAACTCGCCATTGGCATTGATGAGATACACCGATGCGGTGTGGTTCATCGTGTAGTCGCCGTTATCGAGCGGCGACTTTTCGTAGAATGCACCCCAAGCCTTGGCGAACTTGTCGATCTCTTCGAGCGAACCGCTCAAGCCGACAACAGGCTCTGCCCACGACACATAGTCAGCGACCACTTGTGGCGTATCCCGCTCTGGGTCAACGGTCACGAAATAGGCCTTCAAATCCTTCGCCTCAGGGCCAAGAACTTCGTACCAGCTGGTCATTTCCGCCAGAGTTGTCGGGCAAACATCGGGACAATGGGTGAAGCCAAAGAACAGCATGGATGGATTGCCGCTGAGGGAGGCATAAGTGAACTTATCTCCATTCCCGGCTTCGAGCGTATAGTCCCCGGCACCAAAGCTCGCGGTAACGGCAGGCCGATTGGCGTTGTAAACATAAAGTCCGGTCGCAGTCAGAGCGGCGGTGCCAACCAAGGCCCAAAGGAGGACGCGGATGTTTTTCATGCGGGACATTATTCGTGGCTCATATGGCAAGGCGCGCCAGAGGCGGCAGTCGCTGCGATCGGCAGATCAATGGTGATCTCGCCAGCAGTTTCAAAAGTCAGGGTCAGTGGAATGGTTTCGCCCTCCACCAATTGTTCACTCAGGCCCATCAGCATCAGGTGATAGCCACCTGGCTTAAGCTCGACAGTTTCACCTGCCGGAATAACCAGTCCATCGGACAGCTGCTGCATTTTCATGACATCGCCAACCATAGCCATTTCGTGGATCTGGCCTTCATTGGCAACGGGCGAAGAGACCGAAATCAGGCGGTCATCGGCGTCGCCAGAGTTCTGGACGGTGAAGTAGCCACCACCAACTGGTGCCTTGGGCAAGGTCGCGCGGGTAAATGCGCCGGTGATAGTCAGATCGCCAATTTTGGTCTCAGCGTGGGCTTCTGCCGGGGTGGACGTTTCAGCGTCCTTGCTGTGGTCAACGCCATTATGAGCAAAGGCAGGGCCTGCAACGACAAGAGGCAAAGCAAAAAGGGTCGCGCGGAGGGCGGAACGGAACATGGAAATCTCCAGATCAAAGGGGTCTAGTCGGGCACTTGGCCCAAGACGTCAGACCAGAGCTGGAGGCGCGCGCGATTGCCCGAAGTGCGCTGGCAGGGAGCCCGCCGCAACAAGGATTGAAGGAACGAAATTGCCAAGCGCGTGCGCTTCACGCACCACGATCGTGATTGCCGGCGGCAATACGGCCGTCAGCTGCGATTTGGCTACGCCCGCTGCAGGACAGGTCAGCGCTGCCGGGTCAGTTGGATCAGTGTCCCGATCATTGGCGATGGACGAGCAGACCGACCAACTGGCGAGGTTGGAAAAACCGAGCGCATTGAGATCGCGCTGCAAACCAGCGGCGCTGTGCAGCGGCAGCAGCAGCGTCAGCACATACATCGCCAACACCGCCAGAGCGATGCCAGTTTCACGCGCCAATGTATGTCTGCGGTTTGCCATGGCGTCAGCCATAGCCGGAACTGGCGCTAGGCTCAAGCGCGACACGCGATCACGCTTGCGCTAACTTTAGAAACATTCTAAACAATGATTAGAATCATTCTAAACAGTGAACAACGATGCTGAAGCTCTGGCCTGATGCCCGCCGCGATTTTTCATCCCTTTCCGAACGCGAAATTCTCGCACTAGCGATTGCTGCGGAAGAGGAAGATGGGCGTATCTATCTGGAGTTTGCCAGCCGTCTGGGCGAGACCTATCCAGGCTCTGGCGCGCTGTTTGAAGGCATGGCCGCTGAGGAGAACGAACATAGGCGTCGCCTGCTCGATCTGTACCTGACCAAGTTCGGCGAGCATCTGGTGCCCATTCGCCGCGAACACGTTCGTGGCTTTCTCACCCGCAAGCCGATCTGGCTTTTGAGAACTCTGACCCTTGAGCAGGCGCGTCAGCAGGTTTGGGAGATGGAAGAAGCCGCCTTCCGCTTCTACCTCGCCGCTGCCGCGCAGGTGAGCGATGTGTCGACCCGCAAGCTGCTGGGCGATCTGGCACAGGCAGAAAAGGGCCACGCCAAACGCGCCACTGACCTTGACGAGACCCATCTCGGCGCCGACGGGCACGAGAGCGAGAAGAATGAAACCCATCGTCAGTTCCTGCTCACCTATGTCCAGCCCGGCCTTGCTGGCCTGATGGATGGTTCGGTCTCGACCCTGGCCCCGGTCTTTGCCGCCGCCTTCGCCACGGGCGACACGCATCAGACATTTTTGGTTGGTCTTGCCGCAGCCGTTGGCGCGGGCATTTCCATGGGCTTTACCGAGGCAGCGTCTGACGACGGTAAGCTGACCGGGCGTGGCTCGCCGATCAAGCGCGGCTTTGCTGCAGGGATCATGACTGCTGTCGGCGGCCTGGGCCATGCTCTGCCCTATCTCATCGCTGACTTTTGGGTTGCGACCTGGGTGGCAGCCGCCGTCGTTATTCTCGAGCTCTGGGCCATCGCTTACATTCAAAAGCGCTATATGCAGACCCCGTTCTGGCGCGCGGTATTGCAGGTGGTGCTCGGCGGCGCCTTGGTTTTCGCCGCCGGTATTCTCATCGGCAACGCCTAGCGCTGGACAGAATGTGCGCCGCGCAGCAGTCGCCACCACGACAACGCGGCCACACTCAGCGCCAGAGCGATAATCACGAGAGACGGGGTCCACCCCGCCTCTGCGCCAAACAAGACCGCGTGCATGCGACGACCCGGCAAGAAGGTGAATGCGCCCGCAAGCAACAGCGCGCCAATATAGGTGCCCTGCATGCCAGCACGGTGTGCCACCACGTCGCGCTGCACCTTGATCGCCCATAGGGCTTGGCCAATCCCGATATAGGTAACAAGCGTCAGAATGTGGATCGGGCTGAACGGCCCGAACAACCGGCCCTCATGGATGAACAACGAACTGGTGGCCACCACCAGCATCAGCACAACCCAGACCTTGCCCAAGGCCTTGTGCAGGCGCGCCCCCTTGCGACGCCACAGCACCAAGGCGCCCAGCAGGAATGCGGCAATGGCTGCAATGACATGAATTTGGATCACGAGACCAGCATTGAGCAGAGGAGTGAGCGACATGGGAGACCTTGATCTTGCTTGCCTCTTCGCCATGGCTCTATAAGCTCGCCCCGTACAACCTCCATTTCGCCAATGGCCGCTCCCCTACGTGAACCACACCATCCTGCAGTCTACGCTTCGTGAAATGCGCACCCTTGCGGGTGATGCGCGCAGTTGGATAACGCTCACGATCATCGCCTTACTGGTGGGGATGATTGGGCCTTTCGGCTCCTTCGATTTACCGCTTCATATTCGCCTGCCCTATTGGGCGGCAGTGGTCGTCGTCACCGCAATCATTGGCACCGCGACCGCAAGTTTTTTTGAGCTATTGCTCGGCACCCGCTTGCCGCCCGTGCCGCGAGCCCTTGTCGCTGGAAGCATTGCCGGGCTGCCGGTCGTCGCCTGCGTCATCGGTGTCAATCAACTCGCTTTTGGCTGGTCCTTCCCGACCAGAGAAGCTGCGAGTTTAACGCTCTATTGCATAGCAATTTCGGCCGCTGTCACAGTGCTGAGTGCAGTATTCACACCGCGCGAAGCGCCCACTGCCTTGGCCGATGCGACGCCAGCCCTACTCAGCCGCATGCCGCTGCACCAGAGAGGTCGGTTGCTTCACTTGGCTGTGGCTGACCACTATGTTGAGGTCTCCACCGATCGCGGCACAGCCTTGCTGCTGTTGCGCCTGTCCGATGCCATGCGGGAAACTGCCCCAATCGCCGGGCTACAGGTACACCGCTCCCATTGGGTAGCGTTGGATGCTGTCCGCGGGTGTGTCCGGGAAAATGGTAAGCTGCTGCTCGAACTTGAGACAGGGAAGCGCGTGCCGGTTAGCCGGAGCTATACTGACGCTGTCAAAGCGGCAGGCCTCACGCTCTAAATCGCAAAAGGGGGCCAAGTGGCCCCCTCCTGAATTCAAATTAGTGCGACGGCCTTAGTGACCCGCTTTGGCAGCCGCCTTTGCATTGAGCGCTCGCGATTGCTCAGCCCGTTGTTTTTTCGCCTCACGGGCCTTGCGTGCAGCTTCAACTGCCGCGTCACCCATATGCGCCAAGCCACGCTTTGCAGCGAGATCGATCTGGTGCTGACGCTCAGCCGCGGCCTTGCGCTTACCTTCATCGTTGATGCAATGAGAACAGCTTACGCCTTCAACATAGTGCTCATGAGCGCGGTCCTGTTCGGTCAGCGGATGACGGCATGAACGGCAGAGCGTTGCCGTACCGATTTCAAGTCGATGACCAACCGACACGCGCTCGTCGAACACGAAGCACTCCCCGTTAAAGCGGCTGTTCTCTTCCGGCACTTTCTCAAGATATTTGAGGATCCCGCCCTTGAGGTGGAACACCTCTTCAAAACCCTGGCTGAGCATATAGCTCGACGCCTTTTCACACCGGATACCGCCGGTGCAGAACATGGCGACTTTCTTGTGCTGCTTGGGGTCGAGGTTATTGGCGACATAGTCCTTGAACTCGACAAAGCTCTCGGTCTTGGGATCGATGGCCCTCTGGAAGGTGCCGATATCGACTTCGTAATCGTTGCGCGTATCGATCAGGATGACGTCATTACGCTCGATCAGCGCATTCCAGTCTTCTGGCTCAACATAGGTGCCAACCTCACGGTTGGGATCGACCTGCGGCGCGCGAAGGGTGACGATCTCGGGCTTGAGCCGCACTTTCATGCGCAGGAACGGCTCGCTATCGGCAAAAGAATACTTTGCTTCCGCACCAGCCAAACGTGTGCCGAAAGGCCCGGAAACAAACAAATAATCGGATAGCGCGTCGATCGCGTCCGGCGTACCGGCGACAGTGCCATTGATGCCCTCAGGCGCGAGGATCAGCGTCCCCTTAATACCGCGCGCGCAACAAAATTCCGCAAGTTGCGCCTTGATCTCCGCCGCGTCGGGCAGAGAGGCAAACTTGTAGATGGCCAATACCTTGTATGGATGATCTTGCTGGGACACTGTACTATCTGAGCTGGGTGCGGACGTCTTCGTTGACCCGCTCATAGCACCACAAAAGCCCGGCGTCACGGGCAGGCAAGATTTGTTTGGGAGACTGAGATGACCTACCGCGCCGACCCTGCTCGATATGACACGATGCATTATCGTCGTTCGGGCCATTCGGGTCTGAAACTCCCTGTCGTCAGTCTCGGCCTTTGGCAAAATTTTGGCGGCACACGCGACTATCCGAGCGCCATGGAGATTTTGGGCTACGCTTTTGACCAGGGCATTACCCACTTCGACCTAGCCAATAATTATGGCCCGCCAGCAGGCTCGTCAGAAGAGCTCTTTGGGCAGGTCATGACTCGTGACTTCCGCCCTTATCGCGATGAAATGATCATCTCGACCAAGGCTGGCTACAATATGTGGCCAGGCCCTTACGGCGAATGGGGAAGCCGCAAATATATGCTCGCCAGCCTTGATCAGAGCCTTAAGCGCATGGGGCTCGATTATGTCGACATCTTCTATTCGCACCGCTTCGATCCCGAAACGCCACTTGAAGAAACCATGGGCGCGCTGGCGCATGCTGTGAAATCCGGCAAGGCGCTTTACGTCGGCATCTCCTCCTATCCGGAGAAAGAAACCCGAGAAGCCCATCGCATCCTCAAGGACATGGGCGTCGCCACCACTATTCACCAACCCAGCTATTCGATGATCAATCGCTGGATTGAAAACGACAAAACCATCGACGCTTGCGGCGAGTTGGGCATTGGCGTTATCGCCTTCTCGCCGCTTGCGCAGGGCGTGCTCTCCGGCAAATATAATTCGGGCGGTGTGGCGGGCACGCGCGCAGAAAACCCCAATGGGTCGTTGCGCGCCAATCAGATTGAACCGCGCGTTTTGGATGCCGTCGAGAAACTGGGTGAAATTGCCAAGTCCCGCGGTCAGACCATGGTGCAGCTTGCGCTCAGCTGGGTATTGCGCCGCAAGGAGATGACCTCGGCCCTCATCGGCGTGCGTTCGCTTGAGCAGCTCAAGGACAATCTTGGTGTGCTCAATAATATCGACCTGAGCGCCGAAGAGATCGCGGCCATTGATGATGCCACCAAGGGTGGGCAGTTGCAGCACCATCCGCGTCCATAAGAAAAGCCGGCGATAAGCCACCGGAGGATCGCCTTGCCTGAACCATCAGCAAGGCCATCCTCCGGTGCTATGGCGCAAACCCATGCCTCTCACCCGCAGAGGAAGACGCAGTTCTATCAACAACTGGCTTTACTAGAACAAAGTTCTTCTACCTCAACCCAAGCCTGCGCCGTTGAAATGCAAAATCTACCGCTCGTTCACAGCGCACCGGACGCAGTCAGCGATCACAAAGCCGACAGCGACATGTCACTCAATGATCGCTTTAGACTTCAATCTGGCCAATCGATTATTGCGCCCCAATGCGTTCAAATTGCCAATTACAGGCAATTCTAAACCACTAGCTTAGCGCTATATTCAAAAGTTTGATCGGGATAACGGCAAGTTTAATTGCGCCGAGATTTGCGCCGCCACGAGCACAATCGCAGCTAACCACTTATAACAACTTGGTTATTTACGTTCTCGTGAGCGGTATTAACCCAGCCAACATCACCCTCTATGTGAGCGGTCAACGCAACCCTAGATCCATGTTGTGACCCGCGGAATCGGCTGCTTGGCGAGGCCACGCGTCCGCTCGTTTTCGGTGATGAACCATGCAGATTTTTACTTCGCTTCGCCGCGTCGCTGGCATCGCATTGGCTGCTCTAACCTTCGCTCAGCCACTGTCCGCTTATGCCGTAGATTATTCCTCCGTTCGGCAGGCCGGTTGGGAGGACATGTGCATGCGCGGCGACCAGCCCATGAACTTTTGCAGCTCTTTTGCGGGCCCTTCGTCTATCGCCTATTCGCGCGAGCTCGAAGCGACGCTGCAGAGCATCAGCCAGCAGATCAATTCCCGCTACCGCTTTTCGTCCGATAGCCGCGCCTATGGGGTGAGCGACCACTGGACTGTACCGATGCGAGGCGTCGCCGATTGCGAAGACTATGTGCTCGCCAAGATCATGGCACTGAGCGAAGCGGGATATCCGGTTTCGGCAATGCGCATCAAGACTGGCCAGCTGCGCTCGGGCGAATGGCATGCGGTGCTCGGCGTTAAGACCGACAATGGCATCATCACGCTCGACAGCCTCAATGGCTTCTCCAACGGCTACCGCACCATGTTCTATCTCGACATGAATAACACCAGCAGCTGGCGCGTCGCGGCCTAGCTGACCGCGCTCAACATTGTACCCCGGCAACCCTGCCGGGGTTCTCCGCAGGCTTTTACCGCGCAGAGACTAGTCCTCAGTTGGTCAAAGCACTTATTCCACACACCGCATCACATTTGCTAGTTCCACAGCACTAATCATTTCTCATTCAGGAAGATCGTCTTAGCGCAACGTCATATCGAGGAGGGTATGATGGCGTTTCAAAATATCAAAGCCGCGCTAGTGGCTCCTTTATTTGCATTACTAGCAGTATCGCCCAATAGCGCGGAAGAACTGCCGGTCGTTTTCCAATTTACCGACCATCACGAAAGGCTCAGCCTGGAACCAAACGGTACAAGCGCTGAGTTCGTCACGATCCTTGCTGGTGACGCGGTTTACAACATGGGCTGCGCTGGCAATTTCTGTCGCGTCGTGCATTTGCGCACGCGCCTGACTGGCTATGTCCTCAATGACCTGCGCGTCTGGCCCGTAAGGCACAGTGTGCCCAACCAGCCAACGGCAGGCGTCGCGACCGCACATACGGACCTCAACGTCCGCATGCTGCCAACGAGCCTGGCCCCTAAAGTCTACCTCATGCCGAAAGGAACACGGTTTGAGCTGGGCGATTGCATGGACGACTATTGCTTCTCAACCACGGCCGATGGCTTGCAAGGTTGGGTGGCCATGGTGGGATTTACCCGAGATCGCGTCATCGCTCGGCCGCTCGTCAATCCAGACATCCTCACAGCGCCCCTCGTAAAACGGCCTGGCAGCTAATCCCCGAACAAAAAGACCCCGGCGCGTCCGCACCGGGGTCTTTGTCTTCACGGAGCCAAAGGCCCCAAATAACTATTCGTCGCCCATCTTGAGGGCCTTGATGAAGGCTTCCTGCGGGATGTTGACGTTGCCGTATTGGCGCATCTTGGCCTTACCCTTTTTCTGCTTATCCAGCAGTTTGCGCTTACGAGTCGCGTCACCGCCATAGCACTTCGCCGTCACGTCCTTACGCATGGCGCGAACGGTTTCGCGGGCAATAACCTTGCCGCCGATGGCCGCCTGGATCGGGATAACGAACAGGTGCTGCGGGATCAGTTCCTTGAGCTTTTCGCACATCTGACGACCGCGCGATTCAGCCACCGTGCGGTGAACGAGCATGGACAGTGCATCGACCGGTTCAGAATTGACGAGGATCGAAAGCTTTACCAGATCACCTTCGCGATGGTTGTCGAGGTGGTAATCGAAGCTCGCATAGCCCTTCGAGATCGACTTGAGGCGATCGTAGAAGTCGAACACCACTTCGTTGAGCGGCAGGTCATATTCGACCATGGCGCGCGAACCAACGTAGGACAGATTGGTCTGAATGCCGCGACGATCCTGGCAAAGCTTGAGGATCGAGCCGAGGTATTCGTCAGGCGTGAGAATGGTCGCCTTGATCCATGGCTCGCGGATTTCGGTGATCTTCATCACGTCCGGCATGTCTGCCGGGTTGTGCAGCAGCATGGAGGTGCCGTCGGTCAGCTCCATCTCGTAAACCACGGATGGCGCCGTCGCGATCAGATCGAGATCGAACTCGCGGCTCAGGCGTTCCTGAATGATTTCGAGGTGCAAAAGCCCAAGGAAACCACAGCGGAAGCCGAAACCGAGCGCGGCCGAGGTTTCCATTTCAAACGAGAAGGACGCATCGTTGAGGCGCAGCTTGCCCATGGCAGAGCGCAGCTCGTCAAAGTCCGAGGCATCAACCGGGAAGAGACCGCAGAACACCACGGGCTGCGCCGGACGGAAGTCTGGCAGCGGCTCAGCGGTCGGCTTACGGTCGTCGGTGATGGTATCGCCAACGTTGGTGTCCGCAACTTCCTTGATGGAAGCGGTGAAAACGCCAAGCTCGCCTGGGGTCAGTTCTTTAACTTCAACCAGCTTAGGCGTGTTCACGCCAACGCGGTCGAGCTCATAGACGGCGCCAGAGGCCATCATGCGGATGCGCTGGCCCTTCTTCATCACACCATCAATGATGCGAACCAGAACGACAACGCCGAGATAGGTGTCGTACCAACTATCAACCAACAGTGCCTTCAGCGGCGCGTCGATATCGCCCTTCGGCGCTGGCAGACGGGTAACGATGGCTTCCAGAACGCCCTCAATGTTGAGGCCGGTCTTTGCCGAAATTTCAATCGCGTCCGAAGCATCAATGCCGATAACGTCTTCAATCTGCGTCTTTACGCGCGGAATATCCGCTGCGGGCAGATCGACCTTGTTCAGGACAGGGACGATTTCGTGGTTGGCTTCTAACGCATGATAGACGTTGGCGAGCGTCTGCGCTTCCACACCTTGGGAGGCGTCAACGACGAGCAGCGAACCTTCAACCGCCGACATGGAGCGCGAGACTTCATAAGCAAAGTCAACGTGTCCGGGCGTGTCGATAAGGTTGAGAACATAGTCCTCACCATCCTGCGCCTTATAGTTGAGGCGCACGGTCTGTGCCTTGATGGTGATCCCGCGCTCGCGCTCAATCTCCATATTGTCAAGCACCTGCTCCTTCATCTCGCGGGCTTCTAGGCCCCCGGTGAACTGGATCAGGCGATCAGCAAGAGTCGACTTCCCATGGTCGATGTGCGCGACGATGGAGAAATTGCGGATGTTTTTGAGCGGCGTTGTCATGAGCGCGCTGATAGCAGATGCAAACAAGGGCGAGAAGATGGTTTCAGCGCAGTAAAGGTGGGTTTTGCGGCAACTCTTTCGTTAAGTCGACGTTAGCGAGCGATGCAAAGCCCCAGTCTCGCCCTTGTAACGCTCATTCTTCTCTCCGCCGCCAGTCCGGCTCAAGACAATGCGCAAATTGCGCCGGCCCCCTTCGCGTCCCAAATCACTATTCTCAACAACGGCAAGAGCGAACCGACGGCACTCGCAATGCCGACGCCAAGGCCAGAGGTTCGGCCCGTCGCGCCGACCAGCGACCAGCCCACTGAAAAGCCCGAAGAAACAGAGCCCGCCCCCGTGGCCGAACGGGCCTCCTGCCCCGCTTTGAAAAATGGCACGGTGATCGGCGAGATGATCGCCCCGATCTCCGAAGGCCGCTGCGGCACCGCCTCGCCCATTCTGATGACAGGGGTGAAAGTGGGACGGCGCGATATTCCGCTGGCCATGCCAGCAACCGTGACCTGCGGCGTCGCCACCGCCGTCGCCGATTGGGTCGCAGTGCTGGACGCACAAGCCCAAGAACTCACGGACAGCCCGCTCGCCAGCGTCACCTCAGGCGGGTCCATGGTGTGCCGAGCCCGCATTGGCACACGCTCTGGCGGCGTATCGGAGCACAGCTTTGCCAATGCGCTCGACATCCACGGCTTTATCCTCGGCGATGGCCGGGTGATAGACGTTTTAAAAGATTGGCGCCCGAGCGATGCGCTTGAGGGCCAGTTCCTGACGTTTGCGCAGCAAGCAGCCTGCGAACGCTTCAACACCGTTCTTGGCCCCGATGCCAATGCCGCCCACGCCAATCACTTCCACGTCGACGCGAAATGCCGTGGCGACGATTGCGCGGGGAGATATTGTCAGTAAATCACTCGCACTTGGGGTGGTGCGGCGGCAGATCGGCCCAGTCGCGTGGTTCAGGCTCATCGCAATTAAGCGGCGTCACAAGCTTTTTGAAAAGCAGTTTGAGACGGCGCAGCGCGGGAACAAGAATAGACATTTTGTATCCTTTCACAAAATGAATGACCTTCATTTTGCGCCAACGACTGCACCTATCCAATCGACAAGACCTGCCGCCGAGTATAGAAAAACTATATGATTGCGCAATTTCCTATTCCGCTGAACGCGCTACGGGCCATTGAGATCGTGGCCCGTCTCGGTGCGCTCGCGCCCGCAGCAAATGAGTTGGGCGTCACCGTCGGGGCGGTGAGCCAGCATATTCGCCGCGCAGAAGAGCGATTGGGCGTGACGCTCTTTGCACGCACCAGTGACGGCCTGCGCCCATTGCCAGTCTTGATGGAGATCATGCCGCAACTAAGCTCGGGCTTTGCTGCGCTCGGCGATGCTTTGGCGCAAGTCACGGGCGACGACGATAGCGTGCTCAATCTCACAGTCGGCAGCGTTTTTGCGTCTCGCTGGCTCATCTGGCACATGGGCAATTTTGCGCAAGCGCATTCTGACATCGAGCTGCGCTTGTGCGTCACTGCCGCGATGACCGATCTCAACCGACGCGACATTGATTGCGGGGTGCGGTTTGGATCGGGACAATGGCCTGGTGTCAACGCCACCAAAATCGGCGGCCAGAGTTTCCAGCCGGTCTGTTCCACGGACTTCTGGGCAACACATAAAGATCGGCCCTACGCCGAACTACCGGTCATTATCGATACGACCAGCATGCTCGATTGGCCCAGCTGGTCCAAAGCTGCGGGCAAATCTCCGCTCGCGCATGGGCACGGCCCGGTCATTTCCGACGCCTCGCTAGCCTTCGATGCCGCCCTATCGGGTCAAGGATTATTGCTCGCCGTCGACATGATGACGGATGAGTTGGTGGAAATGGGGCGCTTGGTTCGCCCCTTCCACCGTGCGGCCACCGGCAATAATGCCTATTATCTGGTCACCGCCAAAGGGCGTCGCGAAACACGCAAAATTCGCGCCTTCCGCCAATGGCTCCTGCATGAGATGGGACCGGTGCGCTAGCGCCACGCCTCTGCTCAAACCCACTGAGGGCGAGCGAATTTTCTGAATTCAAGCGGCTCCTGAGCCAAGCGTTTCCTCGCCACATATTTGCAGATTTCGCGCACTCAGCTAGTCTCTCTCCCAGAGACTTGGGAGACACAATTCCATGAAGACGATTTTGACCGGCGCAGCGGTATCTGCACTGGCTTTGGCGCTGAGCGCGCAGAGCTTTGCGGCCGAGCTGCCGAACCTTGATGGCCGCACCATCCATGCGGTGACCGAGAACGCCTATTACCCGCTGAACTTTGCTGATCCGAAGACCGGCGACGGCATTGGCCTTGAATATGATGTCATCAACGAAGTGGCCAAGCGCCTCAATGCCAAGATCGAGTGGGATCTGTCGGCTTGGGACGTGATGATCGAAGCGGTCCGCTCCGGCCAGTTTGACATCGGTGCCGATGGCATCACCATCACCGAAGAGCGTGATGAGGTGATCGACTTCACCGATCCATTCATCACCGTTGAGCAATATCTGCTCGTCCGCGCTGATGAAGAGCGCATCACGGGCGCTGAGAGCTTTGCCGAAAACGCCGATCTCCTCTTTGGCGCGCAGGCAGGCACTTCTTCCTTCTATACCGCGATCTATGACGTGCTTGACGGCGACGAAGCCAATCCGCGCGTCAAAACCTTCGATAGCTTTGGCGCTGCCGTTCAAGCCGTAAAGGCTGGCGACGTCGACGCCATTATCGCCGATCAGGCCGCGGCGACCGGCTATATGGGCGCTGATCCCGGCGCCTTTAAGCAGATTGATGAAACGCTCAAATCCGACCCTCTGGGCTTCATTTTGACCCCAGGCTCCGATCTGGTTGAGCCGTTCAATGCCGCCCTCGACAGCATGCGCGAGGATGGCTGGCTCGATGAGCGCATCAACTATTGGTTCTTCGAATACGCCGCCGAATAGTCTGCACGCTCCCGAGCGAGCTTTGACTGAAAAAGGCCCACTCCGGCTTGCCGAGTGGGCCTTTGCTATGCCCTATAGGGCGAAAGAAAATACTGGCGTCTGATGACTTATGAACCCCGCCGCCCCTCTCTTATGAGCCGCACGCCTTGGTGGCTGGTAACCCTTGCCCTGATCTTCGTTCTTGGCTTCTGGGCGATATCGGCCGATCAAACCTATTCGAAGATCTTCGACACGGTGTCGGGTGGCGTGGTCACGACGCTCTGGGTAACGCTGCTCGCCTTTGCCGCAGCAATCGTGCTCGGCCTTTTGGTGGCCTTAGCGCGCACCTCGGGCATTCGGGTCTTGAGCGAGATCGCAACATTTTACGTCGAGTTGATCCGCGGCATTCCCATCCTCGTCTTCCTCTTTTACATCGCCTTCGTTGCCGCCCCAGCTATGGTGTCCGGCTTTAATTGGCTCTTCTCGCCTGTGATCGAGCAGGGCTGGCTCGCTCCGGCCACTGTGCGCGGCTTTGATTTCGTCTGGCGCGCCATCTTCGCGCTCACGGTCTGCTACTCGGCCTTCATCGCCGAGATTTTCCGCGCCGGTATCGAGTCCGTCGACAAGGGCCAGATCGAAGCCGCGCGCGCGCTTGGTCTGTCGCGTTGGAATTGCTTCCGACACATCATCTTCCCGCAGGCGTTCCGCACAGTCCTGCCACCGCTCGGCAATGACTTTGTCTCTATGGTCAAAGATTCCGCGCTGGTCTCGGCCCTCGGCGTTCAGGACATTACCCAGCTGGGCAAGCTGTCCGCCTCGAACAGCTTCCTATTCTTCGAGACCTATAACGTTGTGGCCTTTCTCTATCTGACCATGACGCTGTCGCTTTCGCTGCTAGTGCGATGGCTCGAAAAAGTCATGGACCGACAAAACTTGCGCTAAGGCTCCGCGAAACCTTGTAGCGCGGCAGATCGTTCCCAATCTCATAGAGACACGAATGGAGAAGTTGATGAACGCTATTGCCCGAGTTGCCGTTCTCGCCACTGCTGCGCTTGCCCTGGTCGCCTGTGGGCGTCAATCCGAAGTGGGCAGTGTTGGCGTCGACTGGACAGGCAATGACATCTCGATTGAGGCTGTCGCCGATCCCAATGTGCAAGGCATTGTCTGCCACCTCTCCTATTTCAACCGCTCGTTCATTGACCGCGTGAGTCAGGGCAATTGGTTTGAAGACCCCTCCCATTCCGCCCTCGACTGCAACGCTGTGGGCCCAATCAACATCGGCAACATCCGCACCAGCTCGGGTGGAGAAGAGATTTTCAAACAGAACCGCTCTCTGATTTGGAAGTCGCTCCGCGTCACCCGCATTTACGACAGCGCCAATAACGCCCTCATTTATCTCGCCCACGCGCGCGAAGTGAACCAGGGCTCTGGCAAAATGAGCCTCTCGGTGGTTCCCCTTAACGGGCTTGATGTCACTTGGGAAAATGGCGCTCCAGCCACCACGCCGATGCAGGGCTCCGTCATGATTTCGGGCGAATAGAACGTTCATTTCCTTTTCACTTTGGTTTGCGCAAGGAACGCATCCAAACCGCCCCGCATTGGCAAAAGCGTTCCCCGCGCCCCCACTTCAATCGGCAATCACGGGCACGATATTCTACAAACAAGCACAGAGCCCATTGCTTGGGCGAAGGAATAGACAATGGCGATCCTGATCGGCGATACCGCACCAGATTTCACCCTCGAAAGCACTGAGGGCACCATCCACTTCCACGACTTCATCGAAGGATCGTGGGCCGTTCTCTTCAGCCACCCGAAGAATTTCACACCGGTCTGCACCACCGAACTGGGCTACACCGCCAAGCTCAAGCCTGAGTTTGAAAAGCGCGGCGTCAAAGTTTTGGGCCTCTCGGTCGATAAGCTCGAAGATCACGCAGGCTGGGCCAGCGACATTGAGGAAACTCAGGGCGCGGCTCTTAACTTCCCGCTTCTGGCTGACACCAAGGGTGAAGTCGCACGCAAGTACGATATGATCCACCCCAATGCGGACAACACCCTCACCGTGCGTTCGGTCTTCGTCATCGGCCCGGACAAGAAGGTGAAGCTGAAAATTGAATACCCAGCGTCAACCGGCCGGAACTTTGATGAAGTCATCCGCGTCATCGACAGTCTCCAGCTCACCGCCAAGCATCAGGTGGCGACGCCGGTCAATTGGAAGAGCGGCGATGACGTGATCATCGTACCTGCTGTCTCCAACGAACAAGCCAAAACCAAATATCCTGAGGGCTGGACGGAACTAAAGCCATATCTGCGCATTGTTCCTCAGCCGAAGAACTAACGGCACCCTGTTTTCTCCCTGACTGACCTTCGGGCGGTGACCTTGTCATCGCCCTTTTTCTTGCGCGTAAGGCCGCGAAATTCGGCCTCTCCCGCCCAAATCACGCCACAAATGCAGGGGCTTTGGCGCCTGTAAGGGCTTTTTCCACATTCTCCACGGGCTATATCCGGAGAAAAATGCCACCTTATCGGGAACCGTTGCACATTTCCCACAGGGAGAAAATGAATCCGGATTCAGTTCTTCAACTTGCTCCAGATCAGCAATCGAGAAAAAAGCTGAGATTCTGAATCTCTAAATCAGCCGATCGCTAGACTCGCAACTTTGCGTGAAACCCGCGTGAATGCGCCAAATTCGCCCATTCAGGACCCCCAATTACCCAAGTGTGGCAACTTGCCCACAATCTTGTCCGCGCCACGGGGTAGTTAGTCGGCAACGACAACTACTGCGAGCTCTAGATCATTGACTAAGAAAGTCCTCATTGTTGCTGCCTCGGCTGCGGCACTCTTCGCCTTCGTCCCAGCAGCCTACGCCCAATGCGGCGGCGCCTCTTGGTACGGACCTGGCTTCCACGGCAAAACTGCTGCTTCTGGCCAAGTGTTCAACGAAAATGCAATGACCGCTGCGCACCGCACGCTTCCATTTGGAACCGTCGTGGAAGTTGAAGATCAACGCACCGGCAAATCAATCGAAGTCACCATCAACGACCGTGGTCCGTTCCATGGCAAGCGCATCATCGATCTGTCCAAGGCTGCAGCAAGCGCTCTTGGCTTTAAGAACGCTGGTGTTACTTCGGTTTGCATCGCGCAAAAATGACCGTCTCTGAGGGCTGAGACGTTCAGGCCGCCTCCGGGCGGCCTTTTTCTTGCGCGCCTCGAAATCGATATAATTTCGGCCGCCAACTATTCTCTCAGTGATCTGCTTGGCCTAGCTTAGCTCAACTTCGAGTTCGAGCACTTTGACCATGCGATTCGGCCTAAGCCTGCCGCCCCAGATTTCCGTCTTCGGGGCATTTTTTGTATATTCCTTTTGCATGGGCAGCATGTTTCCCCGACTGCCCGATATTCGCTCTGCCATGAATGTCGCTGAGGGCATGCTCGGCTTGGCCCTTATCGGCTCCGCTGTTGGCACGCTGATCTCACTGACCTTCGCAGGCCCGGTCATCGAAAAATATGGCCATAAGCGCGTGCTCTTGATCGCCATTCCCCTACTTTCGGTGCTCTACGCCGCCTCCATGTGGGCCCAGACACCACTGGCGTTCTTCTTGTTGCTCGTGCCGGTGGGCCTCACCATTGGCGCCATTGAGATTATCATCAATATCGAGGCCGATCGCGTCGAGCATCTGATCGGCCGTCGGATTATGAACCGCGCCCACGGCTTCTGGAGCCTTGGGTTCTTTGCCGCTGGCATTGTCGGAGCCACCGTTGCGCAAACCGGCCTATCGCCTCAGCTACATCTGATGCTGATGGTTCCCGTGGTGCTGGTCGCGACCTTGCTGCTCTTGGGTCAATTCAAGGCTGCTCCCCATCGCCAGACCAGCGCGGAGAGCGGACCAAAGTTTGCACGCCCGACGATGACCATTATGGCTCTGGTCGGCGTCTGCCTTTCGGCCATGCTGATGGAAGGCGCGGGCATTGATTGGTCTGCGATCTATATGAAGGACCTGTTTGGTGTTGAGCCGTTCTGGGCCGGCATAGCCGTTGCCTTTGTGGCGGGCAGCCAGGCTGCGACCCGTTTCGTCGCCGATAGCTTTGTTGAACGCTATAGCCCGGTTCGGGTCGCCCGCGTTCTGCTGACCATATTGCTCATCGGCACCCTCATCGTCTTCTGGGCTCCATCGGCAATCGCCTCCTATCTCGGCTTTGCTCTGATTGGTGTCGGCTCCTCAGCACTGTTCCCACTGGCCATGTCGGCCGCCGCGCAGCAAACCGACCGCCCCGCGGCGATCAATGTTGCAGCTCTCGCCCAGTTCTCCTTTACAGCCTTCTTGCTTGGCCCACCGCTTCTTGGCTTCATCGCCGAGCATTGGGGCATTCAGTGGACGTTCGGTGTGGGCCTGCCCCTAATCCTGATCAGCCTCCTCACCTCTCACGTTCTGGCGCCTAAGCCCGTTTCTACGACTGTTCCCCGATGATCGCTCCACAACACCGCATCTACGCCAGCTTCTTCTTCTTTGCGCTGACAACGGGCGCGCTGATGGCGCGCCTGCCAGACCTTCAAACCCAGTTTGGCCTTTCCGAGGGCCAGCTCGGCTTGACCATGATCGGCATGGCAATCGGCTCGCTCCTGTCCTTGACCTTTGGCGCGCCGATCATCGAGAAAATGGGCTTCCGCACCACGGCCTTCATCACGGTTTTGGGACCATCATTGCTGTTCGCAACCATTCCTTGGTTGCCCTCCGCACCCTTCATGTTTGCGGTTCTGTTCTTGGCCGGCATTTGTTCAGGCGCGTTGGAGATAAACCTCAACGTCGAAATCGACCGCCTCGAAACGCAAACCGGCGGGCGATTTATGAACCGGGCCCACGGCTTTTGGAGCGTCGGGTTTTTCGTCACCGCACTGTTTGGTGCGATGATCCGTCAATCGGGTCTCACCACCAATTGGCACCTGCTGGCGATTGCCATCATCGTTGTCGCCATTGCTGGCTGGTTGATCTACGGCGCAACAAACGCCCCAAAGCCGGTCCGCGCTACCGATGGCGACACCCACAAGTTCGCCTTCCCAACCCTTGGCCTGCTGCCCCTTTGCCTCATCGGCTTTGCCGCCTTCTTGGTTGAAGGCGCGGGCATCGATTGGTCGGCGATCTATATGCGCGACGTCTTTGCTGTTGAGCCATTCGTCGGCGGCATGAGCCTCACCATCTTCGCATTCTTTATGGCCCTCGTCCGCCTTACCGCTGACCCCGTCGTCGCGCGTTATGGTCCACGCAATGTCGCCATGGTCATGCTGGCAGTCGCAAGCCTTGGCGCAACTTTGGTTTGGCTCGCACCAAACTCCGAGCTCGCCCTCCTTGGCTTTGCGCTCATGGGTGCAGGCTGCTCGTCTGTTTATCCACTCGCTGTGTCCGCTGCCGCGCAGCGCACCGATCGTCCGGCGGCCGTCAACGTGGCGGCGCTTGGTCAGGTGAGCTTTGTGGTGTTCTTCCTCGCGCCGCCGCTGCTCGGCTTTGTTGCGGAATTCTTCGGCATTCGCGCCTCCTACATGGTCTGCCTACCGCTCCTCATTGCAGGTCTTTGGGCGTCGAGCTTTGCGCTCGGCGGCAAACACAGTTGTGCCAAACCGGCAGGGTAAGCGCAGGGCATGAGTGACGAGCTGCCCGCCATTGTTGACCTCCGGCAATCCGCAACAGCCCTGCGCGTTCAGCGCGGGGTTATGCGGATGCTGCGGGAGCGACATGATATGGCGTGTTATGCTGAGGTCGCTCTCAACAATGGGCGGCGTGCCGATGTGCTCGCCGTCGGTCCCAAAGGCGAGATTTGGATCATCGAGATCAAATCGAGCCTGATCGATTTTCAGGTCGACCGGAAATGGCCCGAGTACCGCGAATTTTCTGATAAATTCTTCTTCGCCAAGCCACCGGAACTCGACAGCGAGATTTTTCCGGAGAGCGAAGGTCTCATCGTGGCCGATGGCCATGATGGCGCAATTCTGCGGGACAGCCCGGATACCCCGCTTCCGCCCGCACGCCGTAAGGCAATGATGCTCAAACTGGCGCGCTTGGGCGCGAACCGGATCCATGCCTTGATGGACCCGGGTCCGCGATTGGATGGGGTCTAGAGGTTAAAGACGCGCCGGGGCTGGAACTGACCAAAGGCCACTCCGCCCGTAGCGATAACCTTGCCCTTAAAGCTGACCCAGCATTCGTCCATGTTTACCGGCGCATTAGCGCCCGTCAGCAGAACCGCATTGCCATGCTGCACAGCTGTTGCTTGCAAAGCGTCGAGACGGATCTCGGGAACATCAACCAGCGCCGCATGTACGGGCTTGAGCAGCGCATCGCGCACCTCGCCCGCTTCCGCTGCTTCCAGCTCTTCGAGCGTCACTGCGTCAGCGTCGGTGAAAGGACCAACCTGCGCACGATGAAGCGTTGTCACATGGCCGACGGTGCCGAGTGCTTCGGCAATGTCACGCGCCAAAGAGCGCACATAAGTACCCTTGCCGCAGGTGACTTCCAGAACCGTTTCGCTATCGCCATGCGACACGATGTTGATCGCGTCCACTTCAATTGGGCGAGCCGCCAGTTCGACCTCTTCACCTGCGCGCGCAAGATCATAGGCACGCTCGCCATCGACCTTAATCGCCGAAAATATCGGCGGGCGCTGCATGATGAGGCCGGTGAACTGTGGCAGCACCGCTTCAAGCGCAGCCTGATCAGCGCGCACGTCCGAGGTGGCGATCACTTCGCCTTCAGTGTCATCCGTGGTTGTGGCTTTGCCCCAACCGATGGTGAACCGATAGACCTTGGTCCCGTCCTGCACCTGCGGCACAGCCTTGGTGGCTTCACCCAAGGCAATCGGCAGAATGCCGGTCGCGAGCGGATCAAGGGTACCGGCGTGGCCGCCCTTGGCTGCAGACAATAACCAACGCACCTTGCCAACGGCCTGGGTGGAGGTGAAGTCATATGGCTTGTTGAGCACGATCCACCCGGAGATGGCACGCTTCTTCGACTTGGCTTGCGTCAAGGCTTAGTCTTCGCTGTCGTCAGAATTGTCTTCGAGATCGCGCTTTACGCGGTCAGAGCGCAGCAGCGCATCGATGCGCCCGGCTTCTTCGAAGGTCTCGTCCACGTGGAAACGAATGTCCGGAGCGAACTTGAGGTTCAGCTGCGGCGCGATGCGTCCGCGGACAAATTTCTTGTGGCGGTTCAGTGCGTCAACGATTTCTTGCGCGTGCAAGCCACCGAGCGGCATGACATAGGCGTTCGCGAGCTTGAGATCGTTCGACATACGCACTTCTGGCACGGTCACGACTGTGCCAACCAGAGCTTCGTCTTCAATCTCGCCGCGCGCGAGCACGTCCGCCATTGCGTGGCGCACCAGTTCCCCAACGCGCAGCTGGCGCTGGCTCGGGCCTGAGGGCTTGTTGTCTTTCTTCATAAGCGTTGCGATAGGCCCTTGCGGGCTTCTCGTCAATCCGCTCGCAGCAGCGATACCTGTTCCTTGAGCTGGGCAATTCGCGCTTCGATCTCGTCGGGCGAGATCGGCCAAGTGTCGCTCTTGCTCGCATCAAAGCGCGGCGTGCGCCACTCTTGATAGACCATGCCGATGCCCACTTCAGAGCGATAAAAGCCCATGATCATCACTTCGCCTTCGCCGACAAAGTCGATGATGTGATCGGCATAGGCGCCGCAGACATAGCCCAGGGGCGGCAGAACATCGCCTTCGTCCGGCTCCAGCTGGAACAGCGCGATCGTGTCCGGATCGCACCCCTGCGCATACACATTGATCACCGAGGTGCGAAAATCTTGCAGGCTCATGCTGGCGCGCGTGCTCAGACGCGCCCCATACATGGTGGTCCAGAATTTTTCATTCTCGCCCGCGCGATAGAGTTCCAACTGCGCTTGGCTGTCGTCCTCGGAATAGCGTGCGAGGGCCTTATCGCTCAATTCGACGAGGCTTTTGGTATCCGCCGCCCAATCCGGCATAGGCATGACCAAGCGTTGCCCCAAGGCATCCAGCGCCAGCTGGCCGTCGACTTCGCTGAGAGGGGCATCACCCAGACCCTGCGCATAAACGGGCGCAACAAACAGCAAACACACGGCAATTAAGGGGCGTCTCAACGGCATACTCCTCGCCTACGCAGCAGTTCCAAGCGCGGCTCTTGAGTAGTCAACGAGCCACTAGCGTAGTCGTTGCAGAGTTATGGCCCCGCGAACTTGCATGCAAGCAGCAGAACAAATTCTGATTGACGCAACGTTAGTGCTGCGTCCGATGCGCAACAGTTTTCAAGCGCCGCGCGACAATCGCGGGCCTAAGCTTTCGGGCAAAAGGCGATGGGGAGGCTGATGACCATCCATAAAGGTGCGGATATTGACGATCACGGCCTCGCCCATTTCGACACGGGCTTCGAGCGTTGCTGACGCCATGTGCCCGGTGAGCACAACGCGATTGTCCTGCGCCAACTCCAGCAGTCGCGGGTTGATGCCAAAACGGTTGTCGAAAACATCGAGCGCCGCGCCTGCCAAATGCCCGGCCTCCAGCCGCTCGATCAGCGCGGTTTCTTCAATCAATTCGGGGCGGCTGACATTGACCACATAGGCCCCCGGCTTCATCGCCGCGAGACGTTGCTCGGACAAAATCCCATTGGTGTCCCGGGTTAATGGCGTGTGCAGGGAGACAATGTCCACCTCGGCCAACATGGCATCGAGATCATCCCAATAGGTCGCATCGAGCGGCGCTTCCACCGCTGGAGGACGCCGATTGCGGGAATAGTAATGGATCGAAAGCCCAAAGGCCTTGGCCCGCTGCGCCACCGCCGTGCCAATGCGCCCCATGCCGACAATACCCAAGGCTTTGCCGCGCAAGCGATGGCCAAGCATGGATGTTGGGGACCAGCCCGCCCAGGCGCGGTCGCGCAGAAGGATTTGAGTGCCCTCGACCAAGCGCCGCGGCAGGGCCAGCATCAACGCCATCGCCATATCAGCCGTATCTTCAGTGAGCACGCTGGGCGTATTGGTCACCGTAATACCAGCGGCCCAAGCGGCCTCAAGGTCAATATTGTCAACTCCATTGCCAAACTGGGCGATCAACCGAACGCTGGTTGGGAGTTGGGCAATGAGCGACGCGTCAATCCGGTCGGTGATGGTGGACACCAACACATCCTTACCCGCGAGGCCGAACACGATGTCCGCCCCGCTCAAGGCGTCATCCGCTTCGTTGACATCGGTCTCAAACAAGGTGGCCATGCGCGCTTCAATCGTCGCAGGCAGCCGCCGAGTGACCAAAATCTTGGGTTTTGTTGATGTCATTCGTACCAGTCGGGCCCGATCACGTCTGCTTGGATTGAGCCAAGGTTCAGTGACCATTAAGGATCATGGGCTAGTGATAGGGCAATTCCGAACTGTCTGCAAAGTGATGTTGTTAGTGTCAGCCCTCGCGGGTCGCCTGCGCCCTATTCTTTTTACCGTCCTATCGCTGTGTGCAGTCCCCGTATTGTCCCCTGTCCCAAGCTTGGCGCAGGACAATCCGAGCGGTCTACCACTGCCCCGTTTCGTCACCACGCGCTCCAACCCGATCAACGTGCGCGTTGGCCCCGGCACCAAATACGAAGTCGCGTGGAACTATCTGGTATCGGGCGTTCCGGTCGAGATCATCCAAGAGTTCGACACTTGGCGTAAAATCCGCGATGCCGATGGCGAAGAGGGCTGGATTCACCAGAACCTTTTGTCCGGCAATCGTGCGGGCTACGCGCAGCCTCTGCTTGCCAATGGCGACGTGCTGATGCGCGCCAATCGCTCAGCCGAATCGGCTCCGCGCGCTCACCTCAAGGCGGGCGTGCGCGTCTCGGTCAGTGAGTGTGATGGGCAATGGTGTCAGGTGTCGGCCGGCCATCCCGGCGAACGCGCCAGCTATAATGGTTGGGTCAAGCAGGAAGAACTTTGGGGCGTTTATCCCAACGAAGTCTTCGACTAATCCCGCGCATCAAGCTCTGCCACCGCATCGTCGCGCTGCCGCTTTAGGCGCAAGGCGTCGTCCTGTTTGGGGCAAGAGGCACAATAGGCGTCTGGGAAGGCGAGATAATCAAGGCAGCAGCCCTTGCGGGCGGTAATCACCACCTGCCGCCCGTCAGCCAGATCGAGCGTTTCCAGCCCGCCCTGGCCCTTGAGCCCCATGGCCTCAAACCATAACGCGCAATAGCGATACTGCTCGGCAATGTTGGTTTCGGGCCGATAGTCGCCGAGCCGGATCATCAGGGAGAGCATGCGATCGGCCAAGAGGCGCAGCGCGGGCACGCGCTTAAGCTTGGTGACCGTATTGATCTCAGCCAAGGCGACATCGGCTAAGCCGCGCAGCTGTCGCCCGGCGTGCTCGATCATTTCTTCAAGACCACCCGAGAATTGTGGCGCTGGCACCAAGCGATAGCCATTGATGTCGTTGTTTTGGCGCGCCTGCGACAGCAGAGCCATATTGGGCACCGAGCCCACCACATGAGCGCCCAGCACAGCGAGATAGGCGGGTTGCCACATGACATTGGTCCAAAGCCGCACCGCGTAGAAGGGCTGTCCGGCGTTCGGGAACGAAAGCGCCAATTGCGCGTTCATATGCTGGAGGAAATCTACGTTATTGCCGCCCATCTGATACCAATTCGGTAAAGGGCCACCCGGTGCGCCTTTTAAAAATCCCGAGACGGTATCAGCGGTCGAGATAAAGCGCGTCAGCGCAATATCATCGGCGGAGGGGGCAAAAAGAAAGTTGCGCGTCAAGTCAGACTCTCCTGTTGGCTCTACCTAGCCTTTGATGGTGGCCTTGGAAAGGCACGTTGTGCGCGAATTTTAATACGTAGAAATCCCAATAGTATTTGGACGTTTGCTTTAACGGTTCAGTAGCGTGAGCGGATCAACCTAATGTTTTTAGGGTGTTAGCTGCGGAGGCATGCGTGTTTAGAGCCTATGCAAAACTACGTAGAAACTCTGATGGCGCGGCGGCGGTTGAGTTCGCCATCCTCACGCCGGTGTTTTTACTACTGCTCACTGGCATGCTCGCCTACGGAATTTACTTCGGCGCATCGCTGAGCCTGCAACAATTGGCAGCCGACGCGGCACGCACCTCAATTGCAGGGATCAACGATACCGAGCGGCGCAATCTGGTTGAGCGCTTTTTGATCAAAAATGCTGGGGCCTATATCCTTCTGAACACCTCCACAATCGCGCATGATTTTGAGATCACCCGCAAGGACGCCAACCAGTTTGCCGTCACCCTGACCTATGACGCTTCCGATCTACCGATCTGGAACCTCTACGTTCCGCTCCCCTTGCCGAGCAAAATAATCGAGCATCAAGCGACCATTCGTAACGGCGGCATCTAAATGCTGTCCCGGTTTTGGCGCGACACTTCGGCAAACATGGGCATTATGTTTGCTGTCGCCATTACCCTAGGGCTCTTGGCCTCCACCTTAGTGGTCGATGCCGGGTCGCTTTATTATGAGCGTCGCCAGATGCAATCGGCGGTCGATCTGGCCGCAATCGCTGCGGCCTCCGACGTCTCCAAAGCGCAGTTTCTCGCGCACCAGACCCTCGTCGACTCCGGCCAGCTGGCACCCGGCTCCACGGCGGGGCTGACCGTCACTCTCGGGCGCTATGACACCACCATCACCGACCCCGCCAAACGCTTCGTTGCTGACACTCAGCCCTATAATGCTGTCGATGTCTCCTTTGCGAAAAAGGGGACGCTCTTCTTCGGTCAGAGCCTGATTGCGCCCCCGGAGCTAAAAGTTTCCGGAGCCGCGACGCGCATTCCTGAAGCCTCGTTCTATGTCGGCTCCCGACTGGCGAGCCTTAATGATGGCCTTGCCAACGCGCTGCTCGGCGCACTGCTCGGCACCAATGTGTCGCTCAAAGTTGCCGACTACAATTCGCTGATCGGCGCGCGCATAGAACTCCTGAACTTCCTTGATCAGCTCGCCCAAGAGATGGACGCCGATGTCGGCACCTATTCCGACCTCCTAAAAATGAACGCGACCGCCGGGCAATTGTCCCGAGCGCTGACGCAGACCGCCAATGGCCTCACCAAATCGGCGTTAGATGTTCTGAACAAACAGCCTCGCGCTTCTGGCGAGGACGGCAGCACTGTGCCTTTAAACAAACTCATCTCTGTCGGGCGCATGGCCAATATGGCATTGGGCGATGCGCGCGGCGTGGCGGGGCTGCAACTGTCCGCGATGGAGCTACTGGGGGCCGCTGCCTCGGTGAGCAATGGCGCGCGCATGATCGACCTCGGGCTCAATGCCGGCGTTCCCGGTCTTGCCTCACTGCATCTCGCCTTGGCCGTTGGAGACCCACCCAACACAGTGCCGTGGTTTCAATTCGGCCCCGCCTCGACCATTGCGCGCACAGCGCAAATCCGACTCTACCTCAAAGCCGAGCTTTTGGGGGGCTTGGGCCTTTTAGGGGCCACCGTTAGTCTGCCGCTTTGGATCGACGTCGCTTATGCCGAAGCCCAATTGACCTCGCTCTCCTGCCCCAGCTCCGCCGCCCCCAATGGTGCCGCTGTGCTCAATGTGACACCCGGCATCGCCCATGTTGGCATGTCTGACCTGCCGCAAAGCCAGATATTGGACCTCACCCAAAAGCCCGTGGCGAAGTGGACAAAGATGATCGACGTTTTGCTGCTGAGTGTCAGTGGAAGGATCGATCTAGCCGTAGGCCAAACCAAGTCCATACCGCTGAGTTTTTCGTCCTCCGAGATTGCCAATGGCACGATTAAATCAGCCAAGACCAGCACCATCGTCGGCTCACTGGGCACAGCCATTCTGACGGGCTTAGAATTGCGTGTGGATCAACTCCCGCTCTTGGGGGTTGTAGACGTTGTAACTGGCCTTGTGAGAACGCTTATCATGCCCCTAGCCCCGACACTGGACATGACCATCGATGGGCTTTTATCTTTGCTCGGTGTCAAACTGGGTGAAGCAGATG
The DNA here is from genome assembly GCF_012847305.1 of Devosia sp. MC1541. NCBI lineage: Bacteria > Pseudomonadati > Pseudomonadota > Alphaproteobacteria > Hyphomicrobiales > Devosiaceae > Devosia > Devosia sp. MC1541. The sequence continues at coordinate 64,911 of NZ_JABBDZ010000002.1, forward strand.
TCAAAGTGCTCGGCGTGCGGTGTGCCGCCCCAACCCTGATCCTCTAAACGCCTAGGCTTTCCTCATCCTCTACAGCCATCGCCCCTTCATCACATGACGATGGTGTCGCGTTCGATACATAACTGGACCGCTGCATGGCGCAGCTCTGAGCCGAAAGACAATTCTTGATGACAACGACGAGCGTCGCCCCTGTGCCAATCGTGTCGGCACGCGGCCTGAAGAAATCCTTCGGTGGGCGAGAAATTCTGCACGGTCTAGATTTCGACATCCCGCCGGGCCGTATCTATGGCTTGATCGGGCACAATGGCGCGGGCAAGACCACGACGCTCAACGCCATGCTGGGCCTGACCAGCTATCAGGGCAAGATGACAGTTCTGGGTCAGGACCCCTTCGCCCATCGCGCACGTCTGATGCAAGACGTTGCCTTTATTTCCGATGTGGCGAGCCTGCCGCGCTTCTTGCGCGTGCGCGAGCTCTTCACCATGCTCAGCGACATCCACCCCAAATTCAGCGTTGAGAAGGCCAAGAGCTTTCTTGAGGGCACGGATGTCAAACCGGACGCAAAAATCAAAGCCCTCTCAAAGGGCATGCTGGCGCAGCTCCACCTAGCTGTCGTTATGGCGATTGATGCCAAGCTCTTGGTGCTCGATGAACCAACCCTTGGCCTCGACATCACCTACCGCAAGCGGTTCTACAAGCGCCTGCTGGAAGACTATATGACCGGCGAACGCACGTTGATCATCACCACCCATCAGGTGGATGAGATCGAATTCATGCTCACCGACCTCATTTTTATCCGCGACGGCTCCATTATTTTGGATGCGCCCATGGATGCGGTCTCAACCCGTTTCGCCCAACTGGTGCTCAGCGATCCTGCCCATCAAGACGCCGCCCGCGCGCTCAATCCTGTGTATGAGGAAACCCGCTTTGGCCAGACTGTCATGATTTTTGATGGCATCGGTGCCGATCGTCTTGAACCCTATGGCCGACTGTCCGCCCCAACCATTTCCGATCTCTTCGTTGCCATGATGGAACGACCCACCACCAGTGTGGGAGGCGCAAAATGAAGAGTTTTGTAGCCCTCATCCGCCGCGAGTTTCTCGAACACAAGGGCGCGTTCTTCTACGCCCCGCTCGGGCTCGTTGCCGTTGTTTTGGCACTCGCGCTTTTTGCCTTTGGCGTTAATCGCGTCGACTTTACCACAACTGGCCAATTGGCCACGGTCGTGCCCACTTGGGTGTTTGAAGCCAGCTATGCGGGCCTGGCTGGCGCTTGGCTGCTGTACCTCGCCTTCGTGCTGTTCTTCTATTGCGCTGATGGCTTTGCGGCCGACAAGCGCAACAATGCCATGTTGTTTTGGAAGTCCATGCCGGTATCGGACTTCAAGGTTTTGATGTCCAAGCTGACCGCAGCCATCACGCTCTTGCCCGGTACGGTTTTTGCGGTCGCGCTCATCAGCCTCGCGCTGCTCTACGGCGTCGCCTATGTCGCCAGCATGGCCGCAGGCTTGGGCTCTGGGGAATTGCTGAGCGCGATTGTCGGCAGTTTTGGCCAGATGAGCCTCCTCTTCCTTGCCGTCGTCGCAGCGGGCCTCCTTTGGTATCTGCCCTATATGGCTCTCGTTGGGTCTATGGCCACCGCTGTGGGACGCTGGGCGATCCCTCTGTCGTTCTTTGTGCCGGCCCTCATCTCATCGGTTGAGTGGGTCGCCTTGGGCGGGCCCCATCCCTTTGCGACCCGCACTTGGGAGTTCCTCAACGCGCGCTCGCAATTGCCTATCGACACCGACTATGTCGGCTCGGTGCTAGATGGCGCATCCAATTGGAACACGGGTGAATTCACCACCCACTTCCTCTCCACCTATGATTGGGTGCAAGCGGGCATTGGTGTCGTTGTTGCCATCGTTCTCATGGTGGCGGCGTCCGAGTATCGCCGACGCTCCGCAGCGAACTAAACCAGCATCACCGGGCGGAGACCATCTGCCCGGTTCAACCGCTCCATCAAACATGCTAGAGCGCGGCAAACAAATTTGCTGAGGCGCTATGAACCTGCCCACGATCGTCAGTTTTTGGCATGGCCCGCTCAGCTGGCTGGAGCACCTCTCCATCATCTCCTTCCGCCGCCGCGGCCATCCGGTTTCGGTCTATTCCTATGAGCGGATCGAGAACCTGCCCGAAGGCGCGGTGTGGCGTGACGCCAATGAAGTCCTGCCGCAAGAAAAGCTGGTGTTTTACAAAGGCCGCGGCACGCCGGGCGTCTTCTCCGATCATTTCCGCTACGCCGCTCTCAAAGCGGGCCTCGGCATCTATTCAGATCTCGACATCTATTGCGTCCGCGCCATAGAGGGGCCGCCAGACTATCTCTTCGCTTGGGAGCGCCCGGGCTCGATCAATGGCGCGGTGTTGCACATCCCTGCCGACGCGCCGCTGCTGGCCGATCTGATGACCATCTTTACGCAGGAAAAGCGCCCACTCTTGGAGCCACACCTGCCGCCCCTGCGCCGCTACGAAGTGGCCATTCGCCGCCTTTTAGGCGATCGGGTCACCCCTGAGCACATGCAGTATGGCGCGACCGGCCCGATGGCCCTGACCTATTACGTCCAAAAGCATGGCTTTAAGGATCAGGTACGCTCTGCCGCAACTTTCTATCCCGTGCCCTATGAAGGCATTCCCGAGCTGATCAAAGCCGGGTCGAGCCTCGCATCGTCAGTAACAGCGGAAACCTTGGGCATTCATATCTGGCGCAGCCAGCTGACCAACCGCGGTCGCGGCGACATGCCCCTGCCTGAAGCGGGAAGCGCCCTGGCTCAGCTTTGCGCGGCCGAAAACTTCGACCCCACGAGCGTCTAGATCTCAGCCAATCCGCAGCGTCTTCTTCCACCACCGCTTCCAACGGTGCTTGGCAAAGCGATAAAACAGCTCATTGGTCATGACATGGCGATAGAGGCGGGCAAAGGCGACAGTGCGGAATAGACCCGCAAGCGTGCCCCACGGCTTCATATCGCCCGTGTAGTGAACAATGGCAGGGTCGAAGCTTTCGTGGACCACGCGCGCGTCAATAAGGTTCCAACGCCAATTGAGGCGATGCCACTTGCCCTTAAAAATGAGGTTGAGCAAATCCTGGTCGTAGTAGATGCGCTGCATAACCCCTGTCGCGTAAGCCTCTTCCATCCGAGCAAGAATGTCCGCCTCACGCCATTTGGTAATGTCGATCAGGACCATGCCCGCGTTGAAGTAGTAATCCGCCGGATTAAAAATGTCGCGATTGCCCAAGAGATCGCGACCGCCGGTGATCAGTGCACCCGCGGTATCGCGTACTGCAGCGATGGAATTACCCTCTAGATCGAGATCAAAAAGGTAGCATACGTCATCGCGTACCATCATATCGCAATCGAGATACAGAATGCGCTCGACGTCAGGGCCAACGAGCTTATCGATCATCAATCGAGCATAGACGATGTTGGAGAGACGCTTGTTTTCCGGCATGCGGGTCGCAATGTCTCGGAAAAGGTCGGATTGATCGAGATCATACCAGCGCAGCTCGACGGCAAACTCTTTTCGTATTGCCTCAAGGTCGGCCTTATGGCTCGGGCTCAGCGTACGGTGGCAGAGGTGAAAAACCAGCTCTTCAGGTGTCTGTGTAAATAAACAAACCGACCGCATGGTTGCGAAGGCTGGGGCCCAGAAATTCTCGTCAAATGTCAGGGCAATGTGCATAGCCATCGTTCATTCCATCCGCTTTTGCGCTTGCCTATGGCTGTTCACCAATAGGTATTCCGCTGTCAACTGCGCCTTAACGCCCAATACCCAATCGCTTTAGCCACCAACGCTTCCAGCGATGGCGCGCGAAACGATAGAAAAGCTCATTGGTCATGACGTGGCGATACCAACGCGCATAAGCCGTCGAGCGCATAATGCCCGCTCGCAGTGCCCAAGGCTTCGTCGCGTAAGTGAAATGCAAAATTGCCGGATCGAGGGCCTCGTGTGCCGGGTGAGCGTCGATCGTGTTCCAGCGCCATTCAAGCTGTGCCCAGCGACCACGGAAGATCAGGTTGAGCATATCCTGATCAAAATAGAGGCGAGACAGTACGCCGCTCGAGGCTAGCGCGGCGATCTCCGCAGGAAAGTCAATTCTGCGCCAAGCATCCAGGTCAATCAGCAGAACCCCAGAATTAAAGTAAGGCTCAGCCCCGTCAAAGATATCAGCGTTTTGGCGCATGTCAGCACGCAAAGGAATGAAAGGAGACAAAGCCTCCTTCACGGCGCCTAAGTCAGCGCCGGCCAGATCCGTCTCATACAACTTCTCGATCGGCCAGCGGACGAGAACGTCAGTATCAAGATATATGACCCGGCTGATATCCGCTGGCAGCAGCTTTGTCAGCGCGAGACGCGCATAAACGATGGCAGGCCATCGCGCACTGGTGGGCAAGTTCTGAACCAGAGCCAGAAAATCTGGTTGGCTCTCCAGTGGATAGAAGTTGAGCTTGGCGCCATATTCAGAGGTGATCTTTTCCAAGTCCGCACGGTGCTCATCGCTGAGTGGGAAATGGAGCAGATGAAAAACCAAATCTTTCCGTCGCTGCGTCGAGATACAGATTGACCGCATCGTCGCATAGGCCGGCGCCCAAAAATTATCGTCGAATGAAAGGCCAATATGAATCACGTCAGTCATGGGCGATTGATGTCCGGTTCGAGGCGCTCAACACAAACAGCACTGCCGCAGTCATGACCAAAAAGATCTTTGGGATCTCAACCATGAAAAGCACGTCGGTCATACCACTTAGAAAAATGCCGCTAGAAGCCGTCACAGCAACGAATACAAGGCGTTCATCACGACCAGAGCGCCAGCGCACGGCCAACAACGGAGCCGCAAGGGCAAGGAAATATGCAAATGCACCCGCAAGGCCCGCAGATACTGTTAAGCTCAGGAAGTCGTTATGGATGTAACCCCATTTCTCCAATTCATACCGCTGTTGAGCATACTCGGACATGTACTCGAGCGTTACGGAAATCTGTTCATGCCAACCGTGCCCAATCCAGGGTGAATCAGCGATAGCAATCAGCGCCGCGCGGTACATTTCAACCCGGGCATAAGAGGAAGAATCTAGGCCTTCGTCTCCAGTCAGCGTCTTCCCCACGGCGTCGAACACCTGAAATGCCCTGTCGAAACCCAGCAGGCTTGCCAAATAGAAGGCCGCAACCATGCACAAGGGCACGCAAGCCAATACGACCAGTTTTTTCCAGGTTTCGATCGACCACGCGCGCCACAAGAACACGCCGCATACCCCAGAGAGGCAAATGCCCACCAATACGGCAGACCGTGTCTCGGCGATCAGCACCGCAATAATTGCGAAGACCGGGCCGCTCAGAACAAGCCAGCGCCAACGCGAGGCTGTGTCAAACAGCACCACCAACCCCAAGAAGCCACAAATCATTGCAAGGTCCGCAAAATGAATCGGGCTCAACTCTATGGCCGTGCCGCGATAAACTCCCTGGGATTGACGGAACAAGGCCCAGCCAGCCGCAACTACCGAGCCTGACCAAAATATCCATCCGAGATGGATCACCGTAAAACGCTTTTTCGCCAGTGGCAGCGCGGCCACTGCAAAGACAGGTGCGAGTGCGAAAAGTGCAAAGTCACCAATAAAGTTCGTACTCCCGTGGGCGGACTGCAGACTGAAAGCCAGCGTTACGAGGAAAAACGCACTCACGAATGCCAAAACCCAAGGCGCAAGCATAACTTGCTTCCACTGCGCCCCGAACGCGGTGGGAATGAACGCAAGGACAACGAAGATCGCACCTATGTAGGCAGCGTAGTTTCCAACAATCGCCCAAGCTACAAAAATGCTGAGGCAAGCAAGGACTGCCATGACAGTGGCAACGCGTGCCGTGAGACTATGAAAAGACAAACCCTGCTCCAACAATGCCCGGACGCGCGCAAACTAGATGAGACGGGACTGCGTGAAAACCGGTAAACTGGCGGCGTCCAATTTCTTACGCACACGCTACATTTCTTGAATGAAGCGTTCAGCAATGTAGTTGGATTTGCTGATCTCAGGCTTAGAAAATGGTACGCCCTAGGGGAATCGAACCCCTCTCTGCACCGTGAAAGGGTGCCGTCCTAACCGATAGACGAAGGGCGCATACCGTGATCCAAAGATCATCATAAGCCTTCGCTTCACGTGTTTCGTGAAGCACGAGTGGTACGCCCTAGGGGAATCGAACCCCTCTCTGCACCGTGAAAGGGTGCCGTCCTAACCGATAGACGAAGGGCGCATCAGTTCGTTGACCCGCATATGCCCCATCCCTTCCGCTTTGAGCAAGTGCCTTTTTTCATTCTCAAAAAACTTTCCACACGTGTGTTGACATACAAGTCGCTTCTTGCAAATGATTTGCAACTGCAACCTATTCGTCTCCTCCTAGGAACATTCATGCTTCGTCGAAGTTTTCTTGTCGCCACCCTGCTCGCCACCGCTGCCTTCTCCATGCCTGCCATTGCCCAGGAGCGCATAAAGGCCGTCACGAGCTTCACCATTCTCGCGGATATGGCGAGAAATGTTGCGGGTGACGCCGCCGATGTCGTCTCGATCACCAAGCCTGGCGCGGAAATCCACAACTACCAGCCAACCCCCGGCGACCTCTTGGCAGCGCAGGACGCCGATGTCGTCTTGTGGAACGGCCTCAATCTCGAACAATGGTTCGAGCAATTCCTGGGCAATCTTCCTGATGTCCCAAGCTATGTGCTGACCGACGGCATCGCGCCTATCGGCATTGGCAAAGGCCCCTACGAAGGCAAGCCGAACCCCCATGCGTGGATGTCACCGACCGACGCGCTCATTTATGTCGAAAACATTCGCAAGGCCTTCGCTGAGGTGGACCCCGCCAATGCGGAAATCTACGCCGCCAACGCACAAGCCTACAGCGCCCAGATCACGGCCACTGCCGAACCCATCCGCCAAGCCCTCGCTGGCGTGCCAGAAGACAAGCGCTGGCTCGTCAGCTCGGAAGGTGCGTTTTCTTATCTAACGCGCGATTTTGGTCTCAAAGAGCTTTATCTCTGGCCGATGAATTCCGATCAGCAAGGCTCGCCGCGTCAGGTGCGCGATGTGATCGATGCCGTCCGCGAAAATTCTATTCCGGTGATCTTCTCCGAATCGACCATTTCCTCGAGCCCTGCGGAACAAGTGGCGCGCGAGACCGGAATAGCCTATGGCGGCGTTCTCTATGTCGATTCACTCTCAGAACCTGATGGTCCAGTGCCGACCTATTTGGACCTTCTGCGCGTGACGACGACAACGATCGCACAAGGCTTGACGAAATGACCGACGCTGATGGGATTCTGGTCGACAATATCACCGTAGCCTATCGCAACGGCACAACGGCGCTCAAACAGGCCAGTTTCTCTAGCCCGCGCGGCTCCATCACCGCTTTGGTTGGCGTCAATGGCGCGGGCAAGTCGACCATTTTTAAGGCGATCATGGGCTTCGTGCCCGTGGTCTCCGGCCGCATTTCGATTTTGGGCATTGATGGCAAAAACGCCCAGCGCCAAAACAAGGTCGCCTATGTGCCTCAGTCCGAAGACGTTGACTGGAATTTCCCAGTGCTCGTTGAAGACGTGGTGATGATGGGCCGCTTTGGTCACATGAACATGCTGCGCATACCCCGCCCTGTCGACCGTGAAAAAGTCGCGTCCGCTTTGGCGCGCGTGGATATGACCGCCTATGCCAAGCGGCAAATCGGCGAGCTTTCCGGCGGCCAAAAGAAGCGTGTGTTTCTGGCCCGCGCCCTCGCACAGGAAGGCGAAGTCATCCTCCTCGACGAACCCTTCACCGGCGTCGATGTCAAAACCGAGGATGCCATTATTGCCCTGCTGCGCGACCTTCGCGACGAGGGCAAGGTGATCCTTGTCTCCACCCATAATCTGGGCTCTGTGCCCGAGTTCTGCGACCGCACCGTTTTGGTCAAAGGCACTGTCCTCGCCTATGGCCCCACGCCAGAAATTTTCACCCGCGAAAAGCTCGAAGTCGCTTTTGGCGGCGTCTTGCGCCATTTCGTTCTGTCTGGCGCAGGCCTCCATGACGACGATGATCCGCGCCACCTCTCGGTGCTGACGGACGACGAGCGCCCGCTCGTTCTTTACGGCGAGAAGGGCAATGAAACGCACCAGCAATCGAGCGACAAGCAATGATCGAAGTCCTGCTTGAGCCGTTCGGCTACAATTACATGGTCAATGCCATGTGGGTTTCCGCCCTCGTCGGCGGGGTCTGCGCCTTTCTCTCGGCCTATCTCATGCTCAAGGGCTGGTCGCTGATTGGCGACGCCCTTTCGCACTCCATCGTGCCCGGCGTTGCTGGCGCTTATATGCTGGGCCTGCCGTTCTCGCTCGGCGCCTTTCTCTCCGGAGGTCTGGCCGCTGGCGCCATGCTGTTTCTCACGCAGCGCACCAAGCTGCGCGAAGACGCGGTGATCGGGCTCATTTTTTCGAGCTTTTTCGGCTTGGGGCTGTTCATGGTTTCGGTCTCACCCACCGCGGTCGACGTACAGTCTATTGTGCTGGGCAATATCTTGGCCATCAGCCCGAGCGACACGCTGCAGCTGGTCGTCATTTGCGCCATTACACTTGTGGTCATGGCCGTCATCTGGAAAGACCTCATGGTCACCTTCTTTGATGAAAACCATGCGCGATCAATCGGCATTCGCACCACGCTTTTAAAGCTGGTGTTCTTTGCGCTGCTCAGCGCTGCAACCGTTGCTGCCATGCAAACGGTTGGTGCGTTTCTCGTCATCGCCATGGTCGTCACGCCCGGCGCCACGGCCTATCTGCTTGCCGATCGCTTCCCTCGGTTGATCCTCATCGCCATTACACTCGGCGTGCTCACGAGCTTTTTGGGCGCGTATTTGAGTTATTTCCTCGATGGCGCCACGGGCGGCATCATTGTTGTGCTGCAAACGCTGGTCTTCCTCACAGCCTTTGTCTTCGCACCAAAGCATGGCTATCTCGCCGCGCGCCGCCGCATAGCCGAGGAGAACGCCTGATGGCTTGGTATGAATTAGCCCTGTGGCCGTTCCAACTGCCCTTCATGGTTCAAGCGATGGTCATCGCGGTTCTGGTGGCCATTCCAGCGGCACTGCTCTCGTGCTTTCTGGTGCTCAAGGGCTGGTCGCTCATGGGTGACGCGATCTCTCACGCTGTGCTTCCGGGCGTGGTTTTGGCCTATGTCGTGGGCCTACCCCTGGGTATCGGCGCCTTTATCGCGGGCATGGTTTGCGCGCTTTCGGTTGGTTTTCTCAAGGAAAACAGCCGGATAAAGGAAGACACGGTCATGGGCGTGGTCTTTGCTGGCCTCTTTGGCCTCGGCATCGTTCTTTTCACCGCCATCGAGACCGATGTTCACCTCACCCATATTCTCTTCGGCAATATTTTGGGGACCAGCACCTTCGATCTCGTCCAGTCAGGGATCATTGCTTTGGTCGTCGCCCTGATCATCGGCGCGAAATGGCGCGACTTGATGCTCTTCATCTTCGACCCTCAGCAGGCCGGTGCCATCGGTCTGCGGACGAGGGTGCTGCACTATGGCCTTCTGGCACTGATTTCGCTCACCGTGGTGGGTGCGTTGCAAGCCGTTGGCATTGTGCTCGTCATCGCCCTGCTGATTGCCCCCGGCGCTATCGCATTTCTCATCACCAAGCGCTTCGGGACAATGCTGATCATTTCCGTGGTGGTCGCCACAATGTGCAGCCTGCTTGGCGTCTATATCAGCTTCTTTCTCGACAGCGCTCCAGCCCCGACAATCGTCTTGCTCATGAGCGTCGTGTTCATCGTCGCCATGATCGGATCACGCCGGGACAGCGTTGCAGCGGTCTAAAAACAAGAATGGCGGGCCAAGGCCCGCCATTGTCTATTTCCGTTCGCGTGTCGCTTAGCGCGGCGCGCGCTTGGCCAGAATGCGCTGGAGCGTCCGGCGGTGCATGTTGAGGCGACGTGCGGTTTCCGACACATTGCGATCACACAGCTCATAAACGCGCTGGATATGTTCCCAACGGACGCGATCGGCCGACATTGGGTTTTCCGGTGGCTCTGGCTTTTCTTCGCCGGTCGCCAGCAGTGCGTTGATCACGTCGTCTGCGTCGGCAGGCTTAGACAAATAGTCCGTCGCGCCGAGCTTAACAGCGGTCACAGCCGTGGCGATATTGCCGTAGCCGGTCAGCACAACAGCCCGCGCATCGGCGCGCTTCTGATGCAGAGCCGAAACCACTTCCAGGCCATTGCCGTCTTCAAGGCGCATATCCACGACCGCATAGGCCGGCGCGCGCTCGTTGACGGCCGCGAGGCCCTCAGCAACCGAATTGGCAACACGTACTTCAAAACCACGGCGCGCCATGGCACGTTCGAGGCGGGTCAGAAAGGCGGCATCGTCATCCACAAGCAATAAGCTCGGGTCTCCTGCCAAAAGATCTTCTATCGTATCCATTGTTCTTCCTTAGGCGCTCGCAGCCTTTCCGTCAAAAAGCCGGAGCTACTAACGCGACGACTGGCCATTCCGCTGCCACACGATATGTACGCGCGCATGACCATGTAGTTCAGCATTATCGAACGTGAGGCGAGCCCCGGTTCGTTCCAGAAGCGTCTTCGCGATGAAAATACCCAGCCCAAGTCCGCCGGGTTTATGCGCATCGCTACCGGCGGGGTCGCGCGGTCTGGTGGTTAGATAAGGCTCTCCGAGCCGTGCGGCAAGTTCTGGAGCAAAACCGGGACCATCGTCAATAATGCTGACGCTAATTCTTTCGTCATCCCACTTGGTCTCGATCCGAACCGTTTGCTTGGCGAAGTCGGTAGCGTTTTCAATAAGGTTACCAAGGCCGTAGAGCAATCCGACACTGCGCGGGAACACCGGAATGTCGCCGGTAACATCCTCTGAGTAAAAGAGGATGACCTTGCCCCGGCTTTCATGCGGACGGGCCACTTCATCTAGGATTTCGAGCAGTGGCGCCTCTGCGAACATCTCCGCAGGTTCGGACCCAAGATTGCGCAACTTGGCCAAGATTGCCCGACAGCGTGCGGCCTGTTCAATGATCAGTTCGATATCTTCGGCCAGTTGCGTCTTTGGCTCGACGTCGGCACGCATCTCTTTGGCAGCCAAAACAATTGTTGAAAGCGGTGTCCCAAGCTCATGGGCCGCAGCCGCCGCCAAACCATCGAGCGCGGAAAGCTGCTCGCGACGGGACAAAGCCAGCTCCGTCGCCGCCAGCGCATCGCCAATTTGGCGCGCGTCATAAGCAACCCGATTGGTATAGGCGGTGATGAAAACCGCCCCACACACGATAGACACCCAAATCCCGATCACAAATATGCGATCAAAGACCAAATCCTCACCCGGCATCCATGGCAGGGGCAGGTGGAGGATGGAAATCACCGATGCACAGGCCGAAACCATGAAGGCGATGAGAAAAGCCTGTTTGGCCGGAAGCGTCGTCGCTGCGACCGAAACCGGCGCGAGAAGAAGAATACAGAAGGGATTGGTTAGCCCCCCGGTGAGCGCCAGCAATCCCGCCAATTGGCAGACGTCAAAGGCCAGCAGCCAACCAGCGGCGCGGGCCGTCAACCGGCCCATCGAGCCAAAGCGCAGCACCATCAAGATATTGAGGAGCGCCGAAAAAGCGATTAGCCCCAGGCAGCTCCACAAGGGCAATGGGAAGCCCAGCCCCCAATGCACAAACAGCACTGCCCCCGTCTGACCCGCCACAGCGAGCCAGCGCAACAGCACCAGGGTCTGCATCCGCAATGGGCGCCAAGGCTCTGGCGCTAATGGGGAAACACTCGTGAATTCGCTCATCTAATGTCCTCGTTCGCTTCCGCGCTTAGGGACGTGCCGTGGCGATTTCAAGAGTAAAATACCGGTAGGCACACGCTTGATCCTGTCCCAAAACAGAACCACCTCCTGTGCAGTGACACAGGAGAGTGCAACAACATGAGCACAGCAATTATCAAACCGCAATGGTCGCCCCTCACCATCACGTTGATGGTGCTGGGCTTTATCTTCTTCTTCCCCGCCGGCCTGGCCATGCTGGCCTATATTTTGTGGGGCGAAAACTTTGGTGGCTCTGCCGAAAAGGCACAGCGCTATGTGAACAAGGGAACAGACTTCGTGCGCAATATGACCAAGAAATCCTCGGGCCCAGTATTCACCGCTGGCGGCTCGGGCAACGCCGCTTTTGACGACTACCGCGCAGAACAGCTCCGTCGCCTCGACGAAGAGCGCGCCCGTCTCGACGCTGAAGTTGGTGCGTTCCAGGAATATATGGCGAACCTGCATAAGGCGCGCGACCGTGAAGAGTTCGATCGCTTCATGTCTGAGCACCGCGGCTCCCGCCAGGGTTATAGCGACAACACCTAAGCCCCATCATCATCCCTCCCCACTAGCGCCCTTCGGGGCGCTTTTTCTTTGCCTTTTGCCCGCTCTGTTTGGCTAAACTGGCGTCACCGACTCACCCCTCCTGAAAGTGCCCATGCTGTCGTTCCTGCGTGCTCGTGCCAACAAGCCTCCCAGCGAAACCAAGGTCGAGTTCGCAGGGCGGGTTGTCACTGTGAGCGTAAAAACCAGCGCGCGCGCCAAAAGCTTTCGCCTGTCGCTGCCGCCGGCTGGGCCGCTGCTGACCATTCCGGTTAAGTCGCGCTGGGCGGACGCTGAAGCCTTTCTCCATCGCCACGCCGATTGGCTGGCCGAACGCCTCCCCATTGGCGCTGGGCCACAAATCTTGGCGCCCGGGGTTGAGCTTCCTGTACGTGGGCTCCCCTATCAGATCATCGCCTCGGGCCAAGTGCGCGGGCGTGTCGAAGTCCTTCCAGATCGGCGGATCAGTGTGCCTGGTGCGCCCGAACACCTGCCGCGCCGTCTCTATGATTGGCTCAAAGCCGAAGCCCTCCATGACCTCACGGCCCAAAGTGCCTTTCACGCCCAGCGGCTCGGGGTCAAAGTTGAAAGCGTCCGCCTGCGCAGCCAAGCCAGCCGCTGGGGCTCGTGCTCCTCAACCGGCTCGATCAATTACAATTGGCGGCTGATCCTAGCGCCGCCCCATGTGCTCGATTATGTGGCCGCCCATGAGGTTGCCCATCTTGTTGAGATGAACCACTCACCAGCCTTCTGGGCGACGGTGGAGCGCACCCTGCCCGATATGGAGCGCGGACGAGCGTGGCTAAAAACACACGGCCGCCAACTCATGTCGTGGCAAGCTCCTTAAAAACCACGTCTTTCCGCGTTCGGTCTTGTTTGCGCCGCATTGTCTCGGTTAGGAGCGAGCTATGAAACGCCTGCTCGTGCTCATCGCCATGCTGTTCACCTTCGCCAATATGGCGGGGAGTGTCTTGGCGCATTCGCACCGCTATGTGGTCGATGTCGCCCAGCCGCTTGTTGTTCTCAACCACGTCGATGAGGACAATCGCCCGATCCCCGTCGTGGTCAAAATCCAGCCCTGTGGGCATATCGACCTTGGCAATGGCTTGGTTCTCTCCTGTGGTTCGCACCTCGCGATCGCGCCCGATGTCCCGCAATTGCCTAAGACCGAAGGCGAAGACCATCATGTTCTGATGGTTGATGAGACCGCCCCTGCAGGCACGCGTTTGAGTATTTTGCGGCCACCGCGGCACGGCTAGTTCGCCGTCACGCCCTCTTCCCGCACATACTCTCGGCCCTTGGGCCCAAGGATTTCATATGACTATCGCTCTCGACGCGACGCTGTCGCGCCGCACCTTGCTGGCAGGCCTCGCCAGCACCAGCGCTTTGCTTCTGGCCGGTTGCGCCACCACCGCGCGCCCAAGCGCTCCCGTTGAGCCACTGCGCCCCATTGTGCCGCCCGATGTCGCCATGATGTACGGCCCATTGCCGCTCGAAGAATTCCCCATTCCGGCAGCCGATGTGTCCCTCATGGACCCGCGCTTCTGGCGTCAGGAAGTCGAAAACATCACCGGTCAGCCACAGCATACGGTTGTCGTCGATACGGCCAATTTCGTTCTCTACTGGACCATGCCTAACGGCCGCGCCATGCGCTATGGCGTCGGCCTCGGCCGCGCTGGCTTTGAGTGGTCCGGCGAAGGTCACATTGCTTACAAGCGCAAATGGCCAGTGTGGACCCCGCCTGCCGAAATGATCCTGCGCCAGCCCGAAATCGAAAAGTACCGTCACGGTCAGCCGCCTGGCCTCGACAACGCTCTTGGCGCGCGCGCGCTCTATATCCATCAGGGCCAGAAGGACACGCTCTACCGTATCCACGGCACCATGGACGTCCCCACCATTGGCAAGGCCGTATCGAGCGGCTGTGTGCGCTTGCTCTTCCACGATGTCATCGATCTGCATGATCGCGTCATTCCGGGCTCAAAGATCGTCGTTATCTAGTCGGCCCATGCCAGCAAACAAAAAGGCCCCGGACACGTGTCCGGGGCCTTTTGTATGATGATGTGTGTGATCCTCAGTTGCCGAAGATCATGTCCATCAGCGTGCGCTGGCTATTCTCGTTCTGATAGACAGGCTGCTGTCCCAGATCGGCCGGTGGCGCAAATTGCTGACCACCATTGGGCACTTGCTGGATCACCTGATCACCCCAAATGGTTGTGGGCTGCTGCTGTTGGAGCGGCTGGTTCTGTGACACTGGTGCACTTGGCACCCAAACCTGCTGGCCCGTCTGAGGGTCAACGATCAGCGTCATCGGCATCCCGGTTTCCGGATCAATCGGCGCCTGCCCAAACCCCTGATCAATCGGCGCTTGGCCGAAGCCCTGATCAACGCCCTGCTGGCCCATAGGCATGCCGGTGTTCGGGTCAATCTGGCTCGACAAGGGTAGACCGGTGTTGGGATCAATCTGCATGCCAGATGCAGGATCTGTACCCACGCCCGGCTGCATCATGCCGCCGCCCGCTTGCGGGTTCGCCAAGGGCTGCAGACCTTCAATCGGCTGGCCCGTGTTCGGATCAACGCCAAAAATCTGTCCGGTGTTCGGGTCCTGCACGGTCTGAACCGGCTGGCCTGTGCCACCGTCGACATATTGAACCATCGGCATGCCGGTATTGGGGTCAATCGCGACCTGTCCGGTGTTTGGATCGATCATCTGCTGGGCCACCAATTGGCCGGCATAGCTGCCACCGGGAATTGGATTTGGCGATTTGCCTTCCAGCGCCTTGGTCATGAAATCACGCCAGATGGTCGCCGGAACGTTGCCGCCCGAAAGCTTGGTGCCCTTATTGTCGTCATTGCCCAACCACACGCCGGTGATCATGGCCGAAGTATAGCCCACAAAGAGCGCGTCTCGGCTTTCCTGCGATGTGCCGGTCTTGCCGCCAACCTGCCAGCCACCAAGGTTCGCTCCACGACCGGTGCCCACTTCAACAGCGGTTTCCATCATGTCGTTCATATAGGCGAGCGTTGTTGGATCGATCACACGGCCCGGACCAGCTGTAGAGGCTTCATAGAGCACCTTGCCTTCCATATCGGAAATCTTGGTGATCACGTTTGGAATAACGCCATTACCCCCGTTAGCGAACGGCACATAGGCATTGGTCAACTCAAGCAGGTTCACTTCCTGCGTGCCCAGCGAGATCGAAGGCACGGCCGTGAGATTGGACGAGATGCCCAAACGCATCGCCACTTCCACGACCTTCTCAGGGGTCACGTCAATCGCCAGACGCGCTGCAATCGTGTTGAGCGAGTAAGCCAACCCCTGACGCAGCGTTACCGTGCCAGAATACTTGCCAGTCGCATTTCGGGGGCTCCAGCCATTGTAGTCAAACTGGGCATCCTCCGCCAAAGTCTCAGGCGTGTAACCCTTTTCCATAGCCGCGAGGAAAACGAATGGCTTGAAGGCCGAACCCGGTTGGCGCTTTGCCGTCACAGCGCGGTTGTACTGGCTTTGCTGATAATCAACACCGCCCACCATGGCGCGAACCGAACCATCAATATCCATGGCCACCAAGGCGCCCTGCGTAAAGCCACGCTTTGGCCCTTCACTGGCAACAGCTTCCTTGACGATAAACTCGGCGTCGCGCTGCAGCTTGTAGTCGATGGTTGTCTGCACTACCACGTCGCCAGAAATGTCGCCAATATAGGCGGTCATCAGGCTTTCAACCCAGTCCGCAACATAGCTTTCTGCGCCGGCCACGACGGTGCGAACCTGTTGGTCAGGGTTGATCTGGGCCGCCGAGGCTTCAGCGGTCGAGATATAGCCCTCTTGCGCCATGGCATTGAGCACAAGGCGTTGACGGTTCTTGGCCGTTTCAGGGTTTGTCTTGGGATTATAGGCCGACGGCGCAGGCAGAATACCCACCAGCATCGCAGCCTGTCCGAGCGAGAGATTGCGCGCCGACACACCAAAATAGGTCTGTGCCGCGGCTTCGATCCCATAGGCACCAGCGCCAAAATAGACGCGGTTCATATAGAGTTCGAGAATTTCTTCCTTGGTAAAGCTCTGTTCAAGCCAGACCGCCAAAATGGCTTCTTGCACCTTACGACCAAGCGTTTGGTCTGGGGTCAAGAATAGGTTTTTTGCCACCTGCTGGGTCAGGGTCGATGCACCACGGGTCACACCGCGCGCTTGGATGGATTCCACGGCTACAGCCATCAGACCGATCGGATCGACACCAAAATGGCTCATAAAGCGACGGTCTTCCGAAGCGATAAACGCTGCCGGGACATAGCTTGGCAATTCGCGGAAGGTGATCGCTTCACCACCGGTCTGACCGCGGTTTGAAATCAGGCTGCCATCTGCCGCAAGAATACGAATATTGGGCGGACGCTCTGGGATCGCCCAAGTATCGGACGACGGCAGCTGCGCGCCGTAATAAACGATGACGCCAATAACGGCCAAGCCGCCCCATAGGCAGGCCACAAAGCCCCACCACACAAGGCCGAGCAGGAAACCGCCTGAACGCTTCTTACGCTTCTTCTGACGCGCTGGCTGCGCTTTGCCGCGACGCGCTGGCTTTTCGCCTCTCGGGGGCTTGCCGCCACCCGAACCGCCACGACCGCCATTGCCCCCGCGCCCTGAGCCACCGCCGACGCGCGGCGGTTCGGCATCAACCGAGAAGCTCATGCTCTCGCCCATGCTGGCACCAGACAGGGACGGCTCTTGACGCTGCCCCTTAGGCGCGGTGCGGCTTTGAGCTTTACCCTGCGATTTGGCTGGGGCACCAACGCGGTCATCGGCCGAAATGCGGAAGTCCATCAAGCAGTCCTGTCCAGAAGTGGATTACGCAGCTTCTACCTCTTTCCCAAGCTGAGGGAAACCACAGCCGAGCGAATGGAGAAGATGAACGCACCCTTCCCCAATGCTTCGCAGCGCGATTGGGCCTTATCACCCCAAAATGTGGCACTTTGTAGAGCGTTTAACGGCTCACCGATCCGTGTAGAAACAGTGCTGTAGGCTAATCCAGGCGCGCACGAGCCCATCCTTTGGAACATTTTTAGGCCACCACCCTTCTCAGGAAAACCCCTGGAGGCTGATATGCCCTATCTCAACACCCGTGACGGCACCGCGCTCTTTTACAAGGATTGGGGCACAGGACGCCCTGTGATCCTGCTTCGTGGCTGGCCCCTCTCATCCGACAGCTGGGACGATGGCGCTCTGGCGCTCGCCGAGGCGGGCTTCCGCGCCATCAGCTATGACCGCCGGGGATTTGGCCGATCTGAACAGCCTTGGGACGGCTATGATTACGACACGCTGGCCGATGATCTCGCCGACGTTATTGCCCATACCGGGGCGGACGATGTGGCCCTCGTTGGCTTTTCCATGGGCGGAGGAGAAGTCGCCCGCTATATGTCCCGCCACGGTGGCGCTAAAATCAGCCAAGCAGCGCTAGTCGCCTCCGTCGTTCCCTATATGCTCAAGACCGAGGACAATCCCAACGGCACGCCGCAATCGGTTTTCGACGACATGACCGCAGGCATGAAAGAGGATCGTGCCAAGTTCTTTGCCAGCTTCTTTCAGGACTTTTTCGGGATTGGCCTCTTCGGCAACGCCACCTCTGACGAAGAAGTCCATCACGCTTGGACCGTTGCCATGCAGGCAGGGCTAAAACCAACGCTTACCTGCGCTGCGGCGTTTGCCTCGACCGATTTCCGGCCCGATCTTGCAGCCTTTAAAGTGCCAACCCTCATCATTCACGGCACCAAGGACAAGACAGTGCCGATTGAAGCCTCCGCGCATGCCGCTGCCGCCGGGATCAAGGATGCGACCCTGATCGAATACGATGGCCCGCACGGGCTCTTTGCGACCCACAAAACCGAGTTGGTCGCAGACCTGATCCGCTTCCTCAAAACCTAGGCTTGTCACTGCCACAATTTGCGGCGAGAACAACCAAATGCGTCTTTGGCTTTCGGTTCTTTTCGCCGTGTTCTCCTGCGTTGTCCCAACGCAAGCAGACCCTATTGGCCGCGCGCTCGATGATGCGAAAGCCTATTTTCGCTCTGCAGCGCCTGCTCTGAACGGCGCTGCCTTCGACATTGATCTGCGCGCCTATAGCGACGCCCTCGAGCACCGCCGCTTTACCTCACCCTATTGGGGCAAAACCGTCGAACTCATCATTTTCGATCAACCCGACACCAGCGGCCTCTGCGGTAAGTTTGCGGCATTTGTCACCACCCCGCCCCGCGATGATACAATCACGCTAACCCTCTGCCCGCAGTTTTCGCGGCAAGGCTCAGATGGGCTACGCACCCTCACCATTTTACATGAACTCGTTCACGTCGTCGCCGGACCAGACGAATGCCGCGCTATGGCCTTCGCTGCGCAGGTGGAATTTTTGGCCTCAGGCTCTTTTTCGCGCGTAGATGCCTATTGGGAGGCCAATAAATGCCAGCACTCCGCCCATAAAATGCCATAGCGGGCCAATGCTGCAAAAAGGGCCCCACAAATATGCGGAGCCCCTTCATCTCGTCACGTCTTAGCGCCAGCCCAGCGCCGGAGCCACGTGCTTGAGAATGTTCTCGATCACGTGAGCATTATAGTCGACGCCCAGTTGGTTCGGCACCGTGATGAGCAGGGTGTCGGCTTCGGCAATCGCCTCATCCTGCCGCAGCTCTTCAATAATGCGCTCCGGCGCGCCGGTATAACCGCGCCCAAACACAGCGCGTTTTTCTGGCTCAATATAGCCGAACTGATCTTCCTCACGCTGACCTGCGCCAAAGTAGGCCCGGTCCTCGTCAGAGGTGATCGCAAAGATCGAACGGCTCACCGAAACACGCGGCTCCCGCTCATGTCCCGCTTCTTTCCAAGCAGCCCGATAAGCCCGAATTTGTTCGGCTTGCTGGACATGGAAGGGCTTGCCGCTCTCATCAAATTTGAGCGTCGAAGACTGCAAATTCATCCCGAGCTGCGCAGCCCAAATCGCCGTCGCATCGCTCGCTGCACCCCACCAAATCCGGTCACGAAGACCTTCAGAATGTGGCTCGAGACGCAGGAGGCCCGGCGGATTTGGGAACATCGGCCGTGGGTTAGGCTGCGCGAACCCGCGCCCCTTCAACACCTCCCAGAATACCTCTGCGTTTTGGCGCGCCATGTCCTGATCTGTTTTGCCCTCTTCCGGGTTGTAGCCGAAGTAGCGATAGCCATCGATCACCTGCTCCGGCGAGCCGCGGCTAATACCAAGCTGCAAACGGCCGCCCGAAATGAGATCTGCCGCGCCAGCGTCCTCCGCCATATAGAGCGGGTTCTCATAGCGCATATCGATAACGGCCGTGCCGATTTCGATCTTTTTGGTTTTCGCGCCAATAGCCGCCAAAAGAGGGAAAGGCGAAGCCAGTTGGCGGGCAAAATGGTGCACGCGGAAATACGCGCCATCAGCGCCAAGTTCTTCTGCGGCAACAGCTAAATCAATCGACTGCAGCAAAACATCCGAAGCGCTCCGCGCTTGGGAATTGGGTGCAGCACTCCAATGTCCAAAGGACAAAAAGCCAATCTTTTTCATGGCAAACCTTTCAGCGCTATGACGCAACATTGACAGCCAATCTAGGCGCTGTCGGCCCCCGAGATAACCCCCGCGCAGGGAACAGTGATGTTCGATTTCCTGAACAATTTCGGCTCGCCCAAAACAAAAAAGCGGCCCCCGAAGGAGCCGCTTTTATCGTCAAACTTATCCCCGGCCTTACACGTCCAGGTTAGAAACGTTCAGTGCGTTTTCCTGAATAAATTCACGGCGAGGTTCAACCAGGTCACCCATCAACTGAGTGAAAATCTGATCGGCCTCACCGGCCGTTTCATTGAGCTGAACGCGCAGCAGAGTACGAGCATTTGGATCGAGCGTCGTTTCCCATAGCTGCTCGGCGTTCATCTCGCCGAGACCTTTATAACGCTGCAGCGACAGGCCCTTACGGCCAAAGTCCGTGACAGCCTTAAACAGCGAACCGGGACCATAGACGGGAATGGTATCGCCCTTACGAGTCAGTGTCGGAACGCCGCCGTAGAGATCATCGAGACGCTCGGCCATCTGGCGCAGCTTGCGCGCATCGGCGGACTGAAGCAGCGCCCGGTCAATCGCATGGTTCTCGGTCACGCCGCGAACAGTGCGCGAGAAGACAAGGGCGTCCTCGTCATTGACCGCACCCGTCCAACCGCGCTCAAGCTCGTCCGAAATGCGATCCAGACGGTTTGATACGCGGGTCAGCGTCTCCTGCATCTTTGCAGGTTCTGTCAGCCCTTCCATATCCAAACCGCCAACAATTGCGGCCTGCTCAACCAGACTACGGTTGTAGCGCAGGTTGAGATTGTTGATGGCGTGGGTGATGTCACGGGCCTGCTGCAGAATGGAAAGCAGGTCAGCGCCAGCATGGCTTGAGCCGTTGCGGGTGTTAAAGACAGCGTCTTCAATACCATTTTCAAGCAGGTAATCTTCAAGCGCGCGTTCGTTCTTGAGGTAAAGCTCGGAACGGCCACGGGTTGCCTTATAGAGCGGCGGCTGCGCGATATAGATATGACCACGTTCCAGCAGAGCTGGGGTCTGGCGGTAGAAGAAGGTCAACAACAGGGTGCGAATATGCGCGCCGTCGACGTCCGCGTCGGTCATGATGATGATCTTGTGATAGCGCAGCTTATCAGGATCAAACTCTTCGCGACCAATACCGGTGCCCAGCGCCGTGATCAGCGTGCCGACCTGATCAGACGAGATCATACGGTCAAAGCGTGCGCGTTCGACGTTGAGGATTTTACCACGCAGGGGAAGCACAGCCTGATTGGAGCGATCACGCCCCTGCTTGGCGGAACCACCCGCGGAGTCACCTTCCACGATGAAGATTTCAGACTTTGTCGGGTCGCGCTCCTGGCAGTCTGCAAGCTTGCCGGGGAGCGAGGAAATTTCGAGCGCGCCCTTACGACGGGTCAACTCGCGTGCCTTGCGCGCCGCTTCACGCGCCGACGCCGCTTCCACCACCTTCATGACGATGGCTTTGGCTTCCGCCGGGTGCTCTTCAAACCATTGGCCGAGCTTCTCGTTGACGATGTTTTCAACGACCGGGCGAACTTCGGAAGAAACCAGCTTGTCCTTGGTCTGGGACGAGAACTTGGGATCTGGCACTTTCACCGAAAGAACGCAGGTCAAGCCTTCACGGGTGTCATCACCAGTGAGATTGACCTTTTCCTTCTTGGTGATGCCAGAGCTTTCGGCATAGCCCGTCACCTGACGGGTCAGCGCACCGCGCAGACCTGCAAGGTGGGTGCCGCCATCGCGCTGGGGGATGTTATTGGTGAAACACAGCACGTTTTCGTGGTAGCTGTCGTTCCACTGCAGCGCCACTTCCACTGTGATCCCGTCTTTTTCCGAGATCATGTAGATGGGCTTGTCGATGCCGGGCGTCTTACCCTTATCGAGATAGGACACGAAGGCCTCAAGACCACCTTCGTAGAAAAGCTCGGTGGTGATCGGCTCGGACGGACGATTGTCCGCCAAATTGATGCGAACGCCAGAATTCAAGAACGCGAGCTCGCGCAGGCGATGCTCCAGCGTCTTGAAATCAAACTCCACCATGGTGAAGGTGTCGGTGCTTGGCAAGAAGGTGACTTCAGTGCCCGAGCGACCTTCATATTCGCCCACGACCGCCAACGGCTCGTTCGCGTCGCCATGGGTGAAGCTCATCTCGTGGATCTGACCATCGCGACGAATGCGCAGCTTCAGGAACACTGACAGCGCGTTCACCACCGACACGCCCACGCCGTGCAAGCCACCGGAAACCTTGTAGGAGTTCTGGTCGAACTTACCGCCAGCGTGCAGCTGGGTCATGATCACTTCGGCAGCCGAAACGCCTTCTTCCTTGTGGATGCCCACAGGAATACCACGACCATTGTCGGTCACGGTGCAAGAACCGTCTGCGTTCAGCGTTACCGTCACAAGGTCGGCGTGCCCGGCCAGAGCTTCGTCGATGGCGTTATCAACCACCTCATAGACCATGTGGTGCAGGCCTGAACCGTCGTCCGTGTCCCCGATGTACATGCCGGGGCGTTTACGCACCGCGTCGAGGCCTTTCAGCACGCGAATGCTGTCGGCACCATACTCATTCGGGGTCGGGTTTTCGCTATCGCTCATGAGGTCCGAATCGCTCGATTTCAGATATCTTTAGTACTAGCCCAAAGGGGCGCAAACCCCAAGGAAATTGGCACTTTGACGGTGTTTGACCGGGGATTGAGCCCGTTATTGCCGCACCCTCTCGCAGCTTAGTGCGAATGAAGGCTCAAGCGCCCATCACGCACGGTAATTCTTTGTGCCCGATCTTCGAGCGCCTCGAAGAGAATAGGGTCTGTACCCGTCAAAAAACACTGCGTTTCGAGCCCATCAAGGGCTGCAAAAAGGGCCCGGCGGCGATCTGGGTCGAGATGAGCGGCAATTTCGTCAAGAAGCAGGAAAGGGACAATCCCGGTGCGCAGTCGCACCAAACGGGCGTGAGCCAAAATAAGCCCGATCAGGAGCGCCTTTTGCTCTCCAGTAGACCCTAAGGCGGCAGGCATCGCCTTTTGGCTGTGGACGACTTCGAGATCCACCCTATGCGGTCCTGATGTGGTGCGTCCTGCAGCACGATCTAGACCCCGCAAATCATGCCAGCGTTGCGCCAGAAGACTTTCAAGGTCAGCAGACGTCTCAGGCACAGCCACATCGTCAAACAAGGGCGTCAGCGACAACTGGGCTGCGGGGAAACTACCCTCTTCAACACTTTCGACGATCAGGGCCTGAAGATGCTGTAGGCTGTCAGTTCGGTTGAGATAGACCGATGCGCCGAACTGAGCCATCTGCGCCTCGACCGCCGAAAGCCAACGCGCGTCCCCGCCCTCTTCAAGCAGCTTATTGCGCTGCCGCATGGCTTTTTCAAAGTCAGTTACTGCGGAGGAGTGTGAAGGGATGAGTGTCGTGACCAGGCGATCGAGAAACCGCCGCCGTTCGCCTGCGGGCCCCGAGAAAAGCCCATCCATGGCCGGGGTGAGCCAGAGCACGCGCATATAGTCACTCATGGCCTCAATGGAGCGCGCATTGGCCCCATTGATCCGCACGCGACGACCGCCGTCGGCCAAGGCGCCGGTGCCAATATCTGTGGGACCCAGCTCGGTCTCAATCGTCGCGGCGACGGCCCACGGTAGATCTGAGCCGTAACCCTGGAGCGTGTCAAAGCTGGCCCCGCGCAATCCGCGACCGGGCGATAAAACAGACACCGCTTCCAACAGATTGGTTTTACCCGAACCGTTTGCGCCTGTGAGCACAACATGGCGCTCATCAATGTCGAGCGCGGCGCTCGCATAATTCCGGAAGGCGGTAAGGCGAATACGAGAAAGATGGCGGATCAAATTCTAGCCCCTTTCCCACTAGGCCTTTGAATCGGAAGACCTCCCCCGACGGGAGAGGTCCTGTTAGTCAAGAGATGGCTCTAACGCAGAAGCCTCTTAGACGCGCATCGGCATGAGGACATAAAGCGCATTGGCTTCGCCCTCTTCCTTCACCAGCGTTGGCGAGTTCGCATCGTTAAACAGGAACTCGGCGCTTTCAGAGCGGATCTGGGTGATGATGTCGAGAAGGTAACGGGCATTGAAGCCGATCTCAAAACCTTCGACGTCGAACTCAACCGCCACTTCTTCGCTTGCCGTCCCGTGATCCGGATTGGTCACAGTGAGTTCGAGAAGGCCATTAGAGGCCTGAAGCTTTACAGCCTTACCGCCGCGATCCGAAGCGATGGTCGACACACGGTCAACTGCAGTCGCAAAGCCCGCCTTATCAACGATCATCAGCTTGTCGTTGTTTTTTGGCGTGACGCGATCGTAGTCCGGGAAGGTGCCTTCGATGAGCTTGGAGAGCAGCACCACAGGACCGACCGTGAAGCGGATCTTGGTGTCCGACACTTCAACGTGGATGTCACCATCAACACCATCGAGAAGTTTTTGAACTTCGCCAACGGTCTTCTTCGGGACGATAATGCCGCTCATGCCTTCGGCGCCATTTGGCGCTGGGATTTCAGCACGGGCCATGCGGTGACCGTCCGTAGCAACAGCGCGGAAGAGGCTGCCGGTCGCCGAGTTTTCAATGGCATGGAAGTAGATGCCGTTGAGATAATAACGGGTTTCTTCGTTTGAGATCGCAAACTGTGTGCGTTCGATCAATTCACGCAGCGAGGACGCTGCGATGTCGAATTCATGCGCGAATGTGCCCGACTTGAGATCGGGGAAGCTGTCAGGCGAAAGGCACGCCAAGTTAAAGCGCGAACGACCAGAGGTCAGGACCATATTGTCCCCACCGTCGGTTTCGAGCTTCACTTCTGAACCATCGGCGAGCTTGCGCACGATTTCATATAGGGTGTGAGCCGGAACGGTGGTCGACCCTGGGGTCGAGACCATGGCAGGCACGCTTTCGGTGACCTCGATATCAAGGTCGGTCGCCCGCAACTCGATGTGATCTTCACTGGCCTTGAACAGCACGTTGGCCAGAATTGGGTAGGTATTACGGCGCTCGACCACCCGATGCACATGGCTCAGCGACTTGAGCAGGTGATTGCGTTCGAGGGTAACTTTCATATCCGGCTAATCCTGGCGGTACGCTGCTGCAAACACCGGCCGATGGCCGGGTCTGGGACGTTTACAGTTTCGCCGCAAATTGGCAAGACCACTCCTCTGCAAGCTGTGGATCAGGGCTTCATTTTCTCGCCATCCACAACCCGCACTTACGAAAAAAGGCGACCCTAAGGCCGCCTTTTGATTGCGTGTCAGACGAGGAGGCTTATTCCTCAAGCATGCGCTTCAAGAGCTCGATTTCCTGACCCAATTCCACATCGTCCTTGATCATCTGCTCGACCTTACGAACCGAGTGAAGAACGGTGGTGTGATCACGACCGCCAAAGCGACGGCCAATTTCTGGCAGCGAACGCTGGGTGAGCGCCTTGGCCAAGAACATGGCGATCTGGCGCGGACGCACAACGTCACGCGAACGACGGGCTGACAAAAGCTCGTTACGTGGCACCTTGTAGTGGCGCGAGACGATCTTGAGAATGTCTTCGATACGGACGCGCTTGGCATCGCGAGCACGAATGAGATCGGCGAGGGTCTTTTCGGCCAGCGGTACGGTGATCAACTCACCGGTCAGCTGATTTGCAGCCACGAGACGGTTCACGGCGCCATCGAGGTCACGACCATGGCTATTCACAGCGCGTGCGATGTAGTCGATGACCGCCGTTGGGAACTGCATGCCAAAGCGCGAATTGACCTGATCAGCACGACGCTGAACGATGGCGCGGCGCAGCTCGACATCAAAATTCTGGATTGGAACGACCAAGCCGCCCGACAGACGCGACTTAACGCGATCATCAAGCATTTCGAGATCGCGCGGCGGGCTGTCGGCCGCCACAACAACCTGCTTGGCGCCGGTGAGCAGAGTGCCCAACGTGTGACCGAACTCGGTCGCCGACTTGCCCTGCAGGAACTGCATGTCATCGATCAGCAACAGATCAACACGGCGCAACCATTCCTTAAAGCCGAGCGCGGACTGGCGCTGAACGGCAGTAATGAAGTGGTACATGAAGTGGTCTGCGGTCAGATAGACGATGTTCTTGGACGGATCGGCTTCTGAAACAGCATGCGCAATTGCATTGAGAAGGTGCGATTTACCCAGACCGACCGAGGAATGAATAAAGACCGGATTGAAGGTTACGGTATTGTTGATCGCAGCGTTGGCAATCTGCTTGGCCACACCGAAGGCCATGTCATTGGCTTCGCCTGAGACAAACGTCTCGAAGGTCATGCGCGGATCGATCGCGCTCCCCGAAAGGGCGTCACCATTCTTTGCTGTGCTCTGCGGCACAAGACGCGGCTGGGCAGCAGCGGATGCCGAAGGCGATGCGGCAGCGCTTGAGCTGTGGGCGATTTCCAGCACTGGCGCTTCTGGAGCAGGCGCTTCAACGACCGGCATGATGCGCTTGACCTGACCGTTGACGCGCATGGTCACCTGGATGCGGGCAACATCAGGCAGATCATTGCGGAAAGCCTCAACGATACGATCGGAATAATTGGACTGAACCCACGAGCACAAGAAACGCGTTGGCGCGCTCAAGTGGACCAGATCTTCGACGATTTCTTCAAGTTCGAGACGCGCAAACCAGGAGGTAAAGACGTCTTCACCGACAGATGCCTTCAGACGGGCACGCACACGAACCCAAAGTTCGCGCTGATTTTCGGAAGAGTCTTGGGTGCCCGACATAACAGAATCGCCGCCTTTGTTCAAAATAGTAGAGGAGGGGTCGCTAGCTAAAGCCAAGTCATCCCTGCCCGCGGTCGCCTGTCGCATCATTGGTCGTGACCCCATGGTTGTTCTGCCGGATCCGCAAAGCCCGGCAGTAGTGTTCAAATTCGCATCGCGCCAGCTTTCCGCCAGAAGCAACGCTTCGCCGTTGCGCCCGAATTCGGGCACAAATAAAATCCCCGGCCGACAGAAGTCGCCGTTATCCTATTGACCTTTTATTGATCCGGCCTACCCGGCCGAAGGTCTACGCTCTGCCAACCTCGAATGACCCGACGGCGTTACGCTACGCTGCCGCCAAAACAATCTAACTCTGGCATTCCTTCTGACGAGGCCGTCAAAAGTACCACCCCAAACCCTCACCCAAACTGGGCTTATCTTTGGGTCGGCTCCTGTACTCAGGCTCCGTTTTCTCCCGCTGACCAAGGTACATTAGAGTGACGGTTTTCATGCCGCAACACGTGAATCGTTGAAATAGGGGCTTGACTCCGAACCTCATTTTTTCACGTCACCCGCCTCTCAAAAGCCCCTCTCAGCAAGGGCTTGTGACTCAAAGCAGATTCCAAACCTTAGCTGAACGATAAAGGTGAAAAATTTATTCGGCCTAGCTCTGAAAGTCGCTTTGCCGCAGCATACTCGGCGCAACCGCTAACCGCATCAACCCGCTGCCCTAAAGGAATAAAACAGCCTGTGCCCGATCCGTTCCGGATCGTGCAGTCGTGTCCGTAGATCGACACATTACAGATTGATGACAGAAAAGCGTTCCCGGGACTCACCAACAAAAAGGGCTCCCTAAGGAGCCCAATTTTCTGACGTCCCGCGTCTGCCGAGTGGCGCCGCGGAGCCCCGCGTCTTAGACTGCGAGAGCCTTAACGCGGCTGTTCAGGCGGGAAACCTTACGAGCTGCCAAGTTGGCATGAACGATGCCCTTGGTCGCAGCGCGATTGATTTCTGGTTCCGCAACCTTGAGAGCGGCAAATGCTACTGCGTGATCACCAGCGGTGATTGCTTCTTCAACCTTACGGATGAAGGTACGTACGCGGCTGCGACGCGACTTGTTGATCGCGGTGCGAGCAGCAATCTTGCGGGTCGCCTTCTTGGCTGACGGCGTATTGGCCATGTCGGTCCTCTTGATCGTCCAGCCGGCAAACTCAGCGCGAATTGCTCGCGTCCGGCCCACCGGGAAAAATGAATGCGGCAGCAAGATGCCGCCAAGTTCGGGGTGCTATAGGGGATTGGCAGTGGAGCGTCAACTGGATTCAAACCCTGAGAGCTGCTCTGCCGCATACCAAATGCGCTAATGGCTCTTCTGGCACGAAGGGCAGAAAAAAGTCGAGCGCCCTGATTGCACAATGCGTTGAACTTGACCCGCACAATTGGCGCTCCGGCAGCGCTCCCCTTCGCGATCGTAGACGGCAAAATTATGCTGGAAATAGCCAGTTCCACCTTCAGCATTGCGGAAATCCTGCAAGGTCGAGCCCCCGGAATGGATCGCTTCCGTCAACACCTGACGGACAGCAATAGTGAGATCCTCTAGTGCTTTTTTGGGCTTTCCTTTCGGTGTCACCAAAGATCTCGCCTCAACAGTTGGCAAGATATGAGCGCGGTAAAGGGCTTCCGCCACATAGATATTACCCAGGCCCGCCACGACTCGTTGATCGAGCAGCGCAGCTTTGACCGGAGCTTTTTTACCGAAAAAGCCTCTGACCAATGCTTCAGCATTGAAATCATTGCCTAAAGGCTCGGGACCGATTCCCAAAAGATAGGCATTGTCGGCGCCGGTCTCAAAGAGATCGAGAAAGCCAAAACGCCTCGGGTCTGCATAAATGAGGTGGCTCGATCCATGCTCTGGATGAGATATCTCTGCGACAAAGTGATCATGCTTGGGCTCTGTGCCCGGTTCGTAATAGCGCGGAGGCTTATCGATTCCATGTTCGGCAAAGCGCCATGACCCGGTCATGCCCAAATGGCTGAGCAAGGTGTGGCCGTTTGAAAGCGCAATAAGAAGGTATTTTGCGCGCCGCCCAACGTTGAGCACAGTCGCCCCTTCGAGCTGTTCTTTCAGACTGACCGGGAAGGGAAAGCGCAGGTTCGGGCGGTTGAGCGTGACAGCCTCAAAGCGCGCGCCCGTCAGCCAAGGCTCCAAGCCTCTGCGAACAGTCTCTACCTCTGGCAATTCCGGCATCGTCTCTAAACTCCTTCACCCTCTTGCCGAACAGGCATGGGCATTTTGTTGGGCTTTATATATGGTGCGCGCAAAACCGACTATCGAGGCCAAGCCATGACAGAGCCACGCGAAACCACACATTTTGGCGAGCAGACAGTCCCGCTGGAAGAAAAGCAGGGCCTCGTCAACAAGGTGTTCCATGACGTAGCGGACCGCTACGATCTGATGAATGATCTGATGAGTGTCGGCGTCCACCGCCTCTGGAAAAGCGCTCTGGTCGCCGAACTGGCGCCGCCCAAGTCTGGCTCGCGTCCCTATCGTGTGCTCGATATGGCGGGCGGCACAGGCGACATTGGCGAGCGCATCATCAATTCATCGCTCGGCCACGCTTCTGTCGTCGTCTCTGACATTAATTCGGACATGCTGCGCGTCGGCGCCGAGCGTGCCAAAACGTGGCGCTATCCTGATCAGGTGAGCTTTGTTGAGGCCAATGCCGAAGAACTGCCCTTCGAGAACGATAGCTTTGACGCCTATACAATCGCTTTTGGCATTCGCAATGTGCCGCGTATCCAGCGGGCACTCGACGAAGCCCATCGCGTTTTGAAGCGTGGCGGACGCCTCTTGGTGCTCGAATTTAGCCAAGTGGATGTCCCTGGCTTTGACGCGGTCTACAAATTCTATTCCGACACGGTCATTCCGCCGATGGGCAAGCTCGTCACGGGCGACGCACAGCCCTACCAGTATTTCATCGAATCGATTCGGAAGTTCCCGAACCCGCCCGCTTTTGAAGCGATGATGACCCAGGCCGCGTTCAAACGCGTCAAGCACACCTCTATGACAGGCAATATCGCCACCCTCTTCTCCGGGTGGAAACTCTAAGCATGGCTTTGACGTCGTATTTCCGTCTGCTCAACGCTGGCTGGGTTCTGGCGCGCGAAGGCGCCCTATCGGTGCTCCCAAGCGAATCGTTGCCGCCAATGATGAGGCTGGGGATTCGCATGGGGCGCATCGTCGAGCGCCCCTCTGTGCGCAAAACGGGGAGCGTCGAGCGTCTCAACGCGGCACTCCACAAGCTGGGCCCCAGCTTTGTGAAGTTTGGTCAGACTCTAGCAACGCGTCCTGACATTGTCGGCGCACAGGCGGCGGCCGAACTTTCCGGATTGCAGGACCGCATGCCCGCTTTTGACGAAAAGCTGGTGCCCGGAATTTTGTCTGAGGCGCTGGGCCCCAAAGCCAACCAACTGACCGAAATGAGCGGCCCCATTGCTGCTGCCTCGATTGCGCAGGTGCATAGGGCAAAGCTCGTCGAACACGGTGAGCTGCCGAAAACTGTCGCCGTCAAAATGCTCCGCCCCGGCGTCTCTGAGCGTTTTCATGCCGACACTGACGCACTCTACGCCGGTGCGCGCCTTGCTGAGACTTTCTCCTCCAAGAGCAGACGTCTACGCCCGACAGAAGTGGTCAAAACACTCGACCATTCTATGCGCCTTGAGCTGGACCTGCGCCTTGAGGCTGCGGCCATCTCGGAAATGGCCGAGAACATTAAAGACGACGCCGGCTTCCAAATCCCGGACGTACAATGGGACCATGTCGCGCAGAATGTGCTGACCACCACTTGGGTGGACGGCATTCCCATTCGCGATCACGCGGCGATAGACGCCGCTGGCATCGACCGCAAAAAACTCGCCTCCAACGTGCTGCAGTCATTCTTGCGCCACGCTATTCGTGACGGCTTCTTCCATGCCGACATGCATCCTGGCAATCTCTTTGCCGACCCGAAGAGCGGCGATGTCATCGCTGTCGACTTCGGCATTATGGGACGCCTGTCGATGCGCGAGCGTCGCTTCCTGGCCGATATTCTTTATGGCTTCATCACCCGCGACTATCGTCTCGTAGCGCAGCGCCATTTCGACATTGGCTATGTTCCACCGAGCCAATCGGTGGATGATTTCACTCTTGCCATTCGCTCCATCGGCGAGCCGCTGCACGGGCGCACTGCCGAGAACATTTCCATGGCGCGTGTCCTCGGCCAGCTTTTCACCATCACCGACCTCTTCCAAATGCAGACGCGTCCGGAGCTGGTGCTGCTGCAAAAGTCGATGGTGCTGGTCGAAGGGGTCGCTCGTACACTTGATCCAGAGCTCGATATCTGGACCGTGGCAGAGCCTGTGGTTGGCGATTGGTTGCGCCGTGAACAAGGCCCGATCGGGCGCTTAGAAGATCTCTATGGTCACTTCACCCGCGCTTATGAAGCGGCGGGGCGTGTGCCCAATTTGATCGCGCAAGCTGAAGCGACGCTGGAAGAGCACCGCGCGTTCCTCAATCGCCCGCACAACCGTCTCTCGCAAGCGTTGTCGCTCGGGCTACAAATGGGTGGGTTCATTCTTATTCTTGTGCTGATTGGCCACTTCATAAACTAACACATCGGCTTGGCGGCGCATCGTCTTGCGCAAAATGCACGCCCACAATAATTTGCCCGCTAATTTCAATATGGGGGGATACCCATGACTTCGAACATTGTTGGCAAATTCGCCGCGGTCCTACTGCTTGGCGCTGGCTTGGCTGGCTGCATGGACGCCGACGTAGAAGTTTCGTTCATGGATAGCGAAACCGCCCATGTGATGACCACGACGACTATGGGTGCGGACTTCTACGGCATGATCAAGGCCGCCGAGGCCGAAGCGCCAGCCGACGGCGACGACGCCATGGGCGAATTCAGCGAGTCCTTCTGTGCGGAAGGCGATTTGACGGAAAACGCCGATGGCAGCGCTGTTTGCGTTGAAATGATGCACGGCACGCTCGACGAGCTAAACGCGCAGAACGAAGAAGAAGGTGGCATTCACTTCGCCGCTCAGGACGACGGCACCGTCCGCGTGTCTATGCCGATGTCCGCACTCAACGCGCAGCTGGGTGCCGAGGAAGAAATGGATGCGGACACCAAGGCGATGATGGTTGCTATGTTCGAAGGCCATGCCATCACCTTCACCATTATTGGCGAAGAGATCCTCGACACCAATATGACCGTGTCTGACGACAAGACCTCGGTTTCCCTCGAACTCGAATTCGCCAAGCTCCTCGCGGGCGACACCGAATTCCCTAAAGAATATTACGCACTGGTACGCACTCCGTGACACAAGACCTGACCGTTCGCTTTAAACTCCTGCCCCATGGCGAGGGCCTTGCCCTCCCGGCCTATCAGTCTGCTTTAGCGGCTGGGGCGGACATGCGAGCTGCGGTTGGTGAAACTGAGCCTGTCGAGCTTTTGCCCGGCAGGCGCGCCATCATTCCTTGCGGTTTTGCCATGGC
Source organism: Devosia sp. MC1541 (assembly GCF_012847305.1). Classification (NCBI taxonomy): domain Bacteria; kingdom Pseudomonadati; phylum Pseudomonadota; class Alphaproteobacteria; order Hyphomicrobiales; family Devosiaceae; genus Devosia; species Devosia sp. MC1541. The sequence goes on from NZ_JABBDZ010000002.1 coordinate 97,117, forward strand.
CATTCCCGCAGGCTATGAAGCGCAAGTCCGCCCGCGTTCGGGTCTCGCGGCCAAGCATGGTCTCACAGTCCTCAATTCTCCAGGCACGATCGACGCTGATTATCGCGGCGAGGTTATGGTGATCTTGCTCAATACCAACGATGTGCCCTTCACCATCACGCGCGGCGAACGCATTGCACAGATGGTGATTGCCCCTGTGGTGCAGCCTCGCTTTGAGGTCGTGACCGATCTCGACGAGACCGTGCGTGGCGCAGGTGGCTTTGGATCAACCGGCACGGCTTAAATGACGCCCCACACCCCGCCCCATCTTTCTGCTGACGAGACCAAGCGCTATGCGCGTCATCTTGTGCTCAAAGATTTTGGTGGTGCGGGGCAGCAAGCGCTCAAGGGCGCAAGCATAGCGATTATTGGCGCGGGCGGCCTTGGCAGCCCCGCCATTGCCTATCTCGCGGCCGCAGGTATTGGCCGCTTGGGCATTTTCGACGCCGACAGTGTTTCGCTGAGCAATTTGCAGCGGCAGATTGTGCACAACACGGCTCGTATTGGAATCAATAAGGCGGAAAGCGCTGGCCGCTTTGCCCTGTCACTCAATGAGCATGTCGCACTCGAGCTTTTTGCCGAAATGCTCACGGCTGAAACCGCGCAGCGCTTCCTCACGCCCTATGACATCGTGCTTGATGGCACGGACAACCTCGCCACACGCCGCGCCGTGGCAGACGCCTGCGAAATATTGCAAAAGCCGCTCGTCTCTGGTGCCGTCTCGAGTTTTTCAGGTCAACTCACCGTCTTTGCACCTCATCTGGGCGGCCCCAGGCACAGCGATTTCTTTGCCGATGAAGCAAATGACGACACCCTCCCCTCCTGCGAGGCCAATGGCATTTTGGGTCCGGTGACCGGCGTCATCGGCACGCTGATGGCCATGGAGGCCATTAAGCTCGTCAGCGGTGTTGGCACGTCGCTGATCGGTCGGCTGATGCTCTATGACGCCAAGGACGCGCGGTTTACCGAGATTGCCCTTTAAGAGGCAATCATGGGCTCTAGCGCCGCGCGCAAGAGGGCCAGATCCTGAGGCCGCGATAAGCGATGGTCGCCATCGGGGATCAAAGAGAACGTCACCGGGTCATGCAGAATATGGGTCAGTAGTTTTTCGACATGCTGCCGCGGCACGTCTGTGTCTAAACCGCCTTGCAGAATATGCACCGGACACCCCGTCTCAATCACATTGCCCAAGAGCAAATGATTACGCCCATCTTCGAGCAGTTCTCGCGTATAGCGATAGCTGCCGTCTCCATAGGCGCTGACATGGTCATAATAGCCTTGAGTGAGAATCAACGCGCGCTCTTCTGGGTTAAGCCGCGCCGGGATCAACACTTCCGTGGCATCGACCGCAGGAGCGATCAAGACGAGGCCTTTTAGAGGTTTTCCTTCGACGAGGTGTTTACGCGCGAGCAGCAGCGCCAACCAACCGCCCATGGACGAGCCGACAACAATCTGCGGTCCCGTCGTCGTCGAAAACGCCGCCTCGGCCTCTTCCAGCCAGCGACTGATGGTTCCCGCGTTAAAGTCTCCGGGCGAGTCGCCAATGCCAGCGTGGTCAAACCGCGTGACCGAAAGACCCTTTTCTGCCCCAAACGCATCCAAGGCTGTTGCCTTGTCGCCGGTCATAACGGATCGAAAACCATTAATCCAAAATAGCCCGGGGCCGTGTCCGTCACGCTGCAATGAGGCGATTTCTCGGGCTTCAGAGCCGTTACCAAGGGTAATAATGCGTTTGTTTAAGGAACTCATGCGTGACTTGGTCGATTTTGTGATAGAGCAGCAATGGATTTCATGCCATTGAGCGCATAAATCAACTGCTTCGGCTGTTGACTTATGACGCAGCTAGCACGATTTTAGGGCCGATTTCAGCCCTTCCTAATAATAGCACAAGGAACGCTTGCCATTCGCCGTCCAATGAGACCCGTTGCGCCCCAGAAAGATGGGCCGCTTGCAAACGAGGACATCACTAGCCCCGACGTTCAGCTCATTGATGCGGAAGGCCAGAATCGTGGCATCGTCCGCACCCGCGAAGCGCTCGCCGAAGCGCAGGAAGCTGGCCTTGACCTAGTTCTGATCGCCGCTAATTCGCAGCCGCCGGTCGCCAAGATGCTTGATCTTGGCCGCTACAAGTACGCCGCCCAAAAGAAGGCAGCGGAAGCGCGCAAGAAGCAGAAGGTTATTGAAGTCAAAGAAGTTCAGATGCGTCCGAACATCGATGACCACGACTACAACACCAAGATGAAGGCTGTGCAGCGCTTCCTCGAAGACGGCGACCGCGTGAAAGTCACGATGCGTTTCCGTGGTCGTGAAATGGCACACCAAGATCTGGGCATGGCCTTGCTCATCAAGGTCAAAGAACAGACTGAAGCTGTTGCTAAGGTTGAATCTCAGCCACGCGCCGAAGGCCGTCAGATGGTCATGGTGTTGGCACCAAAATAAGTCGCACCGACTTATACGAGTTTTGAAAAGCGGGTCCTCGGGCCCGCTTTTTTATTGGCTGCGCCATTACGCGGCGAAGGAGCAGACCTGCACCATGCCGCAAATGTGATCCTTAAAAATAAAAAGCCCCGCTCGCGCGGGGATCAATAAGGCATCTGAGGCCCAACTGTTAAGCGCCCAGAATGTCTTCGACATCTGCCTTGGTTGGGATGGCAGGCTGGGCACCAGCCTTGAGGCAGGCAAGCGAGCCGGCAATTGCTGCCCGCGCCATCGCGTCCTTGAGCGAAAAACCTGCGTCGAGTGCTGCCGCAAGATAGCCACAGAAGGTATCACCGGCGCCAACGGTATCGACAGGGGTCACCTTATGAGCTGCAACCGAAATGACGCCTTCTGGCCCATTCGCACGCGCACCGTCAGGCCCCAGGGTGACAACAATGGTCTTGCCAGTCTTGTCAGCCCATTCGGCCATTGCGGCATCCAACTCTTCAATCGGACGACCCGAGAGCAGAGAAAACTCAGTTTCATTGGCCACAACGATATCGGCAAGCGGGGCGAGCTCCACTGTGTCTTCGAGGAATGGCGCGGTGTTGAGCACGCTGCGCACACCTTTTTCGCGGGCAATTTCAAGCGCACGCCGGGTCGCTGCCTGAGGCACTTCTTGCTGCACGAGAAGAGTGTCGTTGGCCGAGAGCCTAGCCAGCCCTGTGTCGGCATCCGCTGCGCTGACTGTGCCGTTGGCACCGGGCAGAACAGCGATGACGTTCTCGCCATCCGCGTCGACAAAGATCATAGCAATGCCGGTCGCCGCTTGCGCCTTACGCAGCTGCGACAGGTCAACGCCGCCCTTTTCCAATAACTCAAGCGCCATGCCTGCAAAGGCGTCGTCGCCGACTGCCGAGACATGCAGAACATCCGCACCAGCGCGACGAGCGGCCAAAGCCTGGTTCGCGCCTTTTCCCCCTGGGGCCATGGAGAAGGTGCCACCGGCCACAGTTTCACCGGGCTTGGGCAGACGGGTCACAGTGCCGACTTGGTCGAGATTGGTAGAACCAAAAACAGTAATCACGTGAGCAGCTTTTCTATTGTGTTCCAGTTGCGCATGGTGCTGAGCCTAGTGTCTCCCAAGGCCCGGTAGAGCGGCTTGAGAACCGCTTCAACATTCTCTGTATAGCGCCCATTGGGCTGGCGATAAGCCGCAATGATGATCTCACGCTCGGTAATGCGCAAGATTTCGGTATCGCGCGGCCTGCTTTCGACGCTCACCTCAGACGGCAGCGGCGCGTCGAAGAAAACAACATGCCGGGTAAGGTCTGCATTGGGGTCAAGCGATGCGAACGGCTCGCTCGCGCGCAAGGCCTCAAGCTCGTGACCGGTGCGAACAACAACGAGAACCGGAAACTCGAAAGCAGCAGCCAGCGCTGCCTCTGCTCTCGCTTTCACTTCATCCTCGCTCCCGTCGTATCGAGCGCAGAAATTGCCGCTCGCCAATATGGTTCGCACCTCTTCAAATCCGGCCTTCTCAAGCGCCGCCTTCAGCTCCACCATTTTCATCTGGCGCTTGCCGACATTGACGCCCTGCAGCAATCCCACCCAGACACTCATGTCTCAGCCCATCGCGCTTTTTGCGGATAGATCGTTTCGCCGCGCGCCAGCATCTCGACAAATTGCGCTATCCGCTTCTGGCGCGTCACGGCCGTCTTAGCCCCATTTGTGCGATAGATCAGAGCGAAGCGGTTTTGGGCGGTGAGAATATCATATTGTCGTTGTGACGATGGATTGGCGGCAATTGCAGCAAGGAGGTCGTCGGGAGCCTCTTGTGTCGTAGCATAAGCCGCGTCCCAGCGACCGTCCGCTTTGGCGGTCTCCACGTGAGCGAGTCCATATGGTGTCATCAGCCCCGCCGCACTTAACCGAGCGACATTGTCTCGATTGACCTGGCTCCACACGGATTTTTTTCGGCGCGGACAATAACGCTGCGCGAAGGAGACGTCGTCCCAGCTCTTCTTAATCGCATCAATCCATCCCCAGCAGAGAACCGCGTCTATCGCCTCTACTGGACTAATTGTGGCGCGACCTGAGGATTTTTTGAAAATCCGTATCCATATTTCTGCGTCATGATCGTGGTGGTTCGCCAGCCAGTCGTAGAACTCCTGAAAGCTCACAAACTCTCGCAGTGCCTCTTGAGCAACAACGACCGGCGCCATCGTTAGGCTTCGCTTGTCACTGGATCGACTACCGGTCTTGGTGGTGCAAACCGCGCCAGAATGGGGTCAATGAGATCGGGCTCGGGCAGAACTAAACCAAAATCGGCAGTCAGGACCTGCTTGATATCCTGCCAGGCGGTGAGTTCGGTTTTTACTGGCGCCTCGCCCACAACCTGCTCGGCATAGCTTGTATTGTGCAGTTTCAGGCGTTTCCCAGGCGGAGCGAGGGCGACACGCAGCTCTGTTGTAAATGGGCTGCCGTCCCCAAGCGCGATCTCATGGTTGATCGCCGCGATGGTCTCCTCGTTCACCGTTTCGGTGGTGAAGACATAAACCGGCTTATAGTCATCATTGATTTTAACAAGCAGCGTCCACTGTCCATCCGATTGGATCAGCTTGAACACTTCATGAGGGGTCTGCTGGTCGACATCGGCTCGTAACCGCAAAGGCGCAGACAACGACAACCCACCAAAGCCCACATCGGCAATGTAACTTTGGCCAGAAATTTCAACCAGCAGCAGCATATGGGTCGGAGGCCGATCCCTTCCAGTTTCATCCGTCCAGACCACGCGCGCCAGCAACGGCCGGACCGTGTAGTCGAGATCGGTTAAAACACGCTGCAAAAGCGTATTGTGCTCGAAGCAATACCCACCGCGCCGATCAATCAGCAGCTTTTTCTCGAGGCTTAGCTGGTCTAGCGCGACAGGCACACCGAGCAATGGACTGAGGTTCTCAAAGGGAATGACCGCTGGATGGAGCGCATGAAGCGCCTCAAGTGTCGCCAGAGTGGGGGCGATCGATCCAGCAAATCCGATTCGGTCGAAATAGGCTTTGAGATTGACCTTGTCAGCCATAAGCCATCCTTGCCGCTGTTTATATCGCGTCTCTTTTACCACCCTCTTGGCAAAAGTCACAGTTGCTCAGAAGGGCAAAAAAGAACCCCTTGGCAACGCCACGGGGTTGTAATGGTTCATCACAGCATTGCTCTGTGCTGCTCGTTAGATCGCTTTGCGGACGCGGATGACGACATCAACGTGCGCCACTTCCATGCCTTCAGGCGCCGCAGGTAGCGACTTGAAGATCACCGAATCAGCGGGGATATCGATCATCCGTTGCTCGTCTTCCACGTAAAAATGGTGGTGATCTGAGGTGTCGGTATCGAAATAGGAGCGGGAGGCATCAATCGCGACTTCACGCAGCAAGCCTGCTTCATGAAACTGATGCAGCGTGTTGTAGATTGTCGCGAGCGATACATCGACGCTGGCAGTGGCCGCCTCGTCATGCAGTTGCTCGGCGCTAACGTGCCGGTGTGGGCCATTAAACAGGAGTTCAGCCAGCGCTACACGCTGTCGCGTAGGGCGCAATCCTGCCATTCGCAGAACTGCTGTCAAACATGGTCTGTGCGATTGAGGCCGAGCGGCTAGGCTGCTATCGTGCATGTGGCGAGAACTAGTCGTCTTCTTGCATCCGGAAATCCTGCCTTCTTTATAGTGCCGGACGGCTGCGGAGACAAGCTCTGGCCCGTATAAGGTTACTGAGTAAGCCTACCGGCTGGCTTGACCCTCCGGGGGAGCCCCTATACGAGACAAGGCTTGAATTTTAGTGGGGACGTGCTGATGGCCGACCGGCAACACGCATTTAATTATGAAGAATTGCTGGCCCATGGCCGCGGTGAACTGCCCGGTCAGGGCGATGCGCGCCTACCTGCGCCGCCAATGCTGATGTTTAATCGCATCACCGAAATTTCCGAGGATGGCGGCGCCTATGGCAAGGGCATGGTGCGCGCTGAGCTCGATGTGAATCCAGACCTCTGGTTCTTCAAGTGCCACTTCATTGGTGATCCGGTTATGCCGGGCTGCCTTGGCCTTGACGCAATTTGGCAGATGACTGGCTTCTTCCTGAGTTGGCTCGGTCAGCCAGGTAAAGGCCGTGCTCTTGGCGGCGAGATCAAGTTCACCGGTCAGGTGACCGATGACGTCAAGCTGGTAGAGTATGGTATCGATCTGAAGCGGGTTCTGAAGTCCAAGCTCACCCTCGGCATTGCTGACGGTTGGGTGAAGGCCGATGGCAAGCTCATTTATGAAGCTAAGGATTTGCGCGTTGGCCTGTTCACCGACTCGCAACTGCTTGAACAAAAACGCTAAGCCCATTTCTGGATTAGCACCGGGAAAAGGATTCGCCCGCCCCATGGCGAACTTTGTATACGACCTGATGAGGACCAAATGAGACGTGTTGTTGTAACCGGAATGGGAGTCATCTCCCCGATCGGCAACAGCCTCGATGAGGTCACTGAAAGCCTGCGCACAGCAAAGTCAGGCATTGTTTTTGCCGAGGATTATGCCGAACTGGGCTTCCGTAGCCAGGTAAAGGGCGATCCACGCATTGATCCGTTCGAAATTCTGGATCGCCGCGTCACCCGCTTTATGGGCAAGGGTGCTGCGTGGAATTATATGGCCATGCAGCAGGCAATTGCTGACGCTGGCCTGTCTGAAAGCGACGTGTCGAACCCGATGACCGGTATTGTCATGGGTTCGGGCGGCGCATCGACGCGCACAATCGTTGACGCGGCAGACATCACCCGCAAAAACACTAGTCCCAAGCGAATTGGGCCTCTGGCGGTGCCAAAGGCAATGGGCTCGACTGCGTCGGCAACCATGGCGACGGCCTTTGCCATCAAGGGCATCAACTATACGATCACCGCAGCCTGCGCGACGTCCAAGCACTGCATTGGCAACGCCGCTGAGCAGATCATGCTTGGCAAGCAGAACATCATGTTCGCTGGTGGACACGAAGATCTCGACTGGTCGCTGTCGAACCTCTTCGACGCCATGGGCGCGATGAGCTCGAAGTATAACGAGACCCCATCGGTCGCCTCGCGTTGCTATGACGCGAACCGCGATGGCTTTGTTATCGCTGGTGGCGCAGGCGTTCTCGTGCTCGAAGAGTACGAACACGCCAAGGCTCGCGGTGCCAAGATTTGGGCCGAGTTGGTGGGTTACGGCGCGACCTCTGATGGTCTGGACATGGTTGCCCCATCGGGTGAAGGCGCGGAACGCTGCATGCGTTTGGCTCTCGCCAATGTCAAAGCACCGATTGATTACATCAACCCACACGCCACCTCGACGCCAGTGGGCGATCTCAAGGAAATTGAAGCGCTGCGCAATGTTTTCGGCAACGAAGACAGCTGCCCGCCAATCTCTGCCACGAAGTCGCTTACCGGCCACAGCCAAGGCGCGACAGGCGTGCATGAATCGATCTATTCGATCCTGATGATGAAGCACCGCTTCATTGCCGAAAGCGCCAATATCGTTGACCTCGACCCAGCTATGGCCGACATGCCAATTCTGCGTCAGCGTCGCGACAATGTCGATCTGGGCTATGTGCTATCGAACTCGTTCGGCTTCGGCGGCACAAATGCCGCTCTGGTCTTTAAGCACCCAGACGCTTAAGCGATCCAATATCTACGAAATACAAAACCCGGGCCAAAACCCGGGTTTACTTTTTTGGCCTTTGCCTTGCCGCTCGCCACTAGCGCCTGGTCACCAGCTTGGACTTCTGCTGACCCAAATCGTCAAAATTGCCCGGGTCCAACCAGCGCTCAAACTCAGCGCGGATCACTGGCCATTCGCTATCAATAATTGAGAACCAAGCCGTATCCCGGCTCTCGCCTTTAACGATCATGTCATTACGGAACAGGCCTTCATACAGCAAGCCAAAGCGCTGAGCGGCCGCCTTAGAAGGTTCATTGCGATTGTTACATTTCCACTCAAAACGCCGATAACCGAGGTCATCAAAGGCGTGCTGAGCGAAGAGAAAAAGCGCTTCGGTCGAAAGCCGTGAGCGGGCCATGGGAAGTCCCCAGTAGATCCCACCGATTTCCACCGAACCATGCTCAGGGCGTGTGCGCATCCAGCCTTGACGACCAACTGCCTTGCCCGTGCTTTTGTCGATAACCGCATAATAGATGTCATCACCCGCATTGGCGTGTTTGATCCATTGCGCGACCGCATCTTCCGTTTCGGGTGGATTGCTGGGCAACCATTGATAGCGCGCCGAAGCATCTGGCGTGTACGAGACCGCAAAAAGCTCCGAAGCGTGGCGCTGTTCGACCGGTTCTAGGCGAATGTAACGCCCCTCAAGCACAACGCGCTCAATAGGCTTGGCCGGTGTTGGGCTCATCGCTCACTCTCTAAAATGCTTTCCAATCCGACGCGAAAGTTTGGATAAAGCAATTCAATTTGCAGGGCCTGCTTGATGGCGCTGTTGGCGACGCGTTTGCTGTCTGCGTAAAAACTGCGCGCCATGGGCGACATGTTCGCCAGTTCAAACGGAACCTCTTGCGGTGCTGGGACATCCAGCATGGACGCAGCGTGGGTGATGACATCCTGTGGTGGCGCCGGTTCGTCATCGGCAAGATTGAAAACGCCACCCAGCCCGCGCTCTGCGGCCAAGGCGGTCACGCGGCCAATGTCGGCGACATGGATGCGATTGAACACTTGGCCCGGCTTGATGACGCGTTTGGCGGTGCCGTCGCGCAGCTTGTCAAAAGCCGAACGGCCGGGGCCGTAAATCCCGGCAAGGCGCAGGATGAAAAGCGGAACATTTTTTTCAGCGGCTAAGGACTGCCATTCAGCCTCCGCCGCAACTCGCCATTGCGACCGGAGGTTTTCGGGATCTAGCGGGGCTGTTTCGTCGACCCAAGCGCCATTGCGATCGCCATAAACCCCGACGGTAGAGAAATAGCCCAGCCATTTGACATCGGGCGCGTTCAAAATGTCGTCGCGATGGTGGCGCAGTACTGGGTCGCCATCAGCATCCGGGCCGATGGAGCCAACGACGTGGGTGGCAGAATTGGCGAGAAACTCACTCAGAGCTTGGCTGGGACTGGTCCCATCAAAAAAAACCGACTGGGGCGAGCCCGGCGACCGCGAGGTGCCCAAGAGCACGGCGCTTGGGTCGATAGCTTTGAGTGCCTCGGCACTGGCTTTTGAGGAATAGCCAAAACCAAAAAACAAAAACTGCATCACACCTGCCCTTCCCACTCCCGCTCCACTTCAGCGTCCTCGTCCGGCATGCGCCGACTGGCCTTGAGCTCTTCGGCTTCCTCCCAAGCGAGCTTTCGGAGTGCCCAGATGGCAGCACCGCGAATGAGCGGGGAGGGATCGTTCAGGCGCTGGCGTATAGCTGGCAAATAGGCGGTGTTTTGCGAATTGCCGATACCGATGAGAACGTTGCGCAAGAAACGGGCATGACCGATACGTTTGATCGGCGAGCCGGAAAACATCTCCCTGAAACCCTCGTCATCGAGTTGGACGAGGTCGGCCAGAGCCGGCCGTTCCAGTTCGGGTCGACCAATCAGCTTGGCTTCGTGGGCGATCTTGGCAAATTTGTTCCATGGGCAGACAGCAAGGCAATCGTCGCAGCCATAGATGCGGTTGCCCATGGGCGTACGCAGCTCGCGCGGAATTTGTCCCTTATGCTCGACCGAATAATAGGCCAGGCATTTGCGCGCATCCAACTGGAAGGGTGTCGGAAAGGCGTTGGTTGGGCAGGTATCGAGGCAGCGTGTGCAGGAGCCGCAACTTTCCTTGTGGGGCTTATCAGCTGGCAGTTCGGCCGTGGTGAGAATGGCGCCCAAGAACGACCATGAGCCCATATCGCGACTGACGAGCACGGTATGTTTACCCTGCCAACCTAGGCCTGCCGCTTCGGCCAGCGGCTTTTCCATTAGCGGAGCGGTGTCGACAAAGACTTTTACGTCCGCCCCCGACCGACGGGCCAAAATGCCAGCAAGCTCTTTCAGCTTGCCCTTGATGATTTCGTGATAATCGCGATTTCGTGCATAGGCCGACAGAATGCCGATGTCTTTTTCTGCCAGCAAATCCATCGGATTGGTCGCCGGGCCATAGTTCATGCCCACGAGAATGACCGAGCGCGCCTCTGGCCAAAGCTGATTAGGATGACCACGGCGATCCTCAGTTTCGGCCATCCACTCCATTTCGGCGTGATAGCCCTGCTCTATCGCATGGCGCAGTTTTTCTGGGAGATCAGGCCGCGCATCGGCGGGCGCAATGCCAAAAGCATCGAACCCTAGGGATGAGGCACGATGCTTGAGCTCTTTAACGAGGACATTCAGGTCACTCAAAAATCCAGATCCGAATAGCCGCGCGATGGCGGCATGGCGACGACACGATCATTGAGAAGGGTGCGGAACGCCGGACGCGACTTAATCCGCGAATACCAATCCTTGGTCTCAGCGGACTTGGACCAATCAACGTCACCCATATAGTCCAACGTCGATAGATGCGCTGCCAGCGCAAAATCCGCGAGTGTCATGTCGGGACCTGCGAGCCAATTACGGCTGGCTAAAAGCCAGTTGAAATAGAGCATGTGCTCATTCAGGTTCGCCTTAGCGGCCCGCAGCACCGAAGGGTCAGGCGTTGCGCCGCGTATGTCGCGCTTGGAGATTTTTTCCTCGAAGAGATAGCGCGTCACTTCTTCATTGAGTTTGACCAGTGTCCACTCAACCAAGCGCCACATCTCTGCGCGCGCAAGAGGGTCGGGCGGTACCAATCCGCCAACAGTGTCCGGCGTATAAAAATCCTCCACCGCATGCATCACTGCCCAAATGCCGACGATGGGGGTTTCCCCTTCAAGCAAAATGGGGAGCGTCGCGGCCGGATTAACCGCCAGTAGCTCTGCTTCACGCAACCAAGGGCGCATTTCCTCAAGGTCCAGAGGCACACCGTATTCCGCGCACATCAGCCGGATCAGGCGGGATGAGGGATCAAGAGGGTAGTGCACGAGGCTGGGCATAAGGACGCTCTACTGTTGGGGGCCAACCTGCCTGCCGCTCTGCCTTGGCGCGTTTCGCGAACAAGGCTAAGAGGTTTGGCATACTGAAGCCTTCTTGGACGAGTTAGGGGATGAAATGAACGGGGATCAAGGTCTTTTTGTGCCGCTGGCACTGGGAATTCTCGAAGGCCTGACCGAATTCCTTCCCGTCAGCTCGACCGGGCACCTGCTTTTGGCCGGACACTTCTTCGGCTGGAGCCAGCCAGCGACCTTCATCGTGCTCATTCAGCTCGGTGCAATTCTCGCTGTCGTCACCATTTATTTCGCCAAACTCGCATTGCTCATCGCAGACGCTTTGAAGGGCAAAGCCTACGCTTGGCACTTTGCTGTAGCTGTGATTTTAGCCAGCATTCCCGCGGCTTTGGCGGGTGTTTTGCTACGCGATTTCATCCAGACCGTTATCTACGAAACGCCGATAGTGATATGCGTCTCCTTGCTCGTCGGTGGCATCATTTTGCTTATCGTTGACCGCATGCCAAAGCGCGAAGAGCATGACGTAATTTATGCCTTCCCTTGGAAACTCGCCTTCATCATGGGCCTGTTTCAGATGGTTGCACTTATCCCCGGTGTTTCGCGTTCTGGGGCAACTGTCGTGGGCGGAATGCTGTTTGGCGCGACCAAACGCGCTGCCGCAGAGTTCACCTTCTTTATCGCGCTGCCGATCATGGTTGGGGCTTTTGGCTACGACCTTTACAAAAGCCGCGACATGCTGGACGCGAGCCTTGGCATCAATATCGCTATTGGCTTTGCCGCCGCGTTTGTCGTGGGTGCGATTGTGGTTCGGTATCTCTTGGACTTTGTTTCCAAGCACGGATTTGCGCCATTTGCCTGGTGGCGTATTGCGATTGGCACAATAGGCCTCATCGCTATTCTCGGCTTTGGCCTCTGAAAACAAAAATCCCCGCTGCAGCGGGGATTTCATTTCTGAAGTAGGCCTAGTTCTTGGCCGGGTCCCGTCCCTTGAAGGTCGACGGGAAGGTGAAGAAGTGGCCTGGGATTTCTACGCCCTGCTGCACATCGTACAGCGAGAAGGTTAGCTGGCTGCCATTGGGTTCCACCAGTGTCCACTGTGCCAAATCTTTGGTTTGTGTGTCGAAGACGAGCGAGACCTGCACCGTCCCGGCGATGGTCTGATCTTGCAGGGTCACACTGAGGTACCCATCAGTAGTGGTGAGATCGACAACATTGCCCGACAGGATGTTGATGTCTGTGCCCAAAAACTGGCGCAGCGGGATCGAATCCTGCGGATAGGCGTAATACGTCTCTTCCCGACGATCGACGACGTAAAAGCCACTGCCGCGCGAGACAATTTCCTCACGCGAGGGCGGAGCATAGCGGAACGCAATCTTGTTGGGGCGCTCAAGGAAGAAGGTCCCCTCGCTACGGCCACCATTGGTATCGATCTGCAAGAACCGTCCGACCATGGTGCGGATGGCGCCGTTGTGCGCATTGATCTCACTGACCAATTGCTGCTCTTCTGGCGTCAACGTGCGCTGTGCATAAGCGGGAAACGCTGACACTAGGGCGGCAGCAAAACCGAGCATCAAAGCATGGCGTCGAATCATTGGCAGCTTGTCCTCTCGAGGCGTTTGACTAAACCTAGCCTAGTCAGCAATTACGGCAACAGCAGGAAGGTTCCGATGCTGCTTGCATGTGGGGAGTTAAAGTCATGAAAACAATCATTTCGGCAATTTTTATAGCAGCCGTTGCCACAATCCCCGCTCACGCAGCACTTCCTCCGCAGTATCAACGACAGGCCGAGTTTGTGGCCGTGCTCAACGTAGCGACCGAGGTTTTGGGCGTGCAGCACATCATTGACACAATAGAGCTGACTGAACCCGACCTCTATGTCGTCACCTCAGGCGACTGCACTCTCGCCGTACGGATTAAGGACGTCGCGTCAAACGGGGGAACCATGATGGTCGGGCCGCGCCAGTTTGAGGCGCAGCCCGAAGAGATCATCTGCGCGACAGCTCAATAGCCGTCAGCATTGTTGCCGACGAGAATTTCACGCTTGCCTGCATGGTTCGCCGGGCTGATCACGCCTTCGCGTTCCATGCGCTCAATCAGGGTCGCAGCCTTGTTATAGCCAATGGCCAAGCGGCGTTGGACATAGGAGGTGGAAGCTTTCTTGTCCGTAAGGACGATGTGTACGGCCTTGTCGTAAAGCTCGTCGCCAGAACCGGCGTAACCTTCCTCGCTCGAACCGCCTTCGCCATAGCCGCCCTCTTCTTCTTCCTCGGTGATGTTCTCGAGGTAATCAGGCGAGCCCTGCGACTTGAGGTGATTGACGACGGATTCGACTTCCAGATCCGAAACGAACGCGCCATGTAGACGTTTGGTGCGGCCGCCCGAGGCCATGTAGAGCATGTCACCGTTGCCAAGGAGCTGTTCCGCGCCCTGCTCGCCCAGAATGGTGCGACTGTCGATCTTTGACGTCACCATGAAGGAGATACGGGTCGGGAAGTTAGCCTTGATGGTACCAGTGATGACGTCGACAGATGGGCGCTGCGTGGCGGTTACGATGTGAATACCTGCCGCACGGGCCATCTGTGCCAGACGCTGGATCGCACCTTCGATGTCCTTACCAGCAACCATCATCAGATCGGCCATTTCGTCGACGATGATGACGATATAGGGCAAGGGCTCAAGATTGAACTCTTCGCTCTCAAAGATCGCTTCGCCGGTTTCGCGATCAAAGCCAGTCTGCACTGTACGGCTGATAACGCGCCCTTCGGCAGCTGCCTCATTTACGCGCTGGTTGAAACCGTCGATGTTACGCACACCGATCTTGCTCATCTTGCGATAGCGATCTTCCATCTCGCGCACGGCCCATTTGAGAGCCACGACGGCCTTCTGCGGGTCGGTCACGACCGGGGTCAGCAAATGCGGGATGCCGTCATAGATCGACAACTCCAGCATCTTAGGGTCGATCATGATCATGCGGCACTGATCAGGCGTCATCTGATAGAGCAGCGAGAGAATGAAGGTGTTGATGCCCACGGACTTACCCGAGCCGGTGGTTCCGGCAATCAGCAAGTGCGGCATGCGCGCGAGATCGGCGATAACAGGTTCGCCGCCAATAGTCTTACCCAGACAGATCGGCAGCTTGCCTTTCATCTTTTCGAAATCGGACGAGGCCAACATTTCGCGGAAGAACACAGTTTCGCGCTGCTGGTTTGGCAGTTCGATACCGATAGCGTTGCGGCCAGGAACGACGGCAACACGGGCAGAGATTGCGCTCATAGAGCGGGCAATGTCATCGGCCAGTGAAATCACGCGGCTGGACTTAATGCCCGGAGCCGGTTCGAGTTCGAACAGGGTGACGACCGGACCGGGGCGAACGTTGATGATGTCGCCCTTAACGCCAAAGTCCTGCAGCACGGCCTCAAGCTGGCGTGCCATCGATTCAAGGCGAATAGGATCATGCTCCGGAGATGGTCCACTCCGCTTCGGTTCTGCCAATAGGCTGAGGGCTGGCAGTTCAAAGCCCTGTGGCTCATCGAGCAAAGAAGGCTGCGCTTCGCGGAACTGGCGCTGCCCCTGAGCGGGGCGCGGCGCCGGAGCGGTCACACGAGGCGCCACGGGATCGACGGCCTGGAAACGAGAATCACCGCGCTGGGTATGCGCTGGAACGGGTGCGTCCGGTACATAGCCCGCGTCGCCATCTTCCAGATCATCTGGATAATCGATCGCGGTCTCGTCATAGGACGGGCCCATATTGACACGCGGGCTCGCGGCCACCGCCGGTTCATCACCGAAGGCAGGCTCGATATCGTGATCAACTGGCGCGTGAATACGGCGCTGCATGGGCTCACGGAAGACTTCGCGCGCCGAGGCAGGCTGAGCCGCGCGCGCGGGCTCCATGGAGGGCTCTTCGTCGTGATCGTAAACCGCATCATGGTCGTCGGCGCGTTGACGATCGGCATAGCTTTGCCGCGCCCGGCGGAAAGCGGTGCGGATCGAATAGCCGGCATGGACCACTGCACCCATAGCAACATCAAGGAACGGGCTGTTTTCTGGCTCGTCGTAGTCCTCGTCGCGAGCCGATTTGCTACCAGCTTTGCCCTTTTGGGGCTTAACGGGGACGGTCGTGCCGAGGCCCATGGCTACCCAAAGGAGTGCAAATGCTGGTGCAGCCAAAATAATCGCGAACAAAGTCGAGGTGATAGCCTGCGGCTCGTCGCCCACGATGGTGCTCGCCAGATTGCTGAACATCATGCCGCTGAGACCACCCAAGCCTGTCGGCAGCGGCCAGCTTTGTGGCATCGCCACGAATGAGAAAACGCCAGTCGACAAAACAGTTGCGCCCAACCAGCACAGCACCCGCAAGCCGGTTCGCGTTAGCGAGTGACGTCGCGCCATAGCCCAGCCCCACAGAGCAAGCGGCACAACCATGACAATGCCGCCCAGCCCCAGAAACTGGAACACGAGGTCAGCAATCACCGCACCGGGATAGCCCAACCAATTCTCAGCCGATTTCGCCGTCGCCAGCGAAAAGCTTGGATCATCGACCGACCATGAGGCCATCGACGCCAGAATGATGGCTGACAGAACCAGCAGGATCGCGCCCGCAACCCGAAGCGGGATGCGAATGGCTATCGCGGGCGGCGGCGTTGGCACCTTGCCTGCGCTTTTGCCGCGTGGCGGTACGGGTCTGGTGTCTTCGACATAGGGAAGAGGATGGCTGGGCATGGATACGCGTACTCGTTGCCGGCCCTCAAACCATCGGACTGGGCCGTTTGCGCCCTATGCTAACCATGTGGGGTTAATCGGGTGCTAACCATCTAAAATGATAGGACCTGAAGCGTTTAGCGGGGCTTGGCGGCGATAAAGACGAGAATCAATTTGGCCGCGACAAGTGCTACGCATTTCGGCTAGAGCGAGGGACTTGTTAGTGGTGTGCAGCTCGACCATTGCGAGTGGGAAGCTTCTCTTGATGCCAAGAGGGACGCGAGCTGCACGCCACTGACAAGTCTCGGTGGCCGGATCACTCCGGCCACCAAGAGCTTAGTTGTAAGCGCGTTCGCCATGGCTCGAGAGATCGAGACCATCGATTTCTGCAGCTTCCGAAGCGCGGATGCCGCCGAATATCGCTTTCACGATCAGGATTGCGACAAAGGCCACCACGCCGGACCATACAATTGCCACAAGCACGGCCAGCGTTTGCGTTCCGAGTTGCGCAAACATGTCATAGCCTTCCGCACCAAACCCGCCGAGGGAGGGTGCTGCGACAATGGCTGTGCCGATAGCGCCAACGATGCCGCCGACCCCGTGAATGCCGAAGACGTCAAGGCTATCGTCGTATTTGAGCAATGGCTTGAGGGTCACAACGGCCCACAGGCAGATAAAGCCGGTGACAGCGCCGAGTACGATCGCGCCGAAGGTACCGGCAAAACCCGCTGCCGGAGTGATGGCAACCAAGCCCGCAACGGCGCCCGAAACAAAGCCCAGCGACGAGGCATGACCACGGGTGATTTTTTCGCCGACAGCCCAGGCAATGCCAGCCGCAGCAGGAGCCGTGATGGTGTTGAGGAAGGCTTGAGCGGCCAGCCCGTTCGCACCCAGAGCCGAACCAGCATTAAAGCCGAACCAACCAACCCAGAGAAGGCAAGCACCGACATAGGTGAAGACGAGGTTATGTGGAGCGATTGGCTCTTTCATGTAGCCAAGGCGCGGCCCAAGTACGATGGCCGCGACCAGTGCAGCAACGCCGGAGTTGATGTGGACGACCGTGCCACCAGCAAAATCGAGCGCGCCCATGTTGAAGAACAGGCCGGCCCCAGACCACACCATGTGTGCAATCGGCAGGTAGGAGAAGACAAACCAGATGGCGAGAAACGCCATCACAGCACCGAACTTCATGCGTTCAGCAATACCGCCGACAACCAGCGTCGCGGTGATACAAGCGAACGTCAGCTGGAAGACAACGAAGACGAGTTCTGGAATTGATCCTGACACCGAGTCGGGTGTGACGTTGGCGAGGAAGAGATTGGAGAGATCGCCGATGTACGCCGACAATCCACCTTCGCTGGGACCCGAGAAGGCTAGGGAATAGCCGAAAGCGACCCACAGCAGCGCGATCATCGAGAAGGCGCCGAAGACTTGGGTGATCACCGAGAGAATGTTCTTCGAACGCACCAGCCCGCCGTAAAACAGGGCCACGCCCGGGATGGTCATCAGGATGACCAACAGGGTCGAAACAATCATCCATGCGGTATCGCCAGAGTCGATGGTTGCGACTTCCACCATTTCAGCGGGGGCGGCATCCTGCCCGAGGGCCGGCAAGGCTAAAAAGAGGGAGGCTAACGCCGCACTCCCAAAAAGTTTTGATGATTTCATCTTGGTCTCCAGGAGTGATTAAAGCGCGGATGCGCCGGTTTCGCCGGTGCGAATACGGGTGACAGCGAGCAGGTCGAGAATGAAGATTTTACCGTCGCCGATACGGCCGGTTTGGGCGGCATCGCGGATGGTCGCGCCGACGGTGTCCGCCTGATCGTCTTCAACGGCGATTTCGATTTTGAGCTTGGGCAGGAAATTCACGGCATATTCAGTGCCACGGTAGATTTCCGAGTGCCCTTTCTGGCGCCCATAGCCTTTCACCTCGGTCACGGTCATGCCGTGAATATCCAGTGAATTGAGCGCCTGCCGGACCTCTTCCAGCCGCGATGGCTTGATGATGGCAACAACAAGTTTCATCTGACCCCCTTCGCGTCACAGGACGCAGTGTCGAATACAAGATGAGACTCAAGTCGCGTGCCAATTGAGCGAAACAAGAATCTTGCAGAAACAGCAAATACTTAGGAAGTTAGGGAATTCGCCCGCTGAAAACGGAGATCTAATTTGCACAATTACTGAGCGAAATATTCTTTTGGCGCTTATTATTTGTGCAGGGCTTATTAGGGGTGTGCAGCACGCGCAGTGCGAGTGGGAAGCCTCTGTGGCGGGCCAAGAGGGACGCGAGCTGCACGCCGCTAATAAGAGGGGGGAACGCCGGGCGTGAGACACGCCCGGCGTTCGCGGCAATTACTTGAATTGCGGGTAGGCTTCGACGCCAACTTCAGCAACGTCGAGACCAACTTCTTCATCGTCGGCGCTTGGGCGCAGGCCCATCACCGCCTTGAGGATGGTCCAGGCAGCAAAGCTGATGACGAAGGTGAACACACCAACAACAAGGATCGAGATCAACTGGCCGCCAAGGGTGGCGTCAGCATTAGTGAAGACGACGGCGATGGTGCCCCACATGCCTGCAAATAGGTGAACTGGGATCGCACCGACAACGTCGTCGATCTTGAACTTGTCGAGCAGTGGCACCGAGAGAACAACGATAACGCCACCGACAGCACCGATCAGCGATGCGGTGCCAAGGCCTGGGGTGAGTGGTTCAGCAGTGATCGAGACGAGGCCTGCGAGAGCACCATTGACCACAAAGGTCAGGTCGACCTTTTTATACATCACGCCAGCCAGCAGAGCGGCGGCAAGCGCGCCACCAAGTGCACCGGCATTGGTGTTTGCCATAACGCGACCAACGTCAGCGATATCGCCAATGGTGCCCATTGCCAGCTGCGACGCACCGTTAAAGCCGTACCAACCCATCCAGAGGATGAACATGCCCAGAACAACAAGCGGCATGTTGGAGCCCGGGATCGGGTTCACTGAACCATCGGCATTGTACTTGCCCTTACGAGCACCCAGAACAATCGCACCTGCGAGAGCAGCCCAGCCGCCAACGGAGTGAACAACTGTGGACCCGGCGAAGTCGAGGAAACCGAAGTTGGTGTCGAGGAAGCCGCCGCCCCACTTCCAGGATGCCTGGATTGGGTAAACCAGCGCGGTCAGGATCGCGACAAAGATCATGAACGGAACCAGCTTGATGCGCTCGGCAACAGTGCCCGATACGATCGAAGCTGCAGTGGCGCAGAACATCACCTGGAAGAAGAAGTCCGAGCTGGTGGTTGCGTAGGTCAGATCGGCTGCGTCTGCAGTGAGACCAACAGGCTCAAGAACAGCAATGCCAAGCGCGCCCAAGACGTTCGGGATGATCCACGCATCGCCGGGGTACATCAACTTGTAGCCGATGACGTAGTAAGCAAGACATGCGAGCGAGTACATCAAGATGTTCTTGAGCAGCTGCATGGAGACGTTTTTCTTACGGACCATGCCCGCTTCGAGCATGGCAAAACCAGCAGCCATCCAGAAAACAAGGATGCCACCGAACAACATCAGGAAACTGTTCAGAATAAACTGGGTGTGAAGCGTCGCTTCACCAAAAATGGCTGCAACGGCTTCTGGAACTGCATCTTGGGCTGCGGCGGGCAGCGCCAGCAAAGCTGTCGCGAGCGCGACACCGCCTGCAATCTTAAGAGGAGCGTTCAACGCAATCATACAATAATTCTCCTGAAAGGGCGGATCAGAGCGCGGACGCGCCGGTTTCACCGGTGCGAATCCGGGTCGCTGCAAGCAGATCGAGGACGAAAATCTTGCCGTCGCCGATGCGGCCGGTCTGGGCGGCGTCGCGGATGGCGACAACAACAGCGTCGGCCTGATCACTTTCGACAGCGATTTCGACTTTCAGCTTGGGAAGGAAATGCACGGCATATTCGGTGCCGCGATAGATTTCCGAATGGCCCTTCTGGCGGCCATAGCCTTTGACTTCAGTGACAGTCATGCCGTGGACGTCGAGCGAATTCAGTGCCTGACGGACTTCTTCCAAGCGCGACGGCTTAATGATGGCAACAACGAGTTTCATCTTACCCCCTTGGCGCCATCTGGCGCAGTGTGGAATGCCAACTCAGACTCAAGCGCCATGCCAACTATGAGCGTCGCAAGAAAATCGTTTTAAATCAGCGTGTTACCACGTCGCCTAATTTTAAGGCGACCCAGGCGACTAACATGCGTCTAGTTTTTGAGCATCGACGCGGCATGGCGGTTAATATTTAGGCGCGTGTTTTGGCCCCCTTTTTGGGCCCGGGGCTTGCTGGGGGCTTGCCCCGATCACACATGCAGGCCAGAACCGAGAACAGAAGTGGAGTGGTTCATGACAAAGTCCAGCTGTGAGCGTTTTGATGTGCTGATCGTGGGCGCGGGGCCCGTGGGCCTTACGCTGGCTTTAGCGCTGGTGCGCTCAGCTGCAGGAATTCGTGTTGGCCTCGTTGATCGCCGCCCACTCTCTGTTCCGCAAGACAACCGCGCTTCGGCCATTGCTGCTGGAGTGCGTCGCATTTTCGAGGTCTTGGGCGTCTGGGATGACATGGCCCCGCATGCGCAGGCCATGACTGCCATGCGCATTACGGATTCCGGAACAGGGGATTTGGCTCGCCCCATGTTTCTACAGTTTGATGGCGAAGTTGGACCCGGCGAACCCTTTGCGCATATGGTGCCGAACCAAGCGAGTGTCGGCGCCTTGCTCGAGGCAACTGCGCCGAACATCTCGGTCATTGCACCGGCCGCAATCCAATCTTGGGATGCAGGCGCATCGCTCAGCACCATTACGCTTGAGGATGGTCGTGAACTCATCGCGCCGCTGATCGTGGCAGCCGACGGCGCGCAGTCTTGGCTGCGCAAGCAAGCCGGTATCGACACGATGGGGGCCGATTACAATCAAACGGGGCTAGTGGCGACGATCAGCCATGAATTGGCTCATGATGGCGTCGCATATGAGCATTTTAGGCCTGCGGGGCCTTTTGCCAGCCTCCCCTTGCCGGGCAACCGCTCTTCACTGGTGTGGACTGAGACGTCTGAAGCGGCGAAGCGCTTTCTCGCCATGACGCCGGAGCAACTGGCAGAGGAGATTGAAGCCGTTATGGGTTCAATGCTGGGCAAGGTGACGCTTGAGGACAAGCTCGCAGGCTTTCCCCTGCGATTGCAGCTCGCAAAAAGCTTTATCGGGCCACGCCTCGCGCTTGTGGGGGATGCCGCCCATGTCGTGCACCCAATTGCTGGGCAAGGGCTTAATCTCGGGCTGAAGGACGTTGCGGCGCTGGCCGAAGTCATTGTGGACGCCATGCGCCTCGGCCTCGACCACGGAACACAAGACGTGCTGGAGCGCTACCAGAGCTGGCGGCGGTTTGACACGACCTCCATGGCCGTGGTGACCGATGGCATGAATAGGCTGTTTTCCAATGAGATTGCTCCCATTCGAGCGGTGCGCGATTTCGGGCTGGGCCTGGTCGACCGTGCGGGTCCGGTGAAATCCGCTTTGATCCGAGCGGCATCTGCCGGCAATGGCCCTAAGCTCTTGAGCGGGATACCGCTTTAGACCAACCGCAGTTTCTGAATTTCTTCGAGCTCGACGGCGCGTGCGTCGTCGAGACTCAGAAGCGGCACCCCTTTGACAATAGGGAAGGCCAATCGCGCGGCGACCGAAATTAGTTCGGACTTGTCGGGCGACAGGGTCAGCCGCGTCTTCGTCATCGGACAAACCAGCATTTCGAGGGTTTGCGGATGCAATACATAGCGCGGAACGATGTCGCCCTTGACCATTAGTTCACCGAGACAGTGCCATCGCTAGAGCCGCGTGCCATTTCGTATTCTGTCATGGCAATCAGGGTCTCCGCACGATCGTGAAGGGTTTGCGCTTCAAGCAAGACCTGCTTTTCAGCGGCCCCATAGGGCGACACCATACAGCAGAAATTGACAAGGTCAGCTGTGCCTGTGCTCTCAATCTCTTCCCAATTGAGTTCAAAATTGGCGAATTCAGCATAGTCCCGCATCATTTTGAGGAAGCGCTGGCGATCAACCGCGCCCTCACCATAGGTGCGCTCGAAATCTGCATCATAGCCGAGAGCAGAAATTTCAGCCTGACGGAAAGGCGTATCGACCGTTAGCTCCCGTTCAAGGCGGAAACGGCAAATCCCTTCCAAAACAACGAAATAGCGACCATCGGCATTGTCTTCAAAATGCGTGAGGCGACCAAGGCAGCCGATCTGCTGCAAGGGCACTTCGCCCTTTGGACTTTCCTCGCTCATATCTTCTGGTTGGATGAGCCCGATCAGGCGATCGCCCCCCAAGGCCTTATCGATCATCTCGATATAGCGCGGCTCAAAAATATTGAGAGGCCGATGAGAAAAGGGCAGCAGCAGCGCCCCACTCAGCGGGAAGATGGCAACCGATTGCGGCAGCTCAGCAATGCTTGTGGGGCGCGTAGGCATAGTATCCTTAGGAAAACAGCGCTGCAGAGAGGAGACGGCGACCCTTAACGGTTGCCGGGTCTTTAAAGCCCCAAGCCTCGAAGAACTCGAGCAGTTTCTTGCGGGCCGCATCTTCATTCCAAGTGCGATCGCGCTTGAAAATCGTGACCAAAGCTTCCGCTGCTTCGACGCGCTTGCCTTCAGCATTGAGCACCATGGCGAGATCAAAGCGTGCCTGATGATTGTCGGGCTCGGCAGCCACTGTGGCTTCTAGCGCCGCAGATTCGGATAGGCCTGCGGCCTCGTCCTTGAGGCGAATGGCATTGACCAAGGCATTGTAAGCGTCGCCGGTGCGGCCAGCTTCGGGAACAGCATCCAAGGTTGCGCGTGCTTCTTCAAGCTCATCGGCGGCCAAATAGACACCGGCCAATCCGATCAGCGCCTGAGCGTGATCAGGGACGTGCTGGAGAACCATGCCAAAGATTTCAACGGCTTGCGGGAGATCGCCAGCGGCAATTGCCTGCTGCGCGATGTTGAGAGCATCCGCGATTTGGCTTTCGAGCGTATCGGCAGCCGGTTGTCCTGCAGGCGCAGCCGAAATAACGCGCTCGGCAAAACGGCGCACTTCGCCTTCTGGCATAGCGCCCATAAAGCCATCGACCGGGCGACCGCCAGCAAATGCGAAGACCGCCGGAATGGACTGGACGCCAAGTTGGCCAGCAAAATGAGGATGTTCGTCGATATTAATTTTGACGAGACGGATGGCTCCGGCCTTTTCGGCAACCACTTTTTCAATGGCTGGGCCAAGCTGGCGGCAAGGGCCGCACCAAGGGGCCCAGAAGTCCACAAGGACTGGAGTCTCTAGGGATGCGTCGATCACATCCGCTTTAAAACCGGCGTCACTACCATCGCGGATTAGCTCTGCAGGAGGACGAGAAGCACTGGGTGCTGCATCAAACGACATGGTCATGGCAATCTGCTCTTCTGCTTTTGCTACAAAGCCTTGGACCCCTTTTTCCCTTGTTCCGCCTAGCGTTTCAAGAGCGTTTCCCACAGCCCTTTGAACAAGTTGGGTCTCCGGAAAATATCGGGTTGCAATCAGCCGGGCGATTGGGCATATAAGCCCTCGTTGGCGCAACGACAAGGCGCGGCAACAAAAACGGAGCGCGGGTGTAGCTCAGGGGTAGAGCATAACCTTGCCAAGGTTAGGGTCGTGGGTTCGAATCCCATCGCCCGCTCCAAATACTTCAAGGCCTTAGGGCTTTGACCAGAAGATAACCTTCCGCGAGGAAATCTTCTATACCGATACGGAATGCGGGTGTAGCTCAGGGGTAGAGCATAACCTTGCCAAGGTTAGGGTCGTGGGTTCGAATCCCATCGCCCGCTCCAATTCGGTGAAATAGTTGGCAAAACAAATCGGCTCCTTCGGGGGCCTTTTTGTTGTTTGGCGTTCACTTCCTGACCAGAACCTGGCTTTGGCGGAACGGCACTGCTCCCCAAGAGTTCTCTTGGATTAGGGTGCCGCTGTTGAGACCATTCCGGTGCGGCCCCCGACAGACCTTGTTCTGCGGAGAACCCCATGCCAGACGAGAAAAACTCTCCTTCTAATTCCAATAGCTTACATGAGCACGCACCCGGCGAAGTACAATTCACGCCCGACGAGAAGCGCGGCAACTCTGGCGAGTTACAGCAGCAGGCTCCCATGGGGGCGGACCCCAGCGCTTTTCTGACCGACAACCACGGTCATCGCATTTCCGACAATCAGAACAGTCTCAAGGCCGGATCGCGCGGTCCGACGCTGCTCGAAGATTTCGTGCTGCGCGAAAAAATCTTCCACTTTGACCATGAGCGCATCCCCGAACGCATTGTGCATGCTCGTGGGTCCGGCGCGCATGGGGTGTTTGAAGTCACCAAAGCGATTCCCCAACTCACAAAAGCGCAGCTCTTTCAAAAGGCTGGCACGAGCTGCCCGGTGTTCGTGCGGTTTTCGACCGTGGCTGGTGGCGCTGGTTCGGTCGACACGCCGCGCGATGTACGCGGCTTTGCCGTCAAACTCTATACGGAAGAGGGCAATTGGGACCTCGTCGGCAACGACATTCCGGTGTTCTTTATCCAGGATGCAATGAAATTTCCTGATTTGGTTCATAGCGTTAAGATGGAAGCCGATCGCGGCTATCCGCAGGCCGCTTCGGCCCATGACACGTTCTGGGACTGGGTGAGCCTGATGCCAGAAACCAGCCATATGATCATGTGGGCCATGTCGGATCGCGGCATTCCACGGTCCTTGCGCATGATCGAAGGCTTTGGCGTCCACACCTTCCGCTTCGTCAATGCAAAGGGTGAAGGCACGTTTGTTAAATTCCACTGGAAACCAGTTTTAGGAATTGAATCAACGACTTGGGATGAAGCGGTGAAACTGGCTGGGGCTGACCCAGACTTCCATCGCCGGGACTTGTTTGAAGCAATAGACGGTGGCGACTTCCCGCAATGGGATTTGGGTGTGCAGGTTTTTGACGAAGCATGGGCCGCCAAACAGCCTTATGACGTGCTCGACGCCACCAAGCTTATTCCGGAGGAAGAGATTCCGGTCGAGATCATTGGCCGTATGACGCTCAATCGGAACGTCGACAATTTCTTTGCCGAAACGGAGCAGGTGGCTTTTTTGCCATCCAATCTAATTACCGGCATTGATTTCTCAAACGACCCGCTGCTCCAGGGCCGGTTGTTCTCCTATCTCGACACGCAAAAATCGCGTTTGGGCACGACGAATTTCCACCAGATCCCGATCAATGCTCCAAAGTGCCCTTTCCATAATTTCCAACGCGACGGCATGATGCAAACGCTCGTACCTAAGGGTCGCGCGAATTATGAACCTAACAGCCTTTACGAGGCCGGGGAGAACTCCGGGCCAAGGGCTTCTCTCGACAGCGGTTTTACAACGCTCGCCGAGAATGGCGAGCGCAACGATCCGACCGAGAAGCTTCGCATGCGCGCGGATTTGTTTGCGGATCATTATTCGCAGGCGCGCCTGTTCTTCAAAAGCCAGACCGGGAATGAGCAGGCCCATCTCATCGACGCGATTGTGTTCGAGCTCTCGAAGGTGACGCTGGAGCATGTGCGTGTCCGCGTCATGAGCAATTTGCGCAATATTGACGAGGGGTTAGCCAAACGTGTCGCCGCGGGCCTCGCGATGGATTTGCCCGCAAAATCCAAGGCCGCGAGAGAGCCTGTGGACCTTGGCACATCCGATGCGCTCTCTATCCAGAAGCAGGCGAAGAAGACTTTTGAGGGGCGTAAGATTGGCATTTTGTTCGCCGAAGGGTCGGATAAGGCCAGTATTGATCAGCTGAAAAGCGAGATCGAAGGCGCTGGCGGGACAGCGTTTTTGGTCGCGCCTAAGGTTGGCGGTATTCCAGTTAAGGGTGGAACGCTCAAGGCTGATGGAAAACTTGAGGGTTCGCCTGCGGTGATTTTTGATGCTGTGGCGTCAATCCTCATGCCAGACGCTGCCGAAAAGCTGCTCAAAAATGGTGCCGCAATTCAATGGTTTATGGACGCGTTCGCGCATTGCAAAACCATTGCCCATTGCAAGGGGACACAAATCTTGCTCGATGCCGCTCGCGTTGAAAAAGACGAGGGCGTTGTGCCGATTGAGGAGCTGATCTCGGTTGGGCCGGTGCGTCATTGGGCGCGCGAACCCAAGGTCCGTGACCTGCCCTAACACCAAAAAGAAAGCCCCGTGGATGGGCATACACGGGGCTTTTGGCTGGCACTTTTGGGCCTGTAGAGGGGCCTAGGATTGGCTTATGGCGTTTCCAGCTTCGTCGAAGACGTGAACCTTGCTCGGATCGAGATAGAGGGTGATCGTTGCGCCCATTGCGACCGCGCGCTGGCCTTCAAGAACGACTGTGAGCGCTTCACCATCAGAGGTGGTGGCATAGACCACAGTTTGGCCGCCGAGGTTCTCGATCAGGTCGACGCGCACGTCGGCGAACTTGATGCCGCTGCCTTCCGAGATGGTGATGTGCTCCGGGCGGATGCCCAGAGTTTTGGTTCCGGTGACGTCGCGGCCGAGGAGCAGGGAGGACCCCGCAGCTTTGACGGCACCGTTCTCAACTGTGGCGGTGAGGAAGTTCATTTTCGGCGAACCGATGAACCCGGCCACAAAGAGGTTTCGCGGATTGTTATAAAGATCGAGCGGCGCGCCGGCCTGTTCCAGAATACCCGCGCGCAGAACCACGATCTTGTCGGCCATGGTCATGGCTTCGACCTGATCGTGGGTCACGTAGATCATGGTGTTGCCAAGGTCGTTGTGGAGTTTTGCAATCTCCACGCGCATGGCAACGCGCAGTTCGGCGTCGAGGTTGGACAGCGGTTCGTCAAAGAGGAAGATCTTTGGCTCGCGTACGATAGCCCGGCCAATGGCGACGCGTTGGCGCTGACCGCCTGAGAGCTGCTTTGGCTTGCGCTTGAGGAGCGGCTCGATCTTGAGGATCGCCGCGGCCTGCTGCACCCGTTTTTCGATCTCGGCCTTGGGCATGCGTGCGGTCTCAAGGCCAAAGGCCAGGTTCTGATAGACCGACATATGCGGATAAAGCGCATAGGACTGGAACACCATGGCGATGCCGCGCTTGGCAGCGGGCACATCGTTCATGCGCTGACCATCAATGATGAGGTCCCCGCCAGTGATCGGCTCAAGACCCGCGATCATGCGCAGGAGGGTGGACTTGCCGCAGCCGGAGGGGCCAACGAAGACGGTGAATTGCCCCGGCTCGATGGTGAGATCAACGCCGTGAATGACCGGGACTTCGCCATAGGCCTTTTTAATCTGCCGCAGTTCGATGCTGGTTGCCATAGTGGATCTCCCTGTTAGCGGAATGCGGCCGGAACCCAGCTCTGATAGAGCGGGTGATCGGGGCGGAGGGGAAGTTCAACCTCAGTGTGGGTTGAAGACGAGTGGTAAAAGGCCGTGACCAGTTCCAGCGCGCGACGAGAGTCGGCACTAGTGACGGGCAGCGGGCCATTGGCTTCTAGCGCATCGTAAAAGCGCGCCATCTGCGTTTGGAAACGCGACGGGACGTGCTTCCAATCTTTTAGTAGAGCTTCGATCTTGGCCGCCGTTTCTGGATTGCGCGGCTCGATCTTCCACGGCTTGTCGCCGGGATTGTAAGGCGCGTGATCGCTTTCGAAGGTGACGTTTTCAAACGCCAGACGAATACGCGAAATGTCGGTGGAGGAGCCAAGGGTTGCCGTGAAGCTACCCAGAGCGCCGCTCGCCATTTCGACGGAAGCGGAGACGCAATCTTCGACTTCAATGTCGTTGACGCGAGTGGCGACGCGACCAAAGAGGCGGGATACGTCGCCCATGAGATAGGTGAACATGTCATGGGGGTGAATGGCGTGGGTCATGAGCACCCCACCGAGCTCGGTAGCCCACTTACCGCGCCACGGCACGGCGTAATAATCGGGGCCACGACGCCAGAGGGTTTCGACGGTGCCGACATAAGGCTTTCCGGCAATGCCAGCGTCGATGATGGTTTTTGCCTGTTCGACGCCATCGCCAAATCGATATTGGAAGACCGGCATGAGGCGGCCTTTTGACTGGGCCTCGGCGGCGATGACTTCATCGACCTGCGCCAGAGAACCAACCAGCGGCTTTTCGCAGATGACGTGCTTGTTCGCCTTGAGGGCGGCCAGCGTCATCGGGTGGTGCAGCATGGGCGGGGTGCAGACGTCGATAATATCAACGTCGGCCATGGTGAGCAGATCATCGAAATTGGTGATGCGACGTTCGATGCCGAACTCGTCGCCCACCGCATTCATGCGCTCGACGTTAAGGTCGCATAGCGCCAAAACTTTGAACTTGTCGGGATTGGTCAGATAGCCTTCGACAATGTGGCTGCGGCCAATGCCCATGCCGACGACAGCAACGTTATAGACGCGGCTCATTGGGCCCACTCCGTGCCTTGCTCGGCCAGATTTTGAGCATTGAGGGCCATTTTCATGGCATTAAAGCAGCGCTCTTGTGGCATGGCAGTTTCGGTGCGATTGCGCACGTCGTCGAGGAACTGGCGGCCAAAGGGCAGCTCGACGCCAGAGCAATCCTTGTAGTGGACGCCCTTTTTATCGACGAGGAAGAGGTGGTTATCGCCGGGCTTGCCGTCGATATCGACGTATTTCCTCAACTCGATATAGCCCTCAGTGCCCAAAATGGTCAGGCGTCCATCGCCCCAAGTGGGGAGACCTTCGGGGGTGTACCAATCGACGCGGACATAGCCGGTGGTGTTTTGCGTGCGGACGTGAGCATCGCCAACATCCTGAAGGCCCGGACGGTGTAGGTTATTGCGGTTGGCAACGGAAGCAGACACCACTTCGCCATCCATGGCATCCGAGAAGAACAGGAACTGCTCGAACTGGTGGCTGGCGATGTCGCACAAAATGCCGCCGTAGCGATTGCGGGTGAAGAACCAATCGGGGCGATTGTTGAGGCGCAAAGAATGCGGGCCCATGCCGATGGTGTTGACCACCTTGCCGATGGCGCCAGACGCAATGAGATTGCCTGCTTCGACCGCAGCCGGAACTTCAAAGTGCTCGGAGTAAAGCACGGAGAAGATGCGGCCGGTTTCCTTTTGGACGCGGCGGATCTCGTCAAACTGGGCAAAGGAAATCATGCCCGGCTTGTCAGTGAGCACGTCTTTGCCGTGGCGCATGGCGGCGAGGCAGATCTCGGCGCGATCGCCGGGAATTGCGGCGGTTGTGATGATCTGAATGGACGGGTCTTCGAGCAGGACGGCCGGATCGGACACGCGCGGCGCTTCGGGATATTTCGCGCCAAAAGTGGCGGCGAGGTCGTCTTCAGCCGAATAGAAGCCAACAAACTGCGCACCAGCGCGCTTGAGGCAATCGACCTGCCCGTAAATATGGGCGTGGTTGACGCCGATGGCTGCAAACTTAATCGTCATTGGAGGAGAACCCTCAATTCAATTTGGTCTGGAAGGAGCGGCGGGTGTGGCCGCTCCTGTGCAATTTAGGTCCGCGATCAGCGCTTCATGCCGGTGGTGGCAATGCCCTCGATGAGGAGGCGCTGGAAGGCGAGGAAGAAGACGAAGATCGGCACCAGAGCGAGGACGCTCATGGCGAACATGCCGCCGTAGTCGGACTGGCCGGTGCTATCGACGAAGGTGCGCAGACCGAGCATGACGGTGTATTGGCGCAGATCGGAAAGATAGATCAGCGGGCCAAAGAAATCGTCCCAGGTCCAGATGAAGGTGAAGATCGCGGCGGTCGCCAGAACCGGCGTGCTCAAGGGAAGAAGAATCTTCCAATAGATGCGCCACGGCCCTGCCCCGTCCATACGCGCGGCTTCATCAAGCTCCTTGGGGATGCCACGGAAGAACTGCACCATCAGGAAGATGAAGAAGGCGTCGGCGGCCAAGAACTTTGGCACGACGAGGGGAAGGAAGCTGTTCACCCAGCCCATGTTGAGGAACATCACATACTGCGGGATCAGGGTGACCTGATAGGGCAGCATGAGCGTCATCAGCATCATGGCGAACCAGAAGTTGCGGCCAAAGAACTCGAGGCGCGCAAAGGCAAAGGCGGCCAGCGAGCAGGCCATGACATTGCCGATCACCGACAGGCCGGAGATGACAAAGGAATTGAGGAAGAGCTGGCCAAAGCCAACGCGCAACCCATTCCAGCCACGGAAGTAGCTATCAATGCTCCAATTCAGACTCGGCAGCACCGAAATGCCCGAGGTGAAGATCTCGTTCTCAGGGCGGAACGACGCCGCAAGAAGCCATAGCAAGGGGTAGAGCATGATGATCGACGCAGTGATCAGCAAGCCATGCGCCACAACCGACATGATGCGTTTGCGGGTCGGTGACGTCGAGGTCACGACGGTGAGACGGTCTGCATCAGTCGTCATAGTGCACCCAGAACTTTGAGGTGAGGAACGAGAAGGCGGTAAACGCAGCGACGATGATCAGCAGCACCCAAGCGAGCGCCGAGGCATAGCCCATGCGGAAGAAGCCAAAGGCCTCGTTGTAAAGATAGAGCGTATAGAACAGGGTCGAGTTGATCGGACCGCCTGTGCCGCCCGAGATGATGAAGGACGGGGTGAAGCTCTTGAAGGCTTCAATGGTCTGGATAATGGCGTTGAAGAACACCACCGGGGTCAGCATGGGAAGGGTGATCTTCCAGAACTGACGCCAGCGCGACGCACCATCAAGGCTTGCCGCCTCATACATATCCTGCGGGATCTGACGAAGCCCAGCGAGGAAGATGATCATGGGCGAGCCAAACTGCCAGACGGCCAGAATAATCAGCGTCCACAGCGAGGTGTTCGGATTGGAAATCCAGCTTGGGCCTTCAATGCCGAAATTGGCGAGGACCTGATTGACCAAACCATTGCCGGCAAAAATCTGACGCCAAAGAATGGCGATCGCAACGGAGGCACCCAAAAGGCTCGGGAGATAAAACAGCGCGCGATAGATCGAGAGCCCCTTCATGCCGCGATTGAGCAGCAGCGCGACGCCGAGCGCAAAGGCGAGCTTGAGCGGCACCGAGAAGATAACGAAGACGAAGGTGACGCGCATAGAGGCGGCAAACTTCGGATCGTTGGTGAACATGCGCGTGTAGTTATCGAGCCCAGCCCAGCGTGGGGCGGTGAGCAGATCGAAATGGGTAAAGCTGAGATAGAGAGACGTCAGAATCGGCCCGATGGTCAGGCCCAAAAAGCCGATGAACCAAGGCAAAAGGAAGAGGTAGCCGGGGGCATGGTTTTCCCATATCCCCCGCCACACCGATGGGGCGGCCACGCGGGCTGCCGAAGTCATATGTTTCGTATCAACCTGCGTGGCCATATACGGTCCCCTAGGTTTTAGGCCTGACGCGCCAGAACGGCACTTGCTTCAGTGACGAAATACTGGCCGGCGTCTTCTGGCGTGCGTGCGCCGAAAGCGACTTCCTGGCTGAGCGTACGCAGCACGGAGATGTCGATTTCGCCAGCAGCGGCTGGTGGAGGAGGAGGCAGAGCGCCCAAGAGATCGCCAAGGTTGGCAACGAAATCGAGCGCGATCTGATCCTGTTCATTCAGGGTCGGCGCGATGGCTTCGCGGACGCCCGGAATGCACGGAATGCCGCGTTCGACGCCGAGAATCTTGCCTGCTTCAGGATCGTTGATGAAGTAGGAGAGATACTCAGCTGCCAGTTCCTTGTTCTTGGACGAGCCGCCGATGGAGAAGAACATGGATGGCTTGCGGTAGTGACCGCCGCCAACACCCGCTGCAATACGCGGATAGCTGGTGATGGTGACCTTGTCGGTCATCAGCGCCTGGAAGCCCACGAGCTGGTTAGAGTTCGACGGCATCATGGCCGACTTGCCCATCACGACCATGGTTGTTTCGAGCGGACCATTGGTGTCGAGCGCCTGAGTTTCGGCGTCAACGCAGATCTTGTCGGCGCGCATCTGGTTCCAGAAGGTGAACCATTCGATCGCTGCGTCGGCATCAAAGCCGAGCTTGCCATCAGCGGTGTAGAGCGCGAGGCCCTTCTGGCGGAGCCAGTTGTCGAGCATTGGCTCGGAGCCCGAACCGTCAGCGATAACGCGAATGCCACCGCGGATATTCTTGGAGAGGAATGCCTCGCCCATGGCGCGGATGTCATCATAGGTGGTGTCGCGGTTCGGCAGATCGATACCGGCTTCTTCAAAAGCTGCGACGTTGACCAGCTGGGCCACCGAGTTGGCGCCCAGCGAAATACCGTAGAGCTTGCCGTCAACCTTGCCGCCTTCGAGCTGGTCGGCATCAAAGCCGTCGAGCTTGAGCTGATTGCCGACATATTCGTCGAGCGGAGCAATGGCGCCGCGCTTGGCGTATTCAACGATGAAGCGATAGTCCATCTGGACGATGTCTGGCGAATTGCCGCCTGCGGTTTCAGTGGCCAGCTTTGGCCAGTAGTCGCCCCAGCCGAGGAAGCTGGAATCAACCTCTGCGCCATTGGCGGCCTTGAACAGGTCGTTGACGCCATAGGTTCGGTCGGCGCGCGCCTGACCGCCCCAGAAGAACTGACGCAGGCCCGCGCTTTGTGCGAAGGCTGGGCTTAGGCCCAGAGCGCCAGCAGCGGCGAGAGCGGACGAGCCCATAAGAAACTGACGTCTATCGAGACGAATAGTCATATTTATCCTCCCAAAGTGCACAATCCCGGAGTGGGATTGGCGAATGACCAGCGACCTCCCGTCGCTAAATCACTAACTGGTTACAAGATGAAGAAGAACGAACCCATTTCCGTTTCTGCCTTGCTCGCCACCGCCCGAGGTATAATCGGGCAAGCTTTGTGCGCCTTGCCAGCTATTTACGAACGTTACACGTCCAAATCCGGCTGGGCAATCTCTTGTATGGAAGAATCGCGCTAGGCGCGAAATTCCACAGACAGGCCATGTGAACGAATTGGTGAAATTCCTCTCCCTCATGCGCGGCTCTTCGACCGCGTCAGATTAAGGAGACAGTGACCCAAAAAAATCGCTAGGAAAACTACGAAATTTCCTGCGTATTATAGAAACAGTCTATAGCCGGAGGAGGCGATGGATAAGCTACTCACCCAATTCATGGCAGTTGCGGATGCCGGTTCACTGTCTGGAGCGGCACAAAACCTGCTGATTACACAACCGACATTGACCTTCAACATGCGCAAGCTTGAAGAGACTATCGGCGCGGCGCTGTTTGAGCGGAGCTCACGCGGGGTAAGGCTCACCCGCTACGGGGAAACGCTTTATGAAAACGCGCGGATGATGAGCCGCATCTACGATAATACTCTCAAGGTGATCAGCGATCAGCAACGGGGCGTGCAGCGCGGGGTGTCGATCGGGTCGGGCTATTCGTGGTGGTCCCTGTTTTTACGCGACATGGTGCTCGACTATGAAAAAGAGTTTCCGCGATCGCCCGTGCAGGTGAGCTTAGGCAATCAGCTGCGGCTGCTCGACCAAATGCTTTCAGGCGATATTTCGATGTTTCTGGCCCATGAAATCGATGGGTTGAGCCCATCAGTGGGCACAGATTTCATTCCCCTCGCCAAGGTTTACAACGCCTTCTTCGCCCATGAAGGGCATCCGCTTTTGGGACAGGCACGATCGGCCAGCGAGATCGATCAATTCGCTCTGGTCACGACCGCCATTGCCGAAAGCCGGCACGAGCGATTTCTCGACCCAACACTGCGGCGCACGCGGGTGGAGACGATCTTTGATCGCGCCCG
Source organism: Devosia sp. MC1541 (assembly GCF_012847305.1). Taxonomy (NCBI): domain Bacteria; kingdom Pseudomonadati; phylum Pseudomonadota; class Alphaproteobacteria; order Hyphomicrobiales; family Devosiaceae; genus Devosia; species Devosia sp. MC1541. Next base: position 131,033 of record NZ_JABBDZ010000002.1, read on the forward strand.
GTTTGCGTTTCGATCGAACTCACTGGCGGCCTGCATTGACTACGCCTTGGCGACCGATGCCGTATTGCTGCACACCAATGTGCTGTGCGACGATCTCAAGGCCAAAGGGCTATTTGAGGTGGACCAGGCGGACGAGCCGCGACGCGCGATCAGCGGCATTTATGTGCTGCGGGAGAGACGCGGCGAAGAGCGCATAGAAGAACTCATAGAACGCATCACCAAAGCGTGCCACGCCGTACTTCCCGCATGGACCGGCGAGGCGTAAACCAAAGGTAATATTGAAAACCCTCCACAGGGTGCTTCTGACATGTTAGCGCTATAATTATGTACCAGGCCCCAAACTACTCCACCCAACCCCAAGCCCCCACGCCCGAGCGCCTTGCCGCCGGCGAGCGGGTGGCTCAGCGTCTCAAATCCGAGGTGCGGGGCAATATTTTCACCGACCCGTTGATGACCTACGCTTGGAGCGGGGACGCGAGCAGCTATCGCCTGATCCCGGCTGTCGTGGTTTTCGTCAATTCGGAAGATGATGTGCGCGCGGTCTACAAAGCGGCGCGGGCTGAAGGCCTGCCCGTGACCTTCCGCGCGGCGGGAACATCGCTCTCCGGCCAGGCCATCACCGATGGTGTGCTGGCGGTTTTGGGCGACGGGTGGCGAAAACTCTCCATTCACCCCGGCGCGGAGAAAATCACGCTCGGGCCAGCGGTGATCGTGGCGGAAGCCAACAAAGCGCTAAAGCCCTTTAACAAAAAGATCGGGCCTGATCCGGCGAGCCAGGCCACCGCCAAGATCGGCGGCGTGGTGAGCAATAATTCTTCAGGCATGTGCTGCGGGGTGGCGCAGAACACCTATTACACCATGGACCGGCTGCGCATTGTGCTGACCGACGGGACCATGCTGGACTCCGGCGATGCAGAGAGCTGCGCCGCCTTCCGCAAGACCCACGCGTCTATGCTCGAGAAAATTCACCAGCTGCATCATGTGGTGATGGAAGACGCCGAGCTTGTGGCGCTGATCCGGGAAAAATATCGGATCAAGAACACGGTCGGCTATTCGCTCAATGCGCTGGTCGACTATCACGACCCGCTCGACATTTTGATCCATCTTATGGTGGGCTCTGAAGGCACGCTCGGCTTTGTCTCGGAAGTGACCTACAACACCGTGCCGGAGCACCCGTATAAATCGACGGGGATGATCCCCTTCCCTGACGCGCAATCGGCAGGGCGGGCCATTATCGAAATGGCCAATGGCGGGGTGCAACTGACGGTCGGCGTCAATGCCGCCGAATATATCGAGCGCCGGGCGCTGGCGACGGTTGAGCATGTGCCCGCCATGGCGAGCATTTTGCCTTGGCTGACCGCGCACTCACCTGCGGTTTTGATCGACGTGACTGCGCCTGACGAAGCAACGCTGATTGCCGAGGTGCAAAAGACAGAGGACTTGCTGGCGCGACACGGGGCGACCCATCTCAACTTCTCGACCGACGAGCATTTGAGCCACGCGTTCTGGGATATCCGCAAAGGCTTTTTCACCACCGCCGGGGCAACGCGTCCGCAGGGCACCACCCTGATGACCGAAGACATTGCCGCGCCGATTGAAATGCTCGCCGATTTTGTGACCGATGTGCGCGCGATGCTCGATGAGCATGGCTATGAAGACGCGATCATCTTTGGCCATGCGCTGGCGGGGAATTTGCACTTTTTGATGGGCGACGACTTTGCCAAGCCGGGCGCCGCGGAAAAGTTCGACCTCTTCAACCAAGCGCTCTCGGACCTCGTCTCGGTGCGCTACAATGGCTCGCTCAAGGCCGAGCACGGCACGGGCCGGGCGATTGCGCCATTCGTTGAAATTGCGTGGGGCAAAAAAGCCTATGGCTTGATGGAAGAGATCAAGGCGATCTTTGATCCCGAAACCATACTCAATCCGGGCGTGATTTTGAACGCCGACCCCAAGGCGCATGTGCGCCATCTCAAGCTCATGCCGCAGGCCGATGGCCTCGTGGACATGTGCATTGAATGCGGCTTCTGTGAACCCGCCTGCCCCAGCCATCATATGACGCTGACGCCTCGTCAACGCATTGCCGTGACGCGCGAACGCGCCCGCATGCGAGCTTCGAGCGAAGATCCGGCACGGTTGGAAAAGTTTGAAGCCGATTTCCAATATGCCGGGCTCGACACTTGCGCGGCGTGCAATCTATGTGCGCTACGCTGCCCGGTTGGGATTGAGACCGGCACCATGGTGATGGGCGAAAGGGCCCGACGCCGCGGCGACACCGGGCATTCGATTGCCAAACTTGTCGCTGGAAACCTCGCGACGATTGAAACGGGAATGCGAATTGGTCTGGCCGTGGCCGATGGGGCCAGGACGATCATCCCCGGTGGCGCTGTGGAAGCACTGACAGATACGGCACGCAAGCTGACCGGGAACCGCATTCCACGCGTCTCGCGGGCGTTGCACCACGGCACCGGAACACCAAAGGCACGCGACAATCGTCAAGACCCGCGCACAACGGGCTTCCCCGTACCGATCTCGCAGCCAGCGCGGGAAAAGATTGTCTATTTCCCCGCTTGCCCGAGCCGCATGTTCGGCGCGCCAAAGACGGACGAAGGTTTTCTGTCGACGCAGGACGCCATGGTGGTCCTCCTCGAACGGGCGGGCTATGAGGTGATCATCCCCGAAAAGCTCACCGGCCAATGCTGTGGTCAGCCGTTCCAATCCAAGGGTTTCCCTGAGGAGGCAAAACGTGTGGGGGGCGCCCTCAACGATGAGCTGTCGCGCCTATCGCATGGCGGCGCGCTCAATGTGGTCACGGACGCATCAACCTGCGCCAAGCATCTCAAGGAGTTTCCGGGCGAGGCCGCGGTCGCGGATAGCGCGCAGTATTTGCTCAGTCATGTCTTGCCCCGCCTGACCATCACCCAGCGTCTGCCCGTGGTGGCTGTGCACCACAATTGCTCGGCACAGCGCTTGGCAGAGCAACCGGCGACGGAAGCGGTGGCGCAGGCGTGTTCGGAAAAGCTGGCGGTGCTCAGCTCGATCACCTGCTGTGGGTATGCGGGCGACAAGGGGCTGTTCATTCCTGAATTGAATGAACACGCAACCCGTCGGGTGAAGAACGATGTGCCCGCCAATTGCACCGTCGGCGTGTCGACAGTGTCCACCTGTGCTTCGGGGCTTTCCGAGCGGGCGGGCGTGCCGTTTGTGGGGCTCGCGAGCTTATTGGAATGGGCGACGCGATAAGGCTTTTGGCTTTTGGATTTTGGGGTTTTGAAAGGGGGCGGCTTAGCTGCCCCTTTTTTGTTTTTGGGGAATGGCACCCACCTAACCTCCCCCGCGAGCGGGAGAGGGATTGGGCTGGTGGGTGAGGTTGGAATACGGCAAGGGGCATAGGGCCCCTCACCCTGCATTTCGCGCCGACCTCTCCCCCAAAGGGAGAGGTAAAGAGCCCTCGGTACAGAACCAAAAGAAAAGGCAGCCCGGGGGCTGCCTTAAAACTATTCCGCTGCCATTTTTTCTTCGGCGGGGCGCTGGTCGGTGATGGCCAGAGGTTCTGGCGCATCATCGGCGCGCTTGCGGCGAATGCGTAGGCGTTTGATACGACGGCTGTCGGCCGCCAGAATTTCAAACTCAAAGCCTTCGAGCGGACCATTACCCGACACGCGTTCGCCACGCTTGGGAACGTGACCGGCAATATCGAAAACGAGGCCACCAATGGTGTCCACCGCTTCGGCATATTCGACGGGGTCGAAATCGGGACCAATGAGCTTACGCACATCTTCCAATTCGGCACGTGCGTTGGCGATGAAGAGATCATCACCGACGCGACGAATCAAAGCGGCCTCGGCAACGTCGTGTTCGTCTTCGATCTCGCCAACGACGGCTTCGAGCAGATCTTCAATGGTCACCAGACCATCGGTGCCGCCGTATTCATCGACCACGATGGCCATGTGGGTGCGGCTGGCGCGCATGGACTGCAAGAGATCGGCTGCCGGCATAAAGGTCGGCACAAACATGGCCGAGCGCATAATGCCGAGCTTGTCGATGCGCGTTTTGAGCGCTGCCGACAAAAGCTTAACCGGGACATCTTTTTCCGGATCGCTCACTGGCTCGGTGATTTTGGCCAGAGCGTCCTTGATATGGATGAAGCCCTTAATATCGTCCAAGCCTTCTTCGTAGACCGGCAGACGGGAGTGACCCACTTGGCGGAACTTAGCCAAGAGCGTGCCCAGGTTGATATCGCCCGATACCGCATGGATATCCGAGCGTTCGACCATGACGTCGTCCACGGAGACTTTAGAAAGCTTGAGCACGTTCTGAAGAATGACGCGCTCACTATCCGAGAAATCGCCAGCGTCGGCGGTTCTCGGCTCCTCTAACGCGACTTGTAAGTCGTCGCGCAGCGAGACCGACTTCAGGGGCATAAGGCCCTTAAGGCGGCTCCACAAGTTAGGCCCCCGTGAAGCGGAGGCGGTACTAGAAGGAGGTTCAGGGTTATCTGCCACCCGCGAGGCGTTTTTACTGTCGCTGTCGTTCATCATGCCTGCCGCATATGCGGCTTCTGTTACCTTCGGACGAAATGGCCCATCCAAAAATGGGTTGCATCACCTTTAATCGGCGTAAGGATCGGCAATACCGAGCCCGGCCAATATCTGGGTTTCCAACCCTTCCATTTGAAGAGCTTCCTCTTCCTCGATGTGATCATACCCCAAAATATGCAGAAATCCATGCACCATTAGGTGGGTGAAATGATCTTCGAGGCTCTTGCCCAGATCTTTTGCTTCTAGCTCAAGAGTTTCTCGCGCCAGCGTAATGTCACCCAAAATACCGAAGACAGGCCCAAAAGGCTCGATTTGCGGAAAACTGAGAACATTTGTCGAGGAGTCTTTGCCACGCCACTCGGCGTTTAATTCTCGTTGTTCTTCATCATCGGTGAAAACAACAGATATTTCGGCAGGCCCTTTGAGGCGCGCTTTGGCGCCAGCGAGGGCCGCAAACACCGCCTTTTCAGCGAGTTCGTCAAAATGGTCTGGCCAACCATCCGCGTTGCGGATGATGGCCACTTCAAGAGGCAGAGTAGTCAGTTCGATTGTCCTTCGGCAGCATTCTGCTTGGCCAGACGGCGCGCAGTATCAGCCTCATAGGCCCGGACGATGCGGCCGACAAGCGCGTGGCGAACCACATCCTTGTCACCAAAGCGGGAAATGTGAACGCCTTCCACACCGTCGAGGAGGTGAACTGCTTCCACGAGGCCCGATTTTTCACCACGCGGTAGATCGACCTGTGTCGGATCGCCAGTGACGATCATCTTAGAGTTCTCACCCAAACGGGTGAGGAACATCTTCATCTGCATCGATGTGGTGTTTTGCGCTTCGTCGAGAATGACGACGGCATTGGAGAGCGTGCGACCGCGCATGAAGGCGAGCGGCGCGACTTCAATAATGCCCGAGGCAATGCAGCGCTCGACATTTTCAGGCTTCATCATATCGTGCAGCGCGTCGTAGAGCGGGCGCAGATACGGATCGACCTTATCCTTCATATCGCCGGGCAAGAAGCCGAGGCGTTCGCCCGCTTCCACCGCCGGGCGCGAGAGGATGATACGATTGATGTCGCCGCGCTCAAGAAGCGAGGCAGCATGGGCGACGGCGAGATAGGTTTTACCGGTACCTGCAGGGCCGACACCAAAAACCAATTCGCTGCGCTCCATGGCGCGCATATAGGCGTCTTGGGCAGGGGTTCGGGCAACGATGGTGGATTTGCGCGTGGCAATCTGGGCCATGCGCACCTTGCCCTTCTTTTCCAAGGACGGCAGCGTGAGCTGGCTGTCTTCGGTCTCGATCATGCGAATGACCGCATCGACATCGCCAATATCGGCGCGGCGACCTTCTTCAAGACCGGCGTAAAGAGATTCCAACACGCGACGCGCCTGATCAACCTTGGACGCTGCGCCCTTGAGCAACACATGATTGCCGCGCGGCGTGGCCGTGACGGCAAGACGTTGTTCAACGAGGGCGAGGTTTTGGTCGAAATCACCATAGAGCTGTGAAGCTAGGCGATTATCGTCAAAGGCGAGTTCGAGTTGTGATGCGAGGGCGTTATCTGCTGATGGTGACAAATGCCTGCTCAAACTTTCTCGGCTCCCAAAGGAGGCGCCGCGGGCTGCGTCGCCAACACATAACGACGCTAGGTGAATTTGCGTTCGCTGTCTTCAAGTATTTGGTGACAGTTTTATCTCAAAGCAAGGGCTGACATTTGGCGAGACTTGCGTTTGCGCGGCGCGCCTAAGCCCCTCTCAACCGGCCGATGGCCGACCTCTCCCCCCGGGGAGAGGTATGAGCCCCCCGCTAGCGGGGAGAGATTAGACGACTAGCTTTGGGCCAAACGCCCGACAAGCGAATTGGTCATGGTGCCAATGATCTCGACCTGATGGATATTGCCGATGAGATCTGGGCTGCCATCGAGGTGAACCGCTTGCAGGTAAGGCGAGCGACCGCCAATCTGACCGGCCTGACGACCAACGCGCTCGATAAGAACCGGCAGAGTTTTGCCGATCATGGAGGCGTGGAAGTCCGTGGTCTGCTGATTGACCAGCTCTTGCAGGCGATGGAGGCGCTCGGTTTTGACCTCTTCGGCGATTTGATCGCCCAGATTTGCGCCCGGCGTGCCGGGACGGGTCGAGTATTTGAACGAATAGGCCGAGGCGTAATTGGTCTGGCGGATGATATCGAGAGTGTCCTCGAAATCCTGATCGGTTTCGCCGGGGAAGCCGACGATAAAGTCGCCGGACATGGCCATGTCTGGACGCGCGGTTTTGATGCGCTCGATGAGCGCGAGATATTCAGCGCGCGTGTGCTTGCGGTTCATGGCCTTCAAAATGCGATCCGAACCGGACTGAACCGGCAGGTGCAAGTAAGGCATGAGAAGCGGCAGATCACGGTGCGCATTGATCAGCGCATCGTCCATGTCGCGGGGATGGCTGGTTGTGTAGCGCAGGCGCTCAAGGCCAGAAATTTCGGCGAGGAGATAAACCAGCGCGCCAAGGCCGACATCGCGCCCGGCGGCATCGGTGCCGTGGTAGGCGTTAACGTTCTGGCCCAGCAGGGTGATTTCCTTGACGCCGGCGTCGACCAGACGACGGGCTTCGTCGAGCACCTGGGAGACCGGACGGGACACTTCAGCGCCACGCGTATAGGGCACAACGCAGAAGGAGCAGAACTTATCGCAGCCTTCCTGCACAGTAAGGAAAGCGGTGAGGCCGCGCGCAACCATCACTTCTTTTTTGGCAGCAGGAAGATGAGCGAACTTATCTTCTTCGGGGAAGTCAGTGTCGATAACGGCGCGCTTGAGCGAGGGGTGCAGATGCTTGCGCGATTCGACCTGCGAGAGCATTTCAGGCAGGCGGTGGTAAGCCTGCGGACCAAAAACCAGATCGACCACGGGCGCGCGGCGGGCAATTTCTTCGCCCTCGGCCTGCGCCACGCAACCGGCAACACCGATCATCATATCGCTGCCAGCGGCGCGCTTTTCATCCTGCAATTCACGCAGGCGACCCAGTTCGGAGAAGACCTTTTCCGAGGCTTTTTCGCGGATGTGACAAGTGTTGAGCAGGACCAGATCGGCCTCAGCAAGCTCTTGCGTCGGCGTATAACCGTGCGGCGCCAAGGCGTCGGCCATGCGGTCGCTGTCATAGACATTCATCTGACAGCCATAAGTCTTGATGAACACCCGCTTGGGTGCGCTCGGGATCATAGTCTGGGTCATGGTGGCTCTTTAGCAGAGCCAAACAATTCATGCCATGCCTCTGCAACCGAACGCCGAGTTGCGGGTTATCTCGGTTATAGAAGTACTGATTATTGCAAGCAGGCACAGTCTGCACTTCGCACTAAGTGTTGGTTAGCCGATGGGTCGACGACAATAGCGTTAGGCGAGTAATCCGAAGCGTGGTTTTGGAACAAGGCTGGCGCGCAGGCGTTCAGATCGTCGTACACTAAGTTGATGCAGGGGCTATAATCGGATGGCAATCGCCGGGGTACACAAAGTGCCCAAGCTCGGTAAATTCCATCGCGGTCACTCGATCGCCACCTATCTCTATGCACTGGTGCTTGTGATCCTCATTCCCGCCTTTGCTGTCTCGGTCGTGCTGATCAATCGCGGCAACGACACCCAACAAGCCGTCGTCAACACACTGATCAATGCCACTGTGCAGGCCATGGGCTATTCGGTGGACCGTGAAGTTGCTGGCATGGCGACCACTTTGCGCGTTCTAGCCGCTACACAGGCCATGCAGGACGAAGACCTGATCAACTTCCACGCCCGCGCCACCCAAGCGCTGCAGGGAACGAGCACCTATCTGCTGGCCACGGATGACGAGTTCAACCAGATTTTGAACACGCGCATGCCCTTTGGCACCAAGCTGCCGAAAACCGCCGACCCGGTGACGGCGGCCTTGGCGCTCGAAACTGGGCGCCCCGCGATATCCAACCTCTTCATGGGCGCCGCCTCGCGGCGACATGTGTTCAGTGTGTGGCTCCCGGTCCAGACGACTGAAAGCGTTGCGCTTTTGGGACTGGCGCAAAATTCAGATGATCTTGCGCCAGCACTGCAATCACGCCAATTGCCCGAGGGCTGGCACGCGGCCCTCATTGATCTCAACAACGCGGTGATGGCGTCAACTTTGGACGCGGGACTTGAGGTCGCAGAGACGCTGCCACTGCGCCAAGACCAATCCAATTTGCCCGACGAGCGGTTTTCACGCGAGGTCTATGACGGCGAAGATGTGGTGAGTGTGCTCTGGCGCTCGCCTCTCACGGGCTGGCGTATCGTCGCTTGGGCGTCCGCTGCCAATGTGCAAAAGCCACTGGCCGACTCGCTGCAACAATTGGCCATTTGGGCGCTTGTCATTGCCGCGACCTCGACTGGGGTCGCCTTTTTGATCGCTGGCCGTATTCGTCATTCGGTCAAGGGGCTCAGCGTTGACGCGAGACGCCTTGGGCATGGCGAAACGGTCTATCCGCGCTCTTATCCGGTTGCCGAAATTGCCGAGGTGTCAAAAACGCTGGCCGTCGCCTCTGAGCAACGGCAAACCGCCGAGCGCGACATTCGTTTCCTGATGCGGGAGTTGGCACATCGCTCAAAGAACCAAATGGCCGTTATCGCCGCTATGGCCAAGCAAACGGCGCGGGGTTCTACCGATCTGCCCACCTATGTGCAGACCCTTGAGAAACGCATTTTGGGTCTGGCGCGCTCGACCGACCTGCTCTTGGCCAATGGTCGGGCTGGGGTGATGTTAAGTGAACTGGTCGACCAGCAATTGGGGCCTTTCCTGCCACCCGATGCAGACCGGGTGACCATTGACGGACCTGAGGTGCGCATCAACCCGCAAGGAGCACAGATTTTGGGCATGGCGCTGCATGAGCTGTCGACCAATGCCACGCGCTATGGCGCGTTTTATGAGCCAAGTGGGCGACTAAAGCTGAGCTGGGATATTAAAGACTCCATGCTGTTTATCCGCTGGCGTGAGTATCTGCGCTCGGAACTGGTGATGACCGACCGATCTGGCTTTGGCACGATTGTGTTGCGCACCATGGTGGGTGGAGCCCTAGGGGCAAAAGTGGAAAGAATCGCGCATCCCGATGGGGTTGAGTGGCAATTTCACGTCCCCCTCACCGCACTCGACCCGTCCTTTGCGGCGGCGCGACCCGAGGAGCAGCTGGCAGCCCAATAAATTCTGGTGTTTTGGGCCTATTTGCCCTATAGGTCCGCCCAGCTGGCGGCTTGTTGCATGACAAGACGGCCTGCCTTCATGGCCCTACCTGGACGACATCCTGGTTGGGGCGTCCACTTTCCTAACTGAAAAGGAACAGCTGATGTCGATTACTGCAGAACGCAAGGCAGAACTCATCAAGGAATACGCAACCACTGCAAACGACACCGGTTCGCCGGAAGTGCAGGTTGCGATTCTGTCTGAACGCATTGCGAACCTCACCGAACACTTCAAGGGCCACAAGAAGGACAACCACTCCCGTCGTGGTCTTCTCAAGCTCGTTTCGACCCGTCGTAGCCTGCTCGACTACCTCAAGAAGGTTGACGGCGCGCGCTACCAGTCGCTGATCGAAAAGCTCGGCCTGCGTCGCTAAAAAACTTCCGGCGCGTGAGGCAACTCTCGCGCCGGTTGCCCTTTTCCGGGGCAGTTTAGAGCAAACTCCCGCAATATGGCGGAAAGTGCTTTTAGGCCGGCGATGCCGGAGCATGGCAGGATTACCAGCCACTTCCGCTGAGGAGTTGCTCGTTGTCTTGTCCATGTTCTGACCCGCCAACAGAACCAGTGCCTGATTTTGAGCTGACATGCACATGGGGTGCATCATCAGTGCGGGCACATCGGTAGAGTTCGCTCGTGAAGGCCTCACGCGCGTTCCCGCTCTGCCGCAAAACAGAAAGACAAGTCATGTCGATCAATTTTGACCACCACAAGGTCGAGCTGAACTGGGGCGGCCAGCCGCTTACGCTCGAGACCGGTAAGATGGCTCGCCAGGCTGACGGTGCAGTCATTGCCTCGCTGGGCGAAACCGTTGTTCTCGCGACCGTGGTAAGCGCTAAGACCGCAAAGCCCGGCCAGGACTTCTTCCCTCTGACCGTCAACTACCAGGAAAAGTACTTCGCCGCGGGCAAAATCCCAGGCGGTTACTTCAAGCGTGAAGGCCGTCCGAGCGAGAACGAAACTTTGGTTTCGCGCCTCATCGACCGTCCGATCCGCCCACTGTTCCCAGATGGCTACAAGTTCGAAACTCAGGTCGTCATCACCGTTCTCCAGCACGACATGGAAAACAACCCAGACGTGCTCGCCATGGTCGCAGCTTCTGCTGCTCTGACCATCTCCGGCGTTCCGTTCATGGGCCCAATCGGCGCTGCGCGCGTTGGTTATGTCGATGGCGAATACGTTCTGAACCTGCCAGTTGATCGTCGTGCTGACAGCAAGCTTGACCTCGTCATGGCTGGCACGCAGGACGCCGTTCTGATGGTTGAATCGGAAGCTCAGGAGCTTTCGGAAGAAATCATGCTCGGCGCAGTGATGTTCGGTCACAAGGCATCGGCTCAGGTGATCGAAGCGATCATCAAGCTGGCTGAACTTGCTGCCAAGGAACCACGCGAATTCACTCCGCCAGACTTCTCGGCTCTCGAAGCTGAAGTCCTGACGATTGCTGAAGCTGACCTGCGCGCTGCTTACCAGATCACTGAAAAGGCTGCACGCTACGCTGCGGTTGCCGCTGCCAACACCAAGGTCAAGGAAGCTTTTGCTGCCAAGATCGAAGCTGGCGAAGTGTCCAAGGAAGCGCTCGGCGAAGTCGTTCACAACCTGCAGGCCAAGATCGTTCGCTGGAACATTCTGGACACCGGCAGCCGTATCGACGGCCGTGACACCAAGACCGTTCGCTCGATCGTTTCTGAAGTTGGTATCCTGCCACGCACCCACGGTTCGGCTGTGTTCACCCGCGGTGAAACTCAGGCGCTGGTTGTTGCGACCCTCGGTACTGCCGATGACGAACAGTTCATCGACAGCCTCGAAGGCACCCGCAAGGAAAACTTCCTCCTGCACTACAACTTCCCTCCATATTCGGTAGGTGAAGCTGGTCGTATGGGTTCCCCAGGCCGTCGCGAAATCGGTCACGGCAAGCTGGCTTGGCGCGCGATCAACCCGATCCGCCCATCGCTGGAAGAATTCCCATACACCATCCGTATCGTGTCCGAGATCACCGAATCGAACGGCTCGTCCTCGATGGCAACCGTTTGCGGCACCTCGCTCGCACTGATGGACGCTGGCGTTCCAATGAAGCGTCCAGTGGCCGGTATCGCCATGGGGCTGATCCTGGAAGGCGACAAGTACGCCGTTCTTTCGGACATTCTGGGTGACGAAGATCACCTCGGCGACATGGACTTCAAGGTCGCAGGGACCGAAGAAGGCATCACCTCGCTGCAGATGGACATCAAGATCGCCGGTATCACCGAAGAGATCATGAAGACCGCTCTGGCGCAGGCTAAGGACGGCCGCATCCACATTCTGGGCGAAATGGGCAAGGCCCTGAGCCAGAGCCGTGGTGAAGTCGGTGAATTTGCTCCGCGCATTGAAACCCTCAAGATCCCAACCGACAAGATCCGTGAAGTGATCGGCACCGGTGGCAAGGTTATCCGCGAAATCGTGGAAAAGACCGGCGCGAAGATCAACATCGAAGACGACGGCACCGTAAAGGTTTCGTCTTCGGAAGGTTCGCAGATCGACGCTGCGATCAAGTGGATCCGCTCGATCACCGACGAGCCAGAAGTGAACGCAATCTACCAGGGTACTGTCGTTAAGACCGCTGACTTTGGTGCATTCGTGAACTTCTTCGGCGCCAAGGATGGCCTCGTGCACATCTCCCAGCTGGCCGACCAGCGCGTTGCCAAGACCACCGATGTGGTCAAGGAAGGCGACAAGGTTTGGGTCAAGCTTCTGGGCTTTGACGAACGCGGTAAGGTTCGCCTCTCCATGAAGGTTGTCGATCAGGCAACAGGTCAGGAAATCGTGGCCGCTGCCAGGGATGATTCGGCTGAATAATTTCAGCTAAATTTTCCATCACCAATTTGAAGAAGGCCGGCTCTGCTGGCCTTTTTCTTTTAGCCTCAGTACGCATGTGCTTTTTGAGCAACATTTGCAGGATTGGGATTTTTGCGACACGGAACCGCCGCATTGGTGCCATGTTAAGGTAAGCAAAGGTATGGGTAGTGTCGAAGGCGGGATCCCTCGCCACATTCTCAACACCCCCCGTTTTGATTGAGGTTCCGAGTTGCTTTCTCGCCGTCTGTTCCTGATCGGGATTTCCGCCACTGCGCTGACAGCGTGTACAACAACACGTCAGCCTAAGGTGGTTGAGCCCACTTTCGACCCCTATTATGTCCGCATGTACGGCCCTCTCTATGACGAGCCACATCCGGTGGAAGCCATGGACCTGCGTCGCGTCGACCCCAAGTGGTGGCGCCAGGAAGTGGAGTATTTCACCTCCGAGCGTCCGGGCACGATCGTTATCGACACGCCAGCGCATTACCTCTACCTCGTCATGGAAAACAACCGCGCCCTGCGTTACGGCATCGGCGTCGGCAAGGACGAAGCCTTGGTGTTCCGCGGCAATGCCACGATCGGCCGCAAGGCTGCTTGGCCCCGTTGGACACCCACTCAATCCATGATCCGTCGTGAACCTGATCGTTATGGTCCATACGCCGGTGGCATGCCTCCGGGCCCGACCAATCCGCTTGGTCCGCGTGCGCTTTATCTCTATCGCAATGGGGCGGACACGCTGTTCCGTATTCACGGGACGACCGAGCCCTATACCATTGGTACCAATGTCTCTTCGGGCTGTATCCGCCTGATGAACCAAGACATTATCGACTTGTATTCGCGCGTGCCGGTCGGTGCGCGTGTGACGGTTGTCAACTAACCGTCCTATGTAGATTTGCTGGTGGCGCCCTTACCGTAGTCACTGTCGCCGGCAAAAATAGGGCCCGCTTCGCCTCCCGAAGCGGGCTTTTTTTTATGCGTTAGGCGTGATGTTCGGCGCCCAGCATGGCCAAGAACTGCGCAACGGCTTCTGGCGGCAAGCCGGCCGCCGCAAAGACTTCAGCGGCAAAGCTCACGGGTGCCGTTCCAGCTGCGGTGATGACACCATCAGCAGCGATAGCCTTGGTCTGGGCAATATAGTGCTGCGCACCGGCATAGGCCGGCACCAGAGCCGCGAGATAGCCGTCGCCATTGGAGGTGTGTGGGATAGCGTTCAGCAAGCCTGCACGGGCCGCAGGGAGCGTACCGCCACAAATGGCGGCAATGGTGGCGCCCGCCGCTTTGCTGGCCAGCAGAACTGGGGAGATGTCAGGCGCATCAGGCGCATCCCAAATTGTCCCGCCGCAGACGACCAAAACGCCCTCGGAGCAAACGTCGAGCTTGCCGGTATCGGCGACAAGCATTCCGCCCGCCGAGGTCAGATTGCCACCATTTGGCGATACAAAGCGGATGTCTGCCGCGAAAAAGAGACGCCCTGCCCCACTGATGAGCGCAATCTCCCAATCCGAAAAACCTTCGGTGAGGATGATGGTGATGGGGTGCATTGATTTCTCCTGATTATTCAGGAGCTTGATGCCAGAACAGTGACAGGGAATGTCAGTAGTAAACCCTTTTCTCCACCCATAAAAAAAAGGGCGTGACCGAAGCCACGCCCTTTTCTCAATTTGTTTTCAACGCGCTTAGAGCGAACGCTGGACGGTTTCGACGCGGAAGCATTCGATAACGTCGTTGGCACGAATGTCTTCGTAGTTTTCGAAGGCCATACCGCATTCCTGACCGACTTGCACTTCCTTGACTTCGTCCTTGAAGCGCTTGAGGGTCTTGAGCTTGCCTTCGTGGATAACCACGTTGTCGCGCAGCAGACGGACGCCAGCACCACGTTCGATGAAGCCTTCGGTGACCTGACAGCCAGCAACCTTGCCGACCTTGGTGATCTGGAACACTTCCTTGATCGAAGCGTAGCCGATGAAGGTTTCGCGACGTTCTGGAGCCAGGAGGCCGCTCATCGCACCCTTCACATCCTCGATGAGGTTGTAAATGATGTTGTAGTAGCGGATTTCGATCGCGTCGCGGTTGGCGAGTTCGTTCGCCTGCTTATTGGCACGGACGTTAAAGCCCATGACAATCGCGTTCGAAGCCTGAGCCAGGGTCACGTCGGACTCGGTGATACCACCAACGCCCGAGTAGATGATCTGAGCCGAAACTTCGTCGGTCGAGAGCTTGTTGAGCGAAGCAACGATCGCTTCGACCGAACCCTGCACGTCGCCCTTGATGATCAGCGGGAACTTGGAGATGCCGTTCGCCTTGAGCTGATTCATCATCTGCTCGAGGCTGGTTGCACCACCACCGGCTGTCTTTTCGCGGATTGCGCGCTGACGGTATTCGGTGACTTCACGAGCACGCGCATCGGTTTCAACAACCGAGAAGCGATCGCCAGCGGACGGAACGCCATTGAAGCCGAGGACTTCAACTGGAACCGAAGGACCGGCTTCCTTAACCTGCTCACCCTTGTCGTTAATCAGGGCGCGAACACGGGCGAACTCGGTGCCAGCAACAACAATGTCGCCAACCTTGAGCGTGCCACGCTGCACGAGAACCGTAGCCACTGGACCGCGACCGCGATCGAGCTTGGCTTCGATAACCTGGCCTTCAGCACGGCCATCACGAGCAACCTTGAGCTCGAGAACTTCAGCCTGCAGGAGGATGGTTTCGAGGAGCTTGTCGAGGCCCAGACCAGTCTTGGCCGAGAGTTCTACGTCGAGGACGTCGCCGCCCATGGTTTCGACGAAGACTTCGTGCTGCAAGAGTTCGGTGCGAACCTTCTGCGGATCAGCCGAAGGCTTATCCATCTTGGTGATCGCAACGATGATCGGAACACCAGCCGCCTTGGCGTGCTTGATGGATTCGATGGTCTGCGGCATGACGGAGTCGTCTGCTGCAACCACGAGGATGGCGATGTCGGTTGCCTGAGCACCACGAGCACGCATAGCGGTGAACGCTTCGTGGCCTGGGGTGTCGAGGAAGGTGATTTTCGCACCGTTCCGTTCAACCTGATACGCACCGATGTGCTGGGTGATGCCACCGGCTTCACCAGACACAACATTGGCATTGCGGATCGCATCGAGAAGTGAAGTCTTACCGTGGTCGACGTGACCCATGATGGTCACAACCGGCGCACGATCCGTCAGATCTTCTGCCTTGTCGTCCGAAGCGATGTCGAACAGGCCTTCTTCAACGTCGGCGTCCGAAACGCGCTTAACGGTGTGGCCGAGTTCAGTTGCGATCAGTTCTGCAGTGTCGGCGTCGATCACGTCGGTGATCTTGACCATCTGACCCTGCTGCATGAGCATCTTGATCACGGTGACCGAACGTTCGGCCATACGGTTTGCAAGTTCTGCAACCGTGATGACTTCTGGAATAACCACTTCACGCTGAAGCTTTGGCGCATCCTGCTGGTTGCGGCCCATCTTCTTGTCGCGACGACGCTTCATAGCGGCCAAAGACGGGCCACGATCACGATCGCTTTCGGTGGTTGCAGTCGAAACAGTCAGACGGCCACGCGAGGCGCCATTGTCCGCCTTACGGGTTGGACGTTCTGGCTGAGCGCGCGAGGCGCGACGTGCGTTCTCGAGTTCTGCTTCAGTGGTCGGACGAGCCTGAGGCGCACCAGCGCGGGTACGACGACCATCAGCTTCGCTTGGCGGCGCTGGTGGGACGTTACCGATTGGGGCCATGCCTGGGGACGGACGCGCGCTCGTTGGACGAGCACCGGTGCCGGCAGGACGGGTGTTCGCACCTGTTGGGCGGGTGTTCGTACCAGCTGGACGGGTGTTGCCACCGGCAGGACGGGTGCCTGTGCCTTCTGGACGGCGGTTGTCGCCGGTTGGACGAGCACCACCTTCTGGACGTTCGTTGCGTGTAGGACGCGCGGACTGACCCGGACGACCAGCAACGACGCGAACGTCGCGTGGGCCTGGATTGCGCTGGCTCGCTGGAACGAAGTCTTCGCGGGCTGGCTTTTCTTCGACGACCGGACGTTCTGCAGCAGCTACGGATGCAGCTTCTTCAGCGCGACGAGCTTCGTCAGCCTGACGGCGTTCTTCTTCCTGGCGTGCAGCTTCTTCGCGGATCTGACGACGACGGTTGTCATCTTCAATGCGGCGCGCTTCTTCTGCTGCAAAACGCTCACTATCTTCAGCCTGACGCGCGCCAGCGAGAGCAAGCGCCTTACGGCGTGCTTCTGCTTCCGCTGCCGAAAGGCCTAGCGGTGCGCGGTTCTGCTGCTGGGGGCGGCCACCCTGTGGTCGGCCCGAACCCTGGGGACGGCCACCGCCGCTACCCGTGCCGGTCTGTCCGGCGGGCTTGGGAACCACGCGAGTGCGCTTTTCCACGACTACGGTCGAGCGCGTGGGCGCGCGCGACATCCCGCCGGGGCGATTGCCCAGCCCGGCGCCGCCCTTGAGGGTCAGAGTCTTTTTGGCGCCGGTGTCGTCGGAACGCTTGTCGTCGTTATCAGCCATACTTCCTATCGTCTTTCGTCCTGGTCCGCGGGCAAAAGCTCACCAATGGCAGATGCACTGCCGGTGTCTTCTTGCGTCGGTTGGGCGTTGTAAATGGCGAGACGTCTCGCCTTTGCAAGCGCCGATTGCGCAGCTGCCCCTGTCGTCAGGGCAGCATGTATCACATTTTCCAACCCAAGTGCCAAACCCATTTGATCACTTGAGAGCAATTCGAAGTGCGGCACATCTGGGCCAGAGATGCCCTCGTCGCGCCGCGCATAATTGAGAGCCCGCAAGGACCCCGTCATCTTGTTCCGCCCATCGGGCGCCGCGTCAGTCGCGGTGATGAGCGCCAAGGCCGTTCCATTGTCAAGAACGCCTTTGACTTTAGTCGCTCCGGTCACAAATTGACCGGCCTTTTTCGCCATGCCCAGTGCCGAAAGATAGCGCTGCTCAAGACGCAGTCTGGTGAGTTGTGCCAGATCATCCGGAACGGTTACAGGGGCCTTTAGGCTCCGTGCAAACGCCTTTTTCCGGACAGCTTCTGACACAGCTTCGTGATTGAGCGAGATCCAGACCCCGCGCCCTTCAGCGCGTGCCTCGACATCGGGGACTAGCACCTCATCGGGGCCAACCACGAAACGCACCAGCGCCTCGACCGGCAATTCCTCGCGGGTCAAGGCACAAGTTCTAGTTGTTTCTACGCGCCGGGCCACTGCCAGGTGCTCCCAAGAGGAGGGCGGTCGTTAGACCGCCTCCTCCACAGACTGATCGTCTTCGTCTGCAGGAATTTCGTCTGCACTGATCCAACCAGCACGGATACGAGCCTGCATAATCATGTCTTCGGCTTCTTCGCGAGAAACCGGGAAGTCCTTGAAAGTACCTTCGAAGCGCTTCGTTTCGCCATCCTTGCGTTCGGTCCAGCCGATAAGATCATCCGCTGCACAACCAGCGAAGTCTTCGACCGTCTTAATGTCTTCCTTGCCCAGAGCCACCAACATGGCAGCGTTCAGGCCAGCAATTTCGTAAAGCTCGTCATCGACGCCAAGCTCCTTACGCTCTTCATCGAACTTGCGATCGATTTCAGCGAGGAAGTCAGCAGCGCGGGCCTGAATTTCACCAGCGGTTTCTTCATCGAAACCTTCAATGGTGGCGATTTCGCCCGGCTCGATATAGGCCAGTTCTTCAACCGAAGAGAAGCCTTCCGAAGCCAGAAGCTGGGCAACCATTTCGTCAACGTCCAGCGCCTGCATGAACAGGGTCGAGCGTTCGGTGAATTCCTTCTGGCGACGTTCGCTTTCTTCCTGCTCGGTCAGGATGTCGATATCCCAACCAATGAGCTGGCTGGCCAGACGCACGTTCTGACCACGGCGACCGATGGCGAGCGAAAGCTGCTCATCAGGAACCACAACTTCGATGCGCTCGGCCTGTTCATCGAGAACAACTTTGGCAACGTCAGCAGGCTGAAGCGCGGAAACGACGAGATCGGCAATGCCGTCGGTCCACGGAATAATGTCGATCTTTTCGCCCTGCAGTTCGGCCACGACAGCCTGAACACGCGAGCCACGCATACCAACGCAAGCGCCGACCGGATCGATCGAGCTGTCGTTCGAGGTAACGGCGATCTTAGCGCGCGACCCTGGGTCACGAGCGATGGAGCGAATGGTGATCACGCCATCATAGATTTCCGGCACTTCTTGCATGAAGAGCTTGGCCATGAACTGCGGATGGGTGCGCGAGAGGAAAATCTGCGGACCACGCTGTTCACGACGCACGTCATAAACATAAGCGCGGACGCGATCGCCGTAGCGGAACATTTCGCGCGGGATCAGTTCGTCACGACGAATGATGGCTTCGCCACGACCGAGGTCGACGATCACATTGCCATATTCAACGCGCTTAACCGAACCGTTGACGATTTCGCCAATACGGCCCTGGAATTCTTCGAACATACGGTCGCGCTCAGCGTCGCGGACCTTCTGAACGATAACCTGCTTAGCCGACTGAGCGGCGATACGGCCAAATTCCATTGGCGGCAGCGGCTCGGTGAGGAAGTCACCGATGCGCGCCTCAGGCGACTTGGTCTTGGCAAACTTGAGATCAACCTGGCGCGCTGGTTCTTCAACGAACTCAACGATCTCCAGCAGACGCCACATACGGGTTTCGCCCGAGCGTGGGTTGATCTCAACCTTGATTTCGGTTTCAGCGCCATAACGGCCCTTGGCCGCCTTTTCCATGGCGTCCTGCATGGCTTCGATGACGACCATACGGTCGATCGACTTTTCACGCGCTACAGCGTCGGCGATCTGCAACAGCTCAAGGCGATTCGCACTAACAGCCATTATTTGGACTCCTCAGACATATCGTCGTCATTATCGGCGTCGGCGTATTCAACCGTTTCGGTTTCGTCGTCGTCGATTGGATGCAGCTCTTGCTCAGCGCGAGCCATATCCATGAGCTTGTCGGTCATGACCAGCTTGGCTTCCCCAATGGTTGAGAAGGCGAGCTTGTGATTTGGATCAGTACCGCCCGGCGCATCAGGAAGAGTGATGGTCACGCCATCCGCATCCACCGCAGTGATGTCGCCACGGAAGCGCTTGCGGCCATTGACCATGTCCATCAGCTCGATCTTGGCTTCATGGCCAAGGAAGCGCTCATAATCGCGCTTACGAACGAGGGCCCGGTCGATGCCCGGCGAGGACACTTCCAGATGATATTCGCGTTCGATTGGATCTTCTACGTCGAGAACCGGAGACAGGTCCTTGGACAGATTTTCACAATCGGTAATGTTGAAGCGGCCATTGGCATCTTCAGCCATAATCTGAAGGGTGCAGCCGTTTTCCTGCGTGATTTTCACACGAACCAGCGAGTAGCCGAGGCCATTAGCCACCGGCTCAACGATGCGCGAGATGCGAGCTTCAAGCCCGGTCTCTTTAATGTAGCGCTTTTCGGTCAGATCGAAAGCCATTGGATCCCAAGATAACAAAAAGAGCGGGGGCCTTCCGGCACCCACTCTCAGAAGAGAGCAACGATGTTGGTCTCTATATAGACCCTCAACCCGCCAATGGCAAGCCAAGCGAGAGGCTTCTCATCACACGCGGGTATAGGTGAAATACCAGGAAATCATCCGACCTTCGCGACGCGCTTTCTGTTCATAGCGAGTCGGCTTCCAACCCGCATAAGGAATGTGCCAATCACCGGGCGCGCTGGTTTCAAAGCGGAACTCAGGGCAGCGCACTAGATGCGCCTGCGTCCAATCGGCATAATCTTCAATGTCTGAGGCAAAGAAGAAATTGCCCCCCGGACGAATGACGCGGGAGAGCTGCGCCAAGGTGGTCGGCGACACAAAGCGGCGCTTGTGGTGACGGCTCTTCGGCCACGGATCGGGATAGAGCAGATAAATCGCATCGACGGAGGCGTCGGGCAGGCTCATCAAAAACTTGAGCGCGTCATCGGTGAAGAGGCGTATGTTTTGCAGCTCAGCAGCAGCAATGGCCTGAACCATCTTACCGATACCGCCGGTAAAAACTTCGCAGCCAATAAAGCCGGTTTCTGGCTCTTCGGCGGCCTTGCGCGCCAGATGTTCGCCACCACCATAGCCGATCTCGACCACAATGCGCTTGGCATCGGGATAGATCGAGCGCGGATCAAATTGCTCTTGGAGTTTGATCTCAACCTGCGGCAGCAGATCATCGACCAGCTCAAGCTGCCCACCATGCAATTTCTTGCCAGAACGGCGACCAAAGAAGGCGCGCGGCTCGCCGGTGCGGGTTTTGGGTAGCTCGTGTTCGGTCATGGTCATCTAGAATAAATGAAGGGCCCCTTCGCTTGGTGCAAAAGAGGCCCTTGGTCAAGGTTATGCGCGTAAAGATCAGGCGACTGCGGCTTTGAGCGCCTTCACCAGATCGGTTTTTTCCCAAGAGAAAGACCCATCGCGGCCCGCCTTGCGACCAAAATGGCCGTAAGCAGCAGTGCGCGCATAAATGGGCTTATTGAGATCGAGATGGGTGCGAATGCCCCGCGGAGTCAGATCCATCACCTCAGCCAAAGCGGCTTCGAGCTTTGATTCATCGACCTTACCGGTGCCATGCAGATCGACATAGATCGAGAGCGGCTTGGCAACGCCAATGGCATAGGAGAGCTGAATGGTAGCGCGGTCGGCAAGACCGGCTGCAACCACGTTCTTGGCGAGATAGCGCGCAGCATAAGCGGCAGAGCGATCGACCTTGGTCGGATCTTTGCCAGAAAACGCGCCACCGCCGTGAGGCGCTGCACCACCATAAGTGTCGACAATGATCTTGCGACCGGTCAGGCCCGCGTCGCCATCTGGACCGCCAACGACGAACTTGCCCGTTGGGTTGACGTGCCAAACCGTGTCCGCCGAAATCCAGCCTTCCGGCAGGGCTTCGCGAATGTATGGCTCGACGATCTTACGGACGTCGGCGGAGGAGAGCGTTTCATCCAGATGCTGGGTCGAAAGGACGATCTGCGTCACGCCAACTGGCAGGCCGTTTTCGTAACGGACAGTCACCTGGCTCTTAGCATCTGGCCCCAGAACCGCAGCAGGACCGGTGCCGGACTTGCGCGCTTCGGTTAGGGTCTCAAGAATCTTGTGGGCGTAATAGATCGGCGCCGGTAGCAATTCAGGGGTTTCGCGCGCGGCATAGCCGAACATGATGCCCTGATCGCCAGCGCCAACATCCTTATTGCCGCTTTCGTCCACGCCCTGCGCAATGTCAGCGGACTGACCATGCAGCAGCACATCGATACGGCAGGTCTTCCAATGGAAGCCGTCCTGCTCATAGCCAATGGCGCGGATCGCCTTGCGAGCAGCAGATTTGAACTTGGACGGGTTCACCATCGGCGCACCGGCAGCATCGTGAACGATATTGCCCTGCTTGTCCTTCTTCAAAAGCGAATCGGGAACGCGCACTTCGCCAGCAATGACGACGCGATTGGTGGTCGCGAGCGTTTCACACGCGATGCGCACCTGCGCCGGATCCATGCCGGTCTTTTTAGCTTCCTTGAACACCAGATCCACAATCTCGTCCGAGATGCGGTCACAGACCTTATCGGGGTGACCTTCAGAAACGGATTCGGAGGTGAAGAGGTAAGACGAGCGTGCCACGCTAAAGTCCCCTAAAGTTCCAGGCGCCCGAGGGCGCACACATATTGAGCGTTTTGTGACACTGGCGAGGGGGCTGGTCAAGGAGGATATAAAGAAATCTTGATATGGTTATATCCCAATGCAGCGCATTTCATCTCGCAATTGTCCGCTTCGCCTTTCCATCGACACAGCTCTGTGCCAAGACAGGTGAAATTGAATTGCTGGACATCATTCATGGCCATCCGAGTACACCGCGGCGACCTGCCAAATCTGAACAACTACGGCCGCGAAGTTGCGATCGACACTGAAACAATGGGGCTCAACCCCAGTCGCGACCGCCTTTGCGTGGTGCAGCTTTCGCCGGGGGATGGCAGCGCTGACGTGGTGCAAATCCCGCAAGACGCAACTGAGGCACCGAACCTCGTCAAGCTGCTTGGCGACGCCAATGTGACCAAGATTTTCCACTATGCGCGCTTTGACGTCGCAGTGCTGAAAAACCGGTTTGGCGTGGTCACAGGTCCGATTTACTGCACCAAGATCGCCTCTAAGCTCGTGCGCACCTATACTGACCGCCACGGTCTGAAGGATCTTTCGCGTGAATTGCTCGGTGTCGACATGAGCAAGCAGCAGCAAAGCTCGGACTGGGGCAATACCAAGCTGACCGACGCGCAGCTTGAATATGCAGCTTCTGACGTTTTGCACCTGCACGACCTCAAGCGCCACCTAGACCGAATGCTGGCCCGCGAAGGCCGCACCGAGTTGGCGCAGCAATGCTTTGACTTCCTCAAGACCCGCTGCGAGCTCGATCTCTTGGGTTGGGAAGAAACCGACATTTTTGCTCATAGCTAAGAGTACCCCGCTCGATGAGCGACACGACGGCGAGTTCGAGAGCATTTAGAAGGCTGGCGCGGCGCAATCGCTTCGTCGGCCTCTTGCGTGTTTTCGTGCCGATTTTGGGCGTGGTGGTCTTTGCAGCCCTCTGTCTGCAACTCTACATTTCCAGCATCAGCGGGCGGTTTGAGGTCGGCAATATTACTGTCACCCCAGAGGCCGTGGTTGTCGAAGCGCCGGAATATGTGGGCGTCCTGCCGGACGGCTCGCGCTATCGGGTCTCCTCGGAAGGCGCGCGGTCGAGCAATGACCGGCGCGACTTTGTCGACCTCGAAAATGCTCGCCTCGTGATGGACCGCGCCGACGGCGTGCAGTTTATTGCCCAAACCAATGACGCCGAACTCGATACCCTGCGCGAACTCACCATCGCGCGCGGATTAACCGAGGTTTCGGACTCCACCGGTACAGTCGGGACGATTGTGAATTCGACCTTTGACTGGCGCAGCCAAATCCTGACCAGTGAAGGCCGTGTGGAAATTGATTACGCCGACGGTTCCTCTGTACGAGCCGAAGGTCTTGTTTATGATGCGGAAGCGGCACAGTGGACGTTCTCGCGCTCTGTCGTAACCATCCCCTCCACCCCGGGCGAGGGGCAGTCTGAGACTGAAGAAGGCGAAACACCATGAAACGCTGGTTAGCGATCCCCGCTGTGCTGATACCGCTTTTAGCAGCTAGCCCCGCGCAGGCCCAAAACCCTGTCGAGATCTCCTCGGATGAGTTCGTGATGAACGAAACCGACCGGGAAGCAGTGTTCACCGGCAATGTTGTGGTCAAGCATCCCGTTGTAACCGTCTGGGCGCCCAAGGTTGTGGCGACCTATGGCGATGGCGGCACCAGCGACATCAAAACCTTTGAGGCCACCGGGGGCAATGTGCGCCTGCTGACCAAGGACCAGGATTCAACCGGCGACCGCGCCGTGTTCACCCCGGCCGACCAGCTGATGCGCCTCACCGGCAATGTGAAGGTGAAGAACGCATCCGGCACTGTCGATGCGACCGAATTGGTGGTGAACCTTGAAACCAATGTCTCGACCTTCACCAGTTCTGGCGGCGGCCGCGTGACGGGGGTTTTCACCTCTCAATGAGTGCAGAAACCTCAGCACGTGTCGACCAGACCGGTTGGCTGGTCGCCAATAATTTGGCCAAGAGCTTTGGCAAGCGCGTCGTCGTGCGCGATGTGTCGCTCGCTGTGAGGCGCGGCGAAGCCGTTGGCCTACTTGGCCCGAATGGCGCTGGCAAAACCACCGTTTTCACTATGATCATGGGCCTGGTGAAGCCGGACGCAGGCACCATTGTTATTGATGGTCAAAACATCACCCGCCTGCCGCTTTTTCAGCGCGGGCAGCTGGGGATCGGCTACCTCCCTCAGGAGCCAAGCATTTTTCGCGGGCTGACCGTCACCGGCAATATCATGGCCGTGCTTGAAAACACGGTCAGTGGCAAGGCTGAGCGCAAGCGTCGCCTGGAAGCGCTGCTGAGCGAATTTTCTATTGAACATCTCGCGAAATCTAATGCCCTCGCCCTTTCGGGCGGCGAGCGTCGGCGCGTCGAGATCGCGCGTGCCCTTGCGGCTGACCCTGCCTTTATGCTGCTCGACGAGCCGTTTGCGGGCGTTGACCCCATTGCCGTGGCTGAAGTGAAGGGCCTCGTGCGCCAGCTCACCCAACGTGGCATTGGCGTGCTGATCACCGACCACGCTGTGCGTGAGACCCTTGGCCTCGTCGATCGCGCCTATCTTATCCATGGCGGCAAGGTGATGATCCAAGGCAAGCCAGAGATGATTTCGGCCGATCCAGAAGCACGACGGGTCTATCTGGGCGAAGGTTTCTCCATCTAGCGCGTTCTGGTTAAACTGAATTTCGTCGCCTGAAATATCTGGCACGAAACTTGCCGGACGCCTTATTTTGTTGCATGGTCCCGGCGGGAAGCGGCCTTATCGGCCGGACATTGCAACACGAGACCTCACACGCATGGCGCTTTCGCCACGGCTGGAATTTCGCCAGTCCCAATCGCTAACGCTGACGCCGCAGCTGATGCAGTCCATCAGACTGCTGCAGCTTAGCCATCTTGAGCTCAACGCTTTCGTTGAGACCGAGCTGCTGCGCAATCCGCTGCTGGAGCGTGAAGAGGGGCCGAGCGAAGACAGTGCCGATAGCGAGCCGGTGGAAACGCCGGTTGAGATGAGCGCCTATGAAGACACTGTCGCGCAGGGCGAACGTATTCAAGACGCTGACCAAATCGCCGAGGGCTATGACACTGCGATCGAAAACGTCTTCCCCGATGCCATTCCGCAAGACATTGGCCAGACCTCTGGGCCGGACCGTGGCGGCTCGTTTGATGGCGGCGAAACATCGGACCTCGACCAATATGTCGCCGCTAAGCCGCGCCTGTCCGATCATTTGGAAGCGCAAGCCAATATGGTGCTGCGCACGACAGCCGATCGGCTGATCGCCCAACATCTCATCGATGGGCTGAACGAGGCTGGCTATCTCAGCGTCGAACTCGACAGCATCGCCGAGCTGCTCGGAGCCGACATCGAAGATGTTGAGGCAGTATTGCAGGTGCTGCAGACCTGCGAGCCCATGGGACTGTTCGCGCGTTCGGTGGCCGAGTGTCTGACACTCCAGCTCATCGAGCGGGATAGATTTGACC
Source organism: Devosia sp. MC1541 (assembly GCF_012847305.1). Classification (NCBI taxonomy): domain Bacteria; kingdom Pseudomonadati; phylum Pseudomonadota; class Alphaproteobacteria; order Hyphomicrobiales; family Devosiaceae; genus Devosia; species Devosia sp. MC1541. The sequence goes on from NZ_JABBDZ010000002.1 coordinate 156,764, forward strand.
CGGTGATGCAAAAGCTGATCGAGAACCTGGATTTGCTGGCCGACCATAATATGTCGGCGCTGCTCAAAACCATCGGCTGCGACAAGGAAGATCTGATCGATATGTTGGCCGAGCTCAAGCAGCTCGACCCCAAGCCCGGCCTAGCGTTTGATATCGCGCCAGTGGAGTCTATCGTTCCGGACGTGTTCGTTCGGCCAGGGCCTGATGGCGGGTGGCAGATTGAGCTCAATTCCGAAATCTTGCCGCGCGTACTCGTCAACCGCGTTTATTACGCAACGGTGACCAAGAAGACCCGCGATACGGCCGAGAAGACTTTTCTGATCGACTGCCTGCAAACCGCAAACTGGCTGACCAAGAGCCTAGATCAGCGGGCGCAAACCATTACCAAGGTGGCGACAGAAATCGTTCGTCAGCAAGATGGATTTCTGACCCACGGGGTCTCGCACCTCAAGCCGATGACGCTGAAAATGGTGGCCGAAGCCATTGAAATGCACGAGTCGACCGTGTCGCGCGTGACGGCCCAAAAATATATGGCCACCCCCCGCGGCCTTTATGAGATGAAGTATTTCTTCACCACCGCCATTGCCTCATCGGAGGGCGGGGCCGACCATTCGGCGGAAGCCGTGCGCCATCGGATCAAAAATTTGATCGACACCGAAGACGCCAAGGCCATTCTCTCTGACGACACCATCGCCGAGATTTTGCGCAAAGAGCAGGGTATCGAATTGGCCAGACGCACTGTGGCCAAATACCGCGAAGGCATGAATATCCCTTCCTCGGTCATTCGCCGTCGTCAAAAGAAGAACCTCGCCGACTAAACTGGTCCCGCGCGCCTGCGCGTCTGACGGCCAAAATCTGTCGAGATTTCAGTCTGATTTGGCGGCTTTCGGCTTGGCTCGACCCGTGGTGGTTAGGGGCTGATGCCGCCGCCGACTAGACCGGGTGAAGTGACTGACAGGGCGCAATTTCTGCGCGTCGCGCTGACACAGAAAAAACCTTGAGCGCTAAGCAAAGTTTTTCGGAACTAAGGGCAAAACGCCCCGTTATTTCAGCGCGAAGCGTAGTCTGACAAAGGAGTGCTGTCACCTCGCTAAACTCCTAAGGAAGCCTAGTTCGTCATGGACTTGGGTTAAGAGCGGGGCTAGCATCCTCTTGTCAGTGCGGTTTCGCGTGCTGACAGACGCAGATCCCGTAAAGCCGGGAAGCGGCTTACGGAACATCTCGTCTGGCCATACGACCGAAAGGAAGAAAGCCATGACCCTACGTGTTTCGGGAAAGAATATGGACGTTGGTGATGCCCTGCGTGGCAAAGCCCAAGATCACGTCGCTCACGTGGTGCGAAAGTACTTCGACGGCGGCTATGACGGCCATCTTACCCTGACGCCCGATGGCATTGGTTTCCATGCCGACTGCGTGGTTCACCTTGATACAGGGGCTACGCTGCAGGTGAGCGGGAAGGCGCAAGACCCGACCGCGACCTATGAAATCGTCGCAAACAATATCGAAAAAAGACTCCGCCGTTATAACCGCAAGCTGCGCTCGCACCGTCGTGCGGAAGCAAATGCCGAGGACGACTTCGTCGCGCAATACACAGTTTTTGGAGGGACAGAGGGTGTTGACGAGCTCGAAGAGGACTATGCTCCGCCGGTGATTGCCGAGACCACGAAAAACCTCAGACAGATGAGCGTAGACGAGGCCGTTATGGAGCTCGACTTTACCGGTCAACAAGTCGTTATGTTCCGCCACGCTGGACATGGCGGTCTGAATGTGGTCTACCGCCGCGCGGACGGCAATATCGGCTGGATTGACCCAGCCCTGAGCGCCAGTTAATGGGCGCCCGCCGACTGTTTTCGCTGATGAGACCCTAAGGCAGACTTATGGAATTGGCCGATATTCTGGCAGAACATGCCGTGCTGACTTGCACGGGTGTGCGCGACAAACGCCATCTGTTTGAGCTCCTTTCCCAAAAGGGCGCCGAGCTTACCGGATTTCCTGCAGAGACCATTCTCGAAGTGCTGATGGCACGAGAAGAGTTGGGTTCGACAGGTTTGGGCAACGGAATTGCTATCCCGCATGGCAAGGTATCCGGACTCCAAGGCGTAACCGCTGTGTTCGCTCGCCTTGATGAGGCGATCGAGTTCGACGCTGTCGACGACCAGCCAGTGGACATTGTTGTGATGCTGCTCGCCCCTGTTGGCGCTGGCGCTGATCACCTCAAGGCCCTCTCACGCGTAGCGCGCATTCTGCGCACCGAAAGCGTGGTCGACCAACTCCGAGCCGAAAACGATGCAGATCGTCTGCACGTGCTGCTGACCGAGCAGTTGGAAGAAGACGCGGCGTAAACCGCTAGGCAAAGATTAAAAAACCCCCGCAGCACGCGCTCCGGGGGTTTTTCTTTGGGCTTTTCAACTCCGCCTAATGCAGAGTTGCGACGCCTATCCGCTGGTCCGACAGCCATTCTGCGACGGCCTCGGTGGTATCAGCCACCATGAGCGGGGTGCCATCAGCAGACATCACCAGGTGATATTCACCAGCGGCGTCGAAATGACCTTCCTCGATGAGCGTCGTCAGCAGCGAACCAGGCACGGCTTTAATATAGGCGACCGCATCACCCCCGAGCGCGGCAAACTGGGCGCGCGTGAGATGCTTAAGCGGGTTCAGTTCATCCGCATGAAGGTCGGAATTGCTTTTGTCCATCATCGGGTCGGCCCTTTCCTTTCCTTGGCTCTCTCCTGGCACGGGCCGGAGGCTCGGCCCTTGGGGAGGAGTGCTCATTTAGAGAGAGCGAATGTTGATAATTCGGGCGATCTTCTGAGCGCGAGGACGCTCAGCAGTGATAACGAGCATACCATGCCCTAAAGTTGCATCGAGGACTTGCATTCCGTCGGCAAGCAGAAAGCTCCGTTGGAATTGGCGGGCCGCAATGCCGCGATGCAGATAGTCACGACCGGGGTCGTCTTTCTGTTTTCCTCGTAGCTGCAGCTGATTGTCTTCAACCTGCACCTCGAGTTCATTTTGCGAGAACCCAGCGACGGCAACCGAGATCAAAAATCGTTCAGCGCCATCTTCGGTCTGAACGCGCTCGATATTATAGGGCGGATAGCCGTCAGCAGCACGCTGAAGGCGATCAATGCGCTCCTCGAAGTTATCAAACCCGAGGAGGAAAGGTGCGGAAAACACCGAAATACGCGACATTTAAGCGTCCTTGAACATCAAGCAACGTCCTGTCGCAGACCCGAACACATATGGCGTCTGCAACGCGCTCAAGATATGGGTATGGCCTAGCCGGGTTCAAGAGCTAAGGAGCATCCATGCCCCATACGGTCGCCATCATTACGCCTGCCTTTCACGCCCAAAGCACGCTGGCGACGACCGCGACAAGCGTACTGAACCAAACACACGGCGACTGGGAACACTGGATCATCGCCGACGACGGCTTCGATTATCGCTCCTACATGTATGAACAGGGCCTAAACGATCCGCGCCAGCGTTTTCTCACCAGCGGCGGCATTGGCCTTGGCGCTTCGGTGACGCGCAATGTGGCACTCGAAACGATTACCGCGCCCTATGCCGCAATTTTGGATGCGGACGATCGGCTAAAGCCCACAAAACTTGAGAAAGCTGTGTCAACGCTCAAGGATTTTGCCATTGTCACCACCGCGCTTGATGTCATGGACATGAGCTTTGCCCACCTGCGCTTTGTCGGCGTTGGCGAGAACCGCGCGCTGACGCCGGGCGAACACAAATGGGTGGGCCTTTCGATGGACTCAATGGTGGTGTGGGACCGAGCCAAAGCTGATGGGCGGTTTGAGACCGGCATGAGCAATATGACCGATTTGGAGTTTTTGCTGCAGCTCTACCGGACGGCGCCACAAAGCTACCATTTGGGCGAGCCACTGCATGATTATATCAAGCGCGAAGGCTCGATGAGCAATTCCACCAATGTGACCGAAGGAATGATCCGCTCCAAGCGCGAAATCCTGAGGAGATTGGAAAGTGGCTATTATGGGCTATCGCAAAGCGATGTGGACGGCGTCGCTGCTTTCCTAACCATCTCGATAGCGGCCGAGGCCGAATTCGGCGATGCCCTCGCGGCACAGCCGGGCCTGCTCTTTGAAGATCACCTTGAGCCGCGCCTCAAGGCTTCTCAGCAAGCAGAATAGAGAGAATATCATTATGGATCTCGACCCAGTCGCTTTCGCTGATGGGGTAAAAATCCATGCCGCGCAGCAGGAGCGCGCCTTCGCTGGCAAAGAGCGCGAGGCGCGCTTTTCGACCTGACGGGGTTGAGAGGTCCAGCTTGTGCAGGAGTTGCTCGTAATACTCCAGTGCCCCTTTCCGATATTGCGGCGACCGCATGAAATTGGTCACGAGCGCAACCGAGCGCTCGTTCAGGCTCTGGCCGGCGTCGCGGCTGGCGATGGTATGGGCGCGAACGCGGTTTTCGCTTGTATCTTCCATCTCAGCCATGCGCGCGTTGGCGATCTCGTCCATTGCCGCAAAGACGCGCGTAAACATGGCGTCGATCAGACCATCCTTATTGGTGAACGCATAAAGCACCCCGCCTTTGCTGACGCCTGCTTCAGCGGCAACCGCTTCGATTGTCAGCTGCCCAGCGCCATCGCGAAACACCACGCGCTCGGCGGCATCGAGCAATGCACCACGATCAATTGTTTGTTTTCTACCCACTTTTTTCTCTTTTCAATCCGTCCGGACGGATATAAATAGCCAATCTTTGGCGGCGAAGCTAGGCCGCAATGACTCAAAATGAGGTGTACGATGCCGAAGACTCATAACAGATGGCTGGTGCTGATCGCAGTGCTGGTTGCCTTTGTGCCGATCGTCATCGACATGACCATCTTGCACATTGCTGTGCCGTCTTTGACCTTGGCACTGGGCGCGAGTGGCACCGAGATCCTCTGGATCATCGACATTTACCCCTTAATCATGGCCGGTCTTTTGGTGCCTATGGGCACTCTGGCCGACAGGGTGGGGCATAAGCGGATGTTGCTCACCGGCCTCGCCATATTTTTGGTCGCCTCGGTGATTGCCGCTTTCGCTCCCACCGCCAGCGTTTTGATCGGTGCACGACTGGTGCTCGCGATCGGGGCCTCAATGGTGATGCCCAATATTCTGGCCATTATTCGCCAGACGTTTGACGATGAGAATGAACGCGCGATGGCCTTGGGCCTCTGGGGCACGATCGGCGCGGCAGGCGCGGCTTTCGGTCCGCTGGTGGGCGGCTTCCTGCTTGAGCACTTCTGGTGGGGCTCGGTGTTTTTGATCAATGTGCCGGTAATGGCCATTGTCTGGCCGCTCGCTTATTTCGTCGTCCCGAAGCGCAAGCCGGAAGGCACGGCTGAGTGGAAATTCGGACAGGCACTGGCCCTTATTCTTGGCCTGATTGCCACCGTTTACGCTCTCAAATCTGGCTTTAAGCCCGACAGTTCAGTCATCACCAGCCTCTCCATTGCGGCCATCGGGCTGGCACTGATCGCGTGGTTTGTGCGCCAGCAATTGCGGTCGGCAACGCCCATGCTCGATATGAGCCTGCTGCAAACACCCGCTATTGTCGCGGGCGTGGTCATGGCACTGGTCGTGACCGGCGCGCTGGCTGGAGTGGAACTCACTATCGCGCAGGAATTGCAGTTTGTGGTTGGCCGTAGCCCGCTTCAAGCCGGTCTCTTCATGATGCCGCTCGTCATCGCCTCGGCGATTGGCGGACCTGTGGCCGGTTATCTGGTCAAATACGTCGGGCTAAAGTGGCTGGCACCGGCGTCGTTGTTGATTGCAGCCTTGGCGCTGAGCGTCTTGGGTGTCAGCGATTTCCACCTCCCCGGCGTAACGGTTTACCTGATGATGGCAATGCTCGGTCTGGCCCTCAGCATCGGCCTTACAGCATCCTCGATCGCCATTATGTCGAATGCGCCGGCCGACAAAGCCGGAGCGGCGGGCTCACTAGAAGGCACGGGCTATGAGCTGGGCGCAGGCTTGGGCATTTCGCTCTTTGGCGTCTTGCTCACCAATATCTACGCCACAAACCTACGTGTGCCTGAGGGTCTTGCGGCACTCGTGCCTGCCAATGCCAAGGATTCGATTGGGGAGACCATGTTGGCTGCCCAAGGCCTAGGCGATCAGGCAGGGCTTTTGGAACAGGCGGCGCGTCTGGCTTTTTCCAGTGCTCACCAAACGGTTCTCCTCAGCGCTGCAACAATCGTGGCACTCTTGGCCATTGGCGTGGGCTTCGCCCTGCGGAACTACAGCGCGCCTGAGCAGAGCGGGCACTAGGCAGTCCAGCTTTGACATATCTCTTAGCGGCACGCGCGTGCCGCTAAGCTACTGCCATAACCACATTTATGGCAGTACCATGCAAGATTCATTAAGATATGAGCTCTACCTAGTCCGCTAACGTTGGGACTTCCCTAGGCTAGGTCTATGAATCTGCACCGCTTATCTCTGTCAGCGCGTATCTATCTCGCTTTTAGCATCCTGATCGTGCTGATGGGTGGCCTTCTTGCACTGTGCTTGGTTGGCAGCCAGACATTAACCGCGGCATTTGCAGACCGTAGCCTGGTGGCGCAGCAGACCGATGAAGTTCGCACGCGATCTGAACATCTGGCGGATGCGCGCCTTGCCTTTAGCCAATACCGCGTCCGACCATCGAGCGCGACTGAGGCGCCTTTGCGCGAAGCGCTGGCGCGCTTGCCCGAAGAAGACGTGGCCGTGTTCATTGAGAACGTTGAATCCATCATCGCTCTCGATACGAACCTCATCTCCCAAAGTGAGATGGTGCGCGCGCAAAACCTGACCCTGATGGATCAGGCCGAAGAGCTGGTCAAAGGCTTGTCGCAGCTCGATGGGCTGTCCGTTGCCGTAACGGCAAACGGCGCAGCGGTGCAGCGTGGTGTTCTAATGCTGCGCATTGAAACAGAAGATCTGTTGAGCGGGGAACCGGGCGCGCTGGACCACGCCATGACCGCGCACTCCGAAACCACCAAAGCGCTCAACATGCTGCGCTACAGCATTTATGGCTCGCCTTTGGATGACCTCGCCAAAACCATTCTGGGTGAACTCAACCTAGTCCTTTCAGAACTCACCACTATGGCGGAGATCCAACAAGCCAGTGCCGAGTTTGAGCGCTCTGTCGCTGCTGCCGACGCAGCGCTGTTGCAGTCGTATAATTCCACGCTTGAACAAAGCGCCGCCGAAGAGGCGCGGATCGAACAGCAGGTTGGTGAGCAGAGCGGTCAGATCACCCTTTTGGCCTCGCTTGCAGGTGGCCTCGCGTTGATCATCGGCGTGATCTTTAGCCTACTGACGGCGCGTTGGCTGGCGAAGGAAATCGGGGCCATCGCCGAGCGGATGGACCGCCTCTCGAGCGGCGAGTTTGACCTCACGATTGACAATACGGAGCGCACCGACGCGCTTGGCAGCATCGCCCGCGCGCTCGAAGTGTTCGGGAAGAACGGCCAGACCCTGCAGGCATCGCGCCAGCGCGAGCAGGAAGAGCAACGTGAGGCGCAGCTTGCTGCGCAGCGCTGGAGCACGCTCAAGGCGGACCTCGGCTATGTTGTCGATGCGGCGCTTGATGGGGATTTCTCGGCGCGTCTCAGCAATGGTTATGGCAGCGATGATCTCGACGCCTTGGCACGCAGCGTTAACGCGCTGATGGAAACGGTGGCGCAAGGCGTGCAGACGAACGCCAATGTGCTGGCCAATCTTGCTGCTGCGCGTTTGGATCACCGCGTTGAAGGCGAGTTCCGTGGCGTCTTCCAGAAGCTGCAGAACGACACCAATGCTTTGGCAGAGTCTCTGTCTGGCACGATGGAACAGCTCTCTGACGCTTCCCAGGCCCTCCGTCGCGCCACCCGCGAGATTTTGAGCGGGACCGACAATCTGGCTGAACGCACTCATCGTCAGGCTGGCGTTTTGGAAACCACCGTGCGCGCCGTTGAACACCTGGCAAGCCAGCTGGATGAAACCGCCGAACTGGCCCATAAGGCCGCCAATAGCGCCAAGGAATCGGCCGAATTGGCCTATAATGGCAATTCGGCAATGTCGCGCCTGCTGCAGGCAATGACCGACATCCGCAGCTCCTCTGATCAGATTTCCTCGATTACGGGCATGATCGAAGACATTGCCTTCCAGACCAATCTCTTGGCGCTCAACGCTTCGGTGGAAGCTGCGCGCGCTGGCGATGCGGGCAAGGGTTTTGCTGTGGTCGCCGTAGAAGTGCGCCGTCTGGCTCAATCGGCAGCCAATGCCTCGCAGGACATTAAGGCGCTGACCTCAAAATCCTCAACCGTTGTTGCGGGCGGCACCAAGATCGCGCAGGAAGCAGCAGAAGTGCTATCGGCCATCCACACCGTGGTCGGTCGCTCAAGCTCTGAAATGGAACAGATTGCGGCCTCGGCCCAGTCCCAATCGCAGTCTATTGTTTCGATCGCACAATCCATGCGCGAAATGGATAGCGACATGCACCAGAATGCTGCGCTGGTTGAAGAATCGCACGCCTCGATCGACCAAACGCGTGCGCAGGCCGAAGCGCTCGACGAAATCGTTACTCGCTTTACACAAGGCGAACACGATAGCCAGGAGGAGGCGGCTTAAGGCCTTGCGTTTCGTGCGCAGGACGCCTATTAAGCCCCATCTCCGGATCGCCCGGCCAAAAGGCATGCCGTGGCGGTTCTTGAATGCGATGGGCCAAAATCCATCCAAGTACCTTCAAAAGGACCCGCAAAATGCCAAAGATGAAGACCAAGTCCGGTGCAAAGAAGCGTTTCAGCTTCACCGCAACCGGTAAGGTGAAGGCCGGCGTTGCCGGCAAGCGCCACCGCCTTATCAGCCACAACGCAAAGTACATCCGCACCAACCGCGGCACCAAGATCCTGTCCAAGGGCGACGAGGGTCTGGTGAAGTGGTACATGCCGTACAACCGCTAAGCTGGAAGGACACTAAAGAATGGCACGCGTAAAAAGAGGCGTCACAGCCCACGCCCGTCACAAGAAGGTCTTGAAGGCCGCCGAAGGTTACTACGGCCGCCGCAAGTCTACGATCCGTATCGCCAAGCAGGCGGTCGAAAAGGCCGGCCAGTACGCTTACCGCGACCGTCGCGTCAAGAAGCGTAACTTCCGCGCTCTGTGGATCCAGCGTATCAACGCAGCAGTGCGTGACTACGGCCTGACCTACAACCGCTTTATCGACGGCCTCAGCAAAGCTGAAGTCGCTGTCGACCGTAAGGTTCTGAGCGATCTCGCGATCACTCAGCCAGAAGCTTTTGCGGCTATCGTCGCTAAGGCCAAGGCAGCTCTGGCGTATCTCGAAACCGTGGATGCAACCACCCACGCTCGCGTTACCGCCTAATCTTCAGCTTAGCTGAGGTCAAAATTGCGCCTTGCGCCACCCGAGAGGGCTGGCGCGGGGCGTTTTGTTTTGGTCTAACCGCCACCAGTACGTTGAACGAGATTATTCATGTCCCTGCAGTCCCAGATCGAAACCCTGCGCAGTGAGATTTCCGCAGCCATTGCCGGCGCGGATACAGAAACTGCACTTGATGCCGTGCGCGTCGCAGCCCTGGGCAAGAAAGGGTCTGTTTCGGCCCTACTCGCCACTCTCGGCTCGATGGACCCCGAAGACCGCAAAGCCGCTGGCCCGGCTATCAACGGGCTCAAGAATGATGTGGCGGGCCTTATCGACGCGCGCAGCATTTCCCTCAAGAGCGCAGCGCTAGAAGCGCGCCTCAAGGCGGAGACGCTCGATGTCACCCTGCCCTTGCAGCCTGCCCCAACCGCCAAGGGCCGCATCCACCCGATTTCGCAGACCATTGACGAAATCACCGCAATTTTCTCGGACATGGGTTTTTCCGTTGCCGAAGGTCCCGATATCGAGACCGATTATTACAACTTCACCGCGCTGAACTTCCCTGAAGGCCACCCGGCGCGCGAAATGCACGACACCTTCTTCATGAAGCCCGGCCCGAACGGGGAAAAAAAGGTTCTGCGCACCCACACCTCGCCAGTGCAGGTTCGCGTCATGCAGAAGACCAATGATAAGCCATCGGCGTCCTATCTGACCCCACCACAGGACCCGCCGATCCGCGTGGTCATTCCGGGCCGCACTTATCGTAACGACAGCGACCAGACCCACACCCCGATGTTCCATCAGGTGGAAGGTCTCGTCATCGACAAGTCGAGCCATATTGGCCAGCTGCGCTGGGTGCTCGAAGAATTCCTCAAAGCCTTCTTTGAAGTGCCGAACGTCACCTTGCGCTTCCGTCCAAGCTTCTTCCCGTTCACTGAGCCGTCGATGGAAGTTGACGTGCAGTGCGACCGCTCGGGCGCCGAAGTGAAGATCGGCGAAGGCAATGATTGGCTCGAAATTCTGGGTTGCGGCATGGTTCACCCGAACGTGCTCGAACACGCTGGCCTTGATCCAAGCGTCTATCAGGGCTTTGCCTTTGGCGTCGGCATCGACCGTCTCGCTATGCTGAAATACGGCATGCCGGACCTGCGTGCGTTCTTCGACGCTGACCAGCGTTGGATTGAACACTATGGCTTCCGTCCGCTCGACCTGCCGACATTGTTCGGCGGCCTGAGCAACTGAGCCTGACCCCAGATTCCTGAAAGCAGAATAGCAAAATGAAGTTCACTCTCGACTGGCTCAAGGAACACCTCGACACCAATGCTTCGCCGGAAGATATCGGCAAGGCATTGACCATGATTGGTCTCGAGGTCGAAGGCATTGAAAGCCAGGGTAAGGCGCTCGAAAAGTTTGTGGTCGCGCATGTGGTGGAAGCCAAAGCGCACCCGAACTCGGACCACCTCAATATCTGTAAAGTTGACGCGGGCACGGGCGAGTTGATCGACGTTGTCTGTGGCGCTCCAAACTGCCGCACCGGTTTGAAGACCGTGTTTGCAGCACCGGGCACCTATATTCCGGGCAAGGATTTTGAGCTCAAGGGCGGCGTTGTCATCCGTGGCGCGCCATCTAACGGCATGCTGTGCTCGGCTGCAGAACTCGAACTGTCGGACGAGAACGACGGCATAATCGAGCTGCCCGAAGACGCGCCAATCGGCCAGAAGTACGTCGACTTCGCAGGCATCAACGGCGTTGTCTTTGACATCTCCATCACGCCAAATCGCGGCGACGCGACCGGCGTTTATGGCGTGGCGCGCGATCTGGCGGCCTTTGGTCTGGGGACATTGAAGTCCACCGACTTTTCGCCAGTCCCTTCCAAGGGTCCAAGCCCGATTGCCCCGCTCGCGCATGATTTCGCTGACGGCGCGCCAAAGGCGATCCGCAAGTTTGCTGGCCGCTACATCGCAAACGTCAAAAACGTCCCCTCGCCAGAGTGGCTACAGGCGCGTTTGCGCGCTGTTGGTCTGCGCCCGATCAACACCATTGTTGATATCACCAACCTTGTTTCGCTGGGCTGGGGTCGTCCGCTGCACGCCTATGACGCCGACAAGGTTGAGGGCACCATGGTGCTGCGCAATGCTCGTGGTGAAGAGTTCGACGCGCTCGACAACAAGATTTACACGCTCGACGAAACCATGACGGTTATCGCCGACGACAAGGGCCCGCTGTGCCTTGGTGGCATTATGGGTGGCATCCGTTCGGGTGTGACCGAAGACACCACCAATATCATCATGGAATGCGCCAGCTGGGACCCGGACCTGATTGCTCAGGGTGGTCGCAAAACCGGCATTGTTTCGGACGCGCGCTATCGCCTCGAACGCAATGTTGATCCGGCCCTGACAGAACCAGGCCTGCAGCTGGCAACCCGCCTCGTTCTCGAACTCTGCGGCGGCGACGCCATGGAGCCAGCGATTTCGGGTGAAGACGTGTTCCCGAACACGGTCGTTGAGTTCCCACTGGCCGAGGTCAAGCGCCTCACCGGCCTCAATGTTTCCGCTAGCGAGATCGAAGACATTCTCACCCGCCTTGGCTTTGGCGTTGAAGGCGAAGGCAATGTTCGCACCGTGCAGGTGCCAAGCTGGCGCCCAGACGTGACGATGAATGCCGACCTCGTGGAAGAGGTAATGCGCATGGTGGGCGTGGACAATGTTCCCGTCGAACCACTGCCGCGCCTCAACCATGTCGCCCCGCGCATTCTAACCACCATTCAGAACCGTCGCCGCATTACGCGTCGCGCTCTGGCATCGCGTGGTCTGGATGAAGCCGTCACTTGGTCATTCATTTCCAATGAATTGGCGACACGCTTTGGTGGTGGCACCGAAGACCGCCAGCTGGCCAATGCCATTGCCTCGGACATGACCGATATGCGTCCGTCCCTGCTGCCAGGCCTGCTCTCGGGTGCGCGTCGCAATGCCAACCGTGGCTTTGGCGATGTGGCGCTGTTTGAAGTGGGTCAGGTGTTCCTGTCGGGCAATCCAGACGGTCAGCATACCTATGCAACGGGCGTCCGCACTGGCACGGCGACACTCAATGGCGCTGGCCGTCATTGGTCTGGCAAGGCTACGGCAGTTTCCGTTTGGGACGCCAAGGCAGACTTGGCCGCAGTGCTCGATGCTCTTGGCGTGGATGTCGACAAGGTTCAAGTATTGCCAGAAGCTGCAAGCTGGAGCCATCCGGGTCGCGGCGGTCGCTTCGCCCTTGGTCCGAAGGTCACGCTTGGTTGGTTCGGTGAACTGCACCCTGCTCTGATTGCTGAGCTTGACCTTGAAGGTCCGGTTGTGGCGTTCGAGATTGACCTCGATGCCATTCCAGAAGCCCGCAAGAAGGCCACGAAAACCAAGCCTGCGCTGGCACTCAGCCAGTTCCAGCCTGTGTCACGCGACTTTGCTTTCGTGATGGATAAGGCCGTATCGGCTGCGACCATTCTCAAGGCTGCCAAGGGCGCGGAAAAGGTGCTGATCTCAGACGTGACCATTTTCGACGTCTTTGAAGGCACCCATGTTGGCGAAGGCAAGAAGTCGGTCGCAATTGAAGTGACCTTGCAGCCACGCGACAAGACACTGACTGATGAGGACATCGAAAAGGTGTCGGCAGCGGTCGTGGCGGCGGTTGCCAAAGCCACTGGCGGCGAATTGCGCAAGTAAGATCTATCGGGGGCGGCTCATGCTAGACCGCCCCCACCCCACCTCCCCCTTCACACGGGAGAGGAGCCTGCCGGGGCCTGCCCGGCTTTTGCATTTGGGAATGACAAAATGTCCCGCACAGACGCTATTTTGGCCCGTTTGAGCCAGCTTCACCCAAAGCTGATCGACCTCAGCCTTGATCGCATGCTGCCCCTGTTGGAGCGCCTCGGAAACCCACATGAAAAACTGCCTCCGGTCATCCATGTGGCCGGGACCAATGGCAAAGGCTCGACCATTGCCTATCTGCGCGCTTTCCTAGAAGCGGCGGGCAAGACAGTTCACGTCTACAATTCTCCGCATCTCGTCCGGTTCAATGAGCGCATCCGTCTCGCTAGCAAACTGGTTGAGACCCCAGTGCTCGATGCTGCGCTGGAAGAGATTGAGGCCGTCAATAATGGCGATCCGATCACCTTCTTTGAGGTGACAACTGTCACGGCCTTTAAGCTCTTTGCCGAAACGCCTGCCGACTATCTGCTGCTCGAAGTCGGCATGGGCGGCACCTACGACACCACCAATGTGGTCAAGAACCCATTGGGCACGATCATCGCCCCGGTCGATCTCGACCATCAAGGGTTCCTCGGCAATACGATCGGGGAGATTGCTGTCAACAAGGCGGGCATCCTCAAGCGTGGCGCCAAGGCTGTTATTGGCATTCAACAGCCTGACGCGCGCGATGTCATCGACCGCGCAGCACGCCGCTTGGGCGTTACCCCGATCTATCAGGGCGAAGAGTTTTATGGCGCTGAGCAGGACGGGCGTTTGGTCTTTGAAGACCAGGACGGGCTCCTTGATTTGCCACCGCCTGCACTGATCGGACAGCATCAGTTTGAGAACGCCGCGCTGGCCATTGCCGCCGCGCGCCATTTTGGCCTGCCGATTGATGAGGCAGCGTTTGCGCAAGGGGTCCGCAAGGTCACTTGGCCGGCGCGCATGCAGCCGCTGCGCAATGGCCACCTACGCAACCTGCTCTCCCCTAGCCATGAGCTGTGGCTGGATGGCGGGCATAATGCTCATGGTTCGCGAGCTGTAGCAAAGGCTCTCGGCGCCATGCCGAAAAAGCCGCTGGTGCTGGTACTCGGGATGATGAACACCCGCGCGCCTGAGGACGTGCTGGCGCCCTATATGCCGCTTGAGCCGGTTAAAGTGTTTACGCTCACCATTCCGGGCGAGGCCAATGCGCATTCGGGCGAAGAGATTGCCCGACGGGGCGCAGCCATTGGCGTGCCGACCGAGGCTGTCAGTGACGTGGAAACGGCGTTGCAGGCCGCTGCGGGCATTGAAAACGCCCGCGTGCTGGTGGCTGGATCGCTTTATCTGGCGGGTGACGTTTTGGATAAAAACGGCACCCTGCCAGACTGATCTACTTGTGCCTCAATATTTGGCCTGGTCGGACCCGCAGAAGGGATCGACCGGGCTCTTGCCCAAGAAGGGCTTCTTGCCCAAGAGGCAATCGAGGACCGCCTGCTGCATATCCTCGTTGGAGGCATAAGCGTTGACGTAGGTTTTAACCCGTGGCGCATCATGCAGATAGAACGGGTAGCCAAGCGACACCATCAGCACCGGCACATCGTGCCAATAGCGCTTCATCGCGCCAAAAACATTGCCCGTCAGCTCGCGCCAATTGAGGAAAATCCGCTGACGCGTCAGCAGGGTTTCTTCCGCAAGAAGATACAGCACGAGATCAAAATCCTTGATGTTGACCTGCATGTCAGGCGTATATTCGGTGATCTCAAAACCCTGCTCGCGCAAGAGATCTGGCAAGGACAGCGGCAGAGGCACCGGTGCGAAGGGTTGCACCGCCCCGGTCGAAAAGATCAAAACACGCTTATGCTTTTCAACCGTCAACGGCAAAAGGTTCGCTGTGTCTTTGACCAGCGTTGGCACTTTGTCATGCGCTGCCTTGGCGACTTCTTTGCTCGACAGACGCGCTAGAGTGAGCTGCGCGCTGATTGGCTCCAGCGGCTCACGATCAGTCTTGTGAAGGCCCAGTGCGGCCTTGAGCGCCAAGACGCGCGTCACGGCTTCATCAACACGTTCCTGGCTCAGGCGGCCATCGGCAACGGCGGCCACCAGATGCATCAAGTCGGCCGTGGGATCGTCGGAAAACAGAATCAGGTCGCAGCCAGCAATGATGGATTGCGGAATGATTTCGGAGCGCGGGCCCCAGTCACCAAAACCAGCCATAGGCGTGGCGTCCGTGACGATAAGGCCGTTAAAGCCCAGCTTTTCGCGCAGGAGCTGCTGATTGAGCAAAGAGCTCAGAACGGCTGGGCGGTATGCTTCAGAGCCTGCATCTGGGTCATTGGCGAGGACATAGGCCGGAAAAGCGATATGGGCAGACATGACGCTCATAACGCCCGCATCAATGGCGGCGCGATACAGCCGACCGAACTTGTCTTCCCATTCCTCCACGGAGAGCGGGTTTACGGTTGTGACCAGGTGCTGATCGCGGTCATCAAAGCCTTCGCCCGGCCAGTGCTTTACGGTCGCGGCGACGCCACTGGCTTGGAAGGCTGAGATTTCTGCTAGGGCGTGGCGCTCGATCAGATCAACGTCCGAGCCAAATGAGCGCGTGCTGACAATAGCGCTGCGCCAAGCGGCATTGATGTCGAGCAGCGGGGTAAAGCTCCAATTGAGCCCAACAGCATGGGCCTCCTCGGCCATGATGGTGGCAATCGCGGATGTGGTTTCAACATCGTCGATGGCCGCCAGCGCCAGCGGATTTGGCACTTCAGTGCCAAAGGGCAGGCTCATGCGGCTGCCTTCGAGATCGGCGCTGACCAGCATGGGCACAGGGCCAACGCTATTGGCGTCGTTGATCAAGCCAATCTCAGCACTGAGATTGGACGAATAGATTCGCGTGATGCCGGCGGGTTTGAAGGCGCGCAGGCTATCGAGCGCGGCCTCCGGCGCATCGCGTGACAGCAGAATGAACAGCTGCGCCAGCTTATCGCGCGGGCTTAGGCTGGTCAGCGTTTCTTGCACCCAGGCCTGCGCACCGTCTTCAAGATGGAACGGCGCGGCAGAGAGGTCGATGGCGGCCAAGGCAAATCCCCTGAAGTCTTCTTATTCTGTTTTGTCTTGCTTAGCAGCACCAGAGCAAGGTGGCAAAGGCGAGGCAGATCTTCAAGCAAACAAAAGCGCCGCCGGGAAATCCCGACGGCGCAACAAAAAATTCTGGTCTGTCGATTAAGCGGCGTGGCCTTCGAGCCACTTGGCAAGACCCGCCTTTGGGGTGCCTGCGCCGATCTTCATGTCAGCTGCCTGACCGCCCTTGAACAGTATCATGGTCGGGATCGAGCGAACGCCATACTGAGCCGCAAGGCCCGGGTTTTCGTCGACGTTCAGCTTAACGATCTTTACCTTGCCAGCCAGTTCACTGGAGAGTTCATCAAGGACAGGGGCGATTGCGCGGCACGGTCCGCACCACTCCGCCCAGAAGTCCACGAGTACGGGCTCCTTGGAGTTCAGGACTTCCTCGCCAAAGTTGGCCTCGGAAACAGGATTAGTCATCATGGTGCCTTTAGGTTGAAAGCGGTCGTCTGTTTGCTCCTAAAGCTGGGAAGAGTCCAGCCCAGATACAAGGTCCGGTCAATCGAGCGTGAAATCCTTTGTCGCTTCTGCAAGCCGTTCTGGCGGCAAAATCATTAGGGATTCCAACTGGGTCCAAAGAATACCCGCGCGGACCGAGCGACCGGGGAAAAGCTGCGTTGCAACCAGCGCATATAGACCAAGCTGAGTGAGATAGGCCGGGGAGACCTTTCCAGGGTCGCTGGGCGCGTTCGCGTCAGATTTGTAATCGATGACAAGGACGCCCTCATCATCGACCACGATGCGATCCATGCGGCCGCGCAAGATGATGGGCTCGCCTTTTTTGATGGCGTTGATCTGGAAGGGCACTTCCGGTCGGCTCGCAGGGCCGAAGAGCGCAGAGAACTCGGGCCGAGAGAGAATGGAAATAGCGCGGTCTTGCACGCCCTCAGCATGCTCACCGCCCCCCGGCATCAGCGCATCCAGCGCACGTGGGGCCACTTGCTCCCAAGCCGAACGCTCAACGCGCACAAGGTGCTGCAGCAGAGCGTGGAGCGCGATGCCTGCGCGGCGCGCCGTTTCGGCGTCACGGGCGCGTTCGGACAGAGTGTCGAGAGCGTGTTCGGCGGGACCATGATCCTCAGCCGATGAGGGGCTGATAATTTTCGGCACGTCCGGCTCTGGCACGGCGGGTAGCACCAGCTCTTGGGCGGCTTTACTCGCAGCCTTACCACCGGGCAGGTAGCGCGGCGCCGTGTGCTCAGGGAAAACATAGGAGAGCGGCACGTCGTCGTCGCCGCCGACTTTGTGGAGTTCCCCCGCAAGGCCCATTTCGATGGCTTCGTACCAGGAATTGTCGAGCTTTTGCGATGCTGTAAGCGTGCCGGTGACGTAAAGTTCGTCTTCGGCGCGAGTCATGGCGACGTAAAGGCGACGCCAATATTCTTCGGCGACCTGCGCGTCGCTGGCCGCCTTAATATTGAGCGACTCCTCGACATGCTGTCCGGATTGGGAGGCATGGACCAGTAAAGGCCCGGGCGCTTCGGCCACGACGTAAAGCGGCTTGCCGGTTTGTTTGCCCGAGGGCTTTGCTGTCGCATCGGCGAGAATAACAATGGGGGCTTCGAGCCCTTTGGAGCCGTGGACGGTCATGACGCGCACGCCTGCGCCGCCTTCGGCCAACTCGCGCTTGATGGTGACGGAGCGACGGCGCATGTCGGCGACAAAGCCCTGAAGCGAGGGCTGCTCGCTCTGCTCGTGGCTGAGGGCCAATTCCAAAAGCTCGGAGATAACCTCGTCTACTTCAGTGCCCAAACGCGCGTGGAAGCGTTTTAGCCCGCCCTCGGCATAGAGTACGCCGGTGAGGAATTCGAAGGGGCGCTCCATATCGAGTTGGCTGCGCCACTTGCCCAGCACTTGCTTTACAGCAACAGCCTCCGGCTGTTCGGAAGCAAAGATTGCTGACCAGAGGGTCTGGTTGGCGAGGCGGTCGCGGGCGAAATCGTACAAAAGTTCTTCGGAGACGTCGAACAGCGGCGAGCGCAGGAGCGCCGCCAATTGCAGATTGTCGGCCGGGTTGAGCAGCACATCCATCAGCGCCAGAAGATCGAGCACGGCGATGTGGCCGGTGACGGCCAGACGATCAGCGCCCGGGGTCGGTAGGTTTTTGGCGCGCAGAGCGCGGATCACCTCTTGGAAGAAAGCGCCGCGCTTCTGAACGAGGATGAGAACGTCATCGGCGCGAACGGGGCGACCGCGTTCGCCCAAGATGCGGCCAGAATCAATCCACGAACGGATTTCCTCTGCGATGCGCATGGCGACCTGACGATTGCCACTCATCTCTCCGTCCACGGGCTCAAGCGGCCATTCTGTGGTTTCGCGCTCGGTTTTTTGCTCCTGCACCGGAGGCCAGAGCGTGACACTGCCGCCGGTTTGAATACGGGCTGCGGCGTGACCGATGGGCTCCACCGACAGCAGCGCTGCCCGGATATCATCGCGCGAGCAGACCTTGTCGACCGCGTTCAATATCGAGCCGAGGGTGCGGAAACTGGTGTGCAGTTTGACGGCCTGAAAGTTCTTTGCGGCGAGCTGGGCTCGGCGGGCTATTTCGCGACCGGTTTCGCCAAACAGCACAGGCTGAGCGCCTTGGAAGGAATAGATCGACTGTTTTTGATCGCCCACGGCAAACAGCGAGCGAGGACGCTCTATCGCACCTTCGCCGGTGAAAAACTCATCGGCCAGAGCACGAACAACGCGCCACTGCCGACCATTGGTGTCCTGACTTTCATCGACGAGAATGTGGTCGATGCCTGCGTCGAGCTTATACTGGACCCACGGGCCAAGCTCTTTATTAGCAAAGAGCGTGCCGAGCTTTTCGATGAGATCGTCAAAGTCGAGCAGCGAGTGGCGGCGCTTTTCGTCTTCGTAACGGGCGTGAATGGCGGCGACGACATCCAACACCGCTTCGCTACGTTCAACGAGAGCGGACGCCTTGGCTTCTTCTTCGAGAGCGATAATGCGCTCTTGCTCGCGGGTGAGCAGATCGTTGAGACCGGGAT
Organism: Devosia sp. MC1541; assembly: GCF_012847305.1. Classification (NCBI taxonomy): domain Bacteria; kingdom Pseudomonadati; phylum Pseudomonadota; class Alphaproteobacteria; order Hyphomicrobiales; family Devosiaceae; genus Devosia; species Devosia sp. MC1541. Next base: position 175,953 of record NZ_JABBDZ010000002.1, read on the forward strand.
TGCCAGTGTCATCGGCTTTGAGCAGCAGCTTTTTGCGCGGATCGCCTGCTTTGGTGAAGAAGGCGCGGCGAAGCTCTTCAGCGGTAAGCGTCTCGGGCGTGAGGCGCGCGAGCACATCCACACACCCGTCGCCTTCAGGCTTAACCGCACAGCGAGAGCGAATCTGGGTCAGTGTGTCAGCGGCGAGAAGCGTGTGGGCAGGGATATCGGCGCGGATCTCGGCAAAGGAGCGGCCCGAAAAACCAGCCATCTTGCGCAAGCGCGCCTTCGCCCCAGCAATATCCGCCAGCACGGGCTCAAGACGTGCCCCTTCCGAGAGGGCCACTGCAATAGCTTCGGAGATGGCGTGATCGCTCATCAGACCGAAAAGGCTTTCCACCGCTTGGGCATTTTCCTTACCGCGCAAGCCATCGGCCATGACGCCTTCGCGGGCCGAGAGGATCATCTGCTCCTGGCGATCGTCTTCGATGACGGCGAAGTCAAAGGGGACACCGGCTTCAATGGGGAAGCGGTGCAACACGGCCTCGCAGAAGGCGTGGATGGTGAGGATGCGCAACCCGCCGGGGGTTTCAAGCGCGCGGGCAAAGAGGGTTCGCGCATCGCGCAATTGCTCTTTTGTGGGCGCGCTGCCGGACACGTCGCTGAGAGTTTTATAGAGCGCCTCTTCGCTGGCAACCGCCCAAGCGGCCAGCTCATTGCCGACGCGGCGGCGCATTTCTGCGGCTGCGGCCTTGGTGTAGGTGAGGCAGAGAATCGATTGCGGCCGCACGCCGGAAAGCAGCAAGCGCAAGACGCGACGGGTGAGCACGAAAGTTTTCCCCGAGCCCGCATTGGCTTCCACCCAGATGGAATAGGTGGGGTCGGAAGCGCGCGCTTGGCTCGATGTGGTGTCGAAGGGGACGGAAAGTTTGCCGCGATCGCTCATGCCTCATCATCCCCATCAACCGCGGTCCATTCGGCAACACGGGCCAAGTGATCATAGGTCCCGGCAAAACGCTGGGTTTTGAGCGGCATGAGGCGGGCGGGAAGCGGAGTTTCGGCCAAAAGGAAATGCTCGATGTGCGACTGCATGCGACGGTTGATCTCGTCGGCCGCCTCCATGAGGCTGGTGTTGGGCGGCAAGGAGAAACCCGAGACTTTAAAGGCGTCGGGGCCGAGGCCGATCTTGATATAGGTGAGGGCTGAGGTGTCTGCAGAAGCGACGCCGCGCATGCCGCCATTGGCACCCATTTCGGCTTCCAACAGGAGCTGCGGGGCCTCAAACGCCTTCATCGCCGCGCCGGACGGCGGTGAGCCGGTTTTGAAATCGAGCATTTCGAGCGTGCCGTCATACAGCTCATCGACACGGTCGGCCTTGCCGGTGATGAGAAAATCATACGCCAGTTTGAGCTCAAGCTGCCCTTCGATTTCCGCGTGGCGTTTGCGCACCAGAGGATCGCGCTGCCGCTCGAAGTTGAGGAATTGTTCGGCCGCTGTGGCAAAGCGTCGAAGCCAAATGTCCCGGCGTTCGCCAATGGCGTCGAGATTGGCAAATTCTTCCGCGGCGAGGCGATTGAGGGTTTCGAGCGCGTCGGGCGCAGAAACCTCAAAACCTTCTTGGACAAAGCGGGCAAAGATGGCGTGGATGATGGTGCCGCGTTCGCGCGCATCAGGCTCTTCGCCCAAAGGATCGAGCTGGCGCAGTTTGAGAACGTGCTTGGCGTAAATGTCGTAAGGCGAACGCATCAGCGTTTCGATTTCGGTCACCGAGAGTTTTTGGGTGCGAGGGACAATCGGTGGATTGGGAAGCGGACGCTTGGCGGGGGTGACGCTTGTTACAGCGTCGATCGCACGCGATTGAACAATCCAGAACTGGCCGCGCTCGCGCATGGTCTCCACTGCCGAAGCGCCGATGAACGCGTCTAGACGCTGGACGAGACGCGAGGGCAAAGCGGGGCTGGAGCCGACGCGGTCTGAATAGGATATGATAACGGCGTCACGGCCCATGGCCTGGGCAAAATCGTGCGCGGCAAGACCCTGCATACGCTCGGGCGGCTCCATGCCAGCAGCAAGGCGCATGCCGCGACTGAGCCAAGGGCCAGGATCGGCGGCTGCAGGCCATTTGTCTTCGTTCAGCCCTGCGAGAATAACCAGATCGGGCGCCATGAGGCGGGCTTCAATCTGCCCCCAGATAGAAATATCGCTACGGCGGGCTTCGCGGTTGCGCACTTGATAGCCGGTCATAAGCGCGGAAAGGACTGCATCTAGACCGCGCGGGGCGAAGCGATGGCCCTCCTCGGCGAGCTTTTCCATGTCCGCAGCCCAACGCGCCAATTCATCTCGCCCATGGAGCGGCGCGCCCTGACTGACCGCAGTGACCGCGGCAAAGAGCGCGGCGGCAAGTTGCCCGGCTCCAATCTCGGGCTTGGCAGAAAGGGCGTTGAGCCCGGAAATGGCTTTTTCGAGCCTATCGAAAAAGCCGAGAAGCTTTTCGGCAGCGTCTTCGCTAATGCGACGCCCCCCCGGAACGTCTTGGCCAGTTTGCTTTTCGACGGCTTTGCGCAGGCCCGCAACACCGGGGGCGAGGCGTTGACCGCGCAGAATTTTGAGATCGACGATATCGGCGAAGATGGTGATGTCGGCGCGCTCGAGGCCAAAGAGGGCGGAGCGATTGCGCAGGAGCGCCACGAGATCCACGGGAGCGCATTGCCCAGTAACAAGGCTCAAGACCTGACGGGAAAGACGGCCTGCGGGCGATTGGAAGAGCGGCGCGCCTGCGGCGTCGTCGACCTCAATGTCAAAGCGACGCAGTTCGGCAGCGATACGGCGCGCAAGGTTTCGGTCGGGCGTGATAATGCCGACAGTTTTGTTCGCGGCGAGAGCGGCGCGACTGGCGAGGGCGACGGAGCGCGCTTCCTCGTCTTCGGTGCGGGCGCGTATGACGGACACAGTGCCAAACGCTGCTGCGATGGTGCCGTCGTCGGGGCGTAGGCTCGACCAAAGCGCTGTGTCTTCGGTGAGCGCGAGGGCGTGGTTGACGATGGTGGTGCGGGGATGATCGACCGCACACAGCTCCACCACTTCGCCCACGCCCGCGCCAAGACGGCGCAGAAGACGGGCGAGGCCATATTGCGGGTGGCCATGGGGATTGCTGTCGGGATTGAGCAGCGCCTCGTGCATCTGCGGGCTCATATCCATGTCGAGGCCGGGGAGCACAACCGCGCCACGCGGCAGACTGCCGATTGCAGCGAGAAGGCGCGCAGTTGCAGCTATAGACCCGGTAGAACCGGCGGCGATGACGGGACGGTCCGAATAGACATGGGTTGAAGCCAGCGCTTGTCGATCAAGGCGCTGGCGGCGGATTTCCTGCGGATCGGCGCGCCCGGGACCAAGGTGATGTGGCCAAAGGGTCAGCGCGATATTGAGAAACTCTAAGGTTTGCTGCCAGTAATTGCTGACCTCATGCTCCATGCCCTCTTTGATGGCATAGAGATCGGAAGCGGATTTTTCTTCGATCTGAAGATCGTCAATGACGGTGCCGAGCGAGTCCGACATAGAAAAGATTTCAGCGGCCGTTGGCGGGGTCGAAAAAGCCTGAATGCCCGCCGGGCTATGGGCCCAGGCGGCGACAAGGCGTGACATCACGAGGCGGCGCTCTAGCCCGGTCACGCCCAGCGGCATGGGTGGAGCATCATAGGGCGGCAGGAAAGGTTCTTCTTCGGCGTCGTCACCACCAAAGGTACGAATATCCGGCAGAAGGCCTGCGTATTCAGGATGCGCAGCAAAACAATCTGCGAGCAGCGCGCGGGCGCGTTGGGTGGGGACGACAATGGTGACGTCGGACAGCCAGAAGGGGCCAGAGCGGTCCCAATCGTGCAGCAGCCGACCATCCATCACCCCATCAGCGAGACACTGCAGAAATGGGGTGTGGGGGGCGATCGAAAAGAGCCTCATGCCGAAAGCGCCTTCTCGGCTGCGGCGAGCCCTTCAGCGTCGCCGACATGGAACCATGGCGCGTCCAAGGTGACGCCGAGAAGATTTTCCTCTTCGAGCGCGCGCTCGAACAAGAGGTTCAAGGAAAACTCGCCGTTAGGCGTGTCAGCGAAGAGGTTTTTGCCCAGTAGCGCCACGCCCGCATAGATGACCGGAGCACCGTAATCGAGGGTGATACGCCCAAACGGATCAAGGCAAAAATCGTGGCTGCGGGAAAAGCCTGAAGCACGCGAGGGCTGAACGCATAGGAGCACGATTTGATCTTCGTTTTCTCGCTTGGCCTGCATGCGGGCCAAAGGCGTATCCGCCCCTTCCGGCCAGAAGGCGTCCGTGTTCATGACGAAGAACGGATCGGAGTGCAGCATGGGCAGCGCGGCTTTGACGCCGCCACCTGTGCCGAGGAGGGTGTCTTCGCGATTGACCTTCAGCAGGCCGCCAAAATGGGCCAGCACTTGGTCCGCGCGATAATGGGCATTGGCAGCGAAGCGCTTTGCCCCTTCTGCCCTAGCGGTGCCGATGACGCGCTCAATCAAAGGAATACCAGCCACCGGCACAAGCGGCTTTGGGATGGTTTCGGTGATTGGGCGCAGCCGCGTACCAAGACCGGCAGCGAGCAGCATAACATCGGGGAATCGGGCAGGTTTTTCCATGACTGGATAGAACAGGCGGAGAGCTGCTCTGTCCAGTTTGGCGAGACCCCTGCAGTGCTGAGCGGACAAGAAAAAGGGCGCCCGCGGCGCCCTTCTTAAACAGCTTATTCGGCGTGGGCCGGAACTGGCGGATCGATATCGTCATCGCCTTCAGCGGCGACAGCGGCAGCGCGCAGGCTGGCCTGAGCCGCAACAGCCTTAGTAGCCGAACCCGAAAGGGCTGGGTTTTCTGGAGCGTTGGTGAGGATTGCTGCGAGCGAGCCAATGGTCGAACGCAGATTGTGGCGGTGCACAACCATATCCACCATGCCGTGGCTATAAAGATATTCGGAACGCTGAAAACCTTTAGGGAGCTTTTCGCGAATGGTTTGCTCGATAACGCGCTGACCGGCAAAGCCGATGAGTGCGCCCGGCTCGGCCAGATGCACGTCGCCGATCATGGCGTAGGAGGCGGTAACGCCACCCGTGGTCGGGTTGGTGAGCACGACAAAGAATGGCAGGCCAGCTTCACGCAGACGCAAGACCGCAACCGTGGTGCGGGCCATCTGCATCAAGCTCAAAATGCCTTCCTGCATGCGCGCACCGCCGGAAGCGACAAAGAGCACGAAGGGGGTGTTGTTCTTCACAGCGGTTTCGAGACCAGTGATGATCCCCTGCCCTGCGGCCATGCCGAGCGAGCCGCCCATGAAGTCAAAGTCTTGGATGCCCACGGTGATGGCGCGCTCATAGAGCTTACCGGTGGCGACGATCACGCTGTCGGTATTACCCGTCTTGGCGCGGTTTTCCTTGAGGCGATCAACGTATTTCTTCTGATCGCGGAATTTCAGCGGATCAACCGGAACGTCAGCGACGGGCACGAGATCATACTTGCCATCGTCCAAGAAGGTCGCCAAGCGGTCCGCCGGCTTGATCTTCATGTGATAGCCAGAATTGGGCACAACCCACTGGTTCGCTTCGAGATCGCGGTAAAACACCATTTCCCCGGACTCGGGGTCTTTAACCCAGAGGTTCTCAGGGGTTTCGCGCTTGTTGGTCAACAACGAGCGAATTTTGGGGCGGACGAAATTGTCGATCCAGTTCATAGCGCGGCCTTTCGCGATGGACTCTTAACGGCCCACGTAGCAGTCGATTGTGGCATTTCTTATCAGGCGGAAACGAGAAGCGCAAAATATGCACGCTTCTCTTATCCACATGGCGGGGTTAGGCGCGAGCGCGCTTCACACCCGATGCAAGGTCCGCGACGATATCGCGGACTGCGGAAACGGTTTTGTCAGTGGCCTTGCCGTCAACCAGCGAGGTGCGGACGGCGTCCACAAGCACCGAGCCGACAACAACGCCGTCGGAATGCTTGCCTATCATGGCAGCGTCGTCGGCGGTTTTAATGCCAAAGCCGACCGCAACCGGAAGAGCGGTGTGGGCCTTGATCCGGTCCACTGCGTCACCAACGGCAGCGCGCGACTTGATCTCAGCGCCCGTCACGCCATTCATCGAGACATAGTAGACAAAGCCCGAGGTGTTTTTGAGAACAGCCGGAAGGCGCTTGTCGTCGGTGGTTGGGGTGGTGAGACGGATAAAGTTGATGCCTGCTTGGAGCGCTGGAATGCACAGCTCGCTATCTTCTTCCGGGGGAAGATCGACAACGATCAGGCCATCAACACCGGCTGCCTTAGCCTGCACGAGGAATTTATCGACGCCGAAAGAATAGATGGGGTTGTAATAGCCCATTAGAACAATCGGGGTGTTTTCGTCCTTGCGACGGAAATCTTCGACCATGCCGAGAATGCCCAGCAGTGTCTGACCGGCGGCAAGGGCGCGCTGACCGCCCAGCTGAATGGCCAAACCATCAGCCATCGGATCGGAGAAGGGCATGCCCAGCTCAATCACATCCGCACCGGCCTGTGGCAGGGCTTCGAGGATCGCCTGGCTGGTGGCCAGATCCGGATCGCCGCCCATGATGAAGGTGACGAGTGCGGGGCGGTTTTCTGCCTTGAGCGCGGCAAAGCGCTTTTCAATACGCGACATAATTAGAGCAGCCCCAGATGCTTGCCGACAGATTCAACGTCCTTGTCACCGCGACCGGAGAGACAGAGAACAATGTGCTTATCCTTGCCCATGGTCGGCGCGATCTTGCAAACCTGCGCCAGGCCGTGCGCAGATTCGAGCGCCGGGATAATGCCTTCAGTACGGGTGCACAGCTGGAAGGCGTCGAGCGCTTCATTGTCGGTGATCGGCTGATAGGTGACACGCTTGATGTCGTGCAACCACGAGTGTTCTGGGCCAACGCCCGGATAGTCGAGACCTGCCGAGATCGAGTGGCCTTCAAGGATCTGGCCAGCGTCATCTTGCAAAAGATAGGTGCGGTTGCCGTGCAGTACGCCCGGGCGACCACCAGTCATGGACGCGGCGTGACCGTTTTCAACGTCAATACCGTGGCCGCCAGCTTCTGCGCCATAGAGCGCGACGCTCTCGTCATCGAGGAAAGCGTGGAAGGAGCCAATGGCGTTTGAACCGCCACCAACGCAAGCGACGACTGCGTCCGGGAGGCGACCGTTGAGTTCCTGGAACTGCTGCTTGATTTCCGTGCCGATGACGGACTGGAAATCGCGGACCATTTCTGGATAGGGCGCCATGCCTGCGGCGGTGCCGATCAGGTAATAGGTGTTTTCGACATTGGTGACCCAGTCGCGAATGGCTTCGTTCATCGCGTCCTTGAGCGTGCCTGCGCCAGCGGTGACGGCGCGCACTTCAGCGCCCAACATCTTCATGCGCAGAACGTTTGGCTTTTGACGCTCAACGTCGGTTGCACCCATGAAAATGGTGCAGGGAATATCGAACTTGGCACAAACAGTGGCCGTTGCTACACCATGCTGCCCAGCGCCGGTTTCGGCGATAATGCGGGTCTTGCCCATGCGCTTGGCGAGAAGGATCTGGCCAATGCAATTGTTGATCTTGTGCGAACCAGTGTGGTTGAGCTCTTCGCGCTTGAACCAGACCTGTGCGCCACCGAGCTGCTCGGACAAGCGCTTGGCGTGGTAGATCGGGCTTGGGCGGCCGATATAGTGGGTCGCGAGATCCTTCATCTCTGCCAGATAGGCCGGATCGGTCTTGGCGGCGCGATAGGCTGCTTCAAGATCGAGAACGAGCGGCATCAGAGTTTCAGCGACGAAACGTCCGCCGAAGATACCAAAGCGCCCGTGTTCATCGGGGCCATTGCGCAGGGAATTGGTGATGGTCAATCGCGTATCCTCCGTCGAAATCCCGATGGGGACTTCTTCGTCGAGCTTCTCAAGCCCAGGGTATGGGCTTCAATAAGCTGGCATGGCCGGTGAGTGCAATAGATTTGGCAGGTGCAGGGGCTGATGAGAAAGGGGAATTTCGGGGATTGCGCCAGTCCCCTCGAAAAAGAATAAGGCCCACTCTTCGGAGCAGGCCTTAAACGACAGGTTCACATCGCGGCGCGCGCGGCGCGGACAAAGGCTTCCATCAGATGCTTTTGCTTGACGCCGGGTGCGCTTTCCACGCCAGAGGAAACGTCGATGCCAAAGCTCGGCCGGACCGTTTTGATCGCCTCAGCGACATTGTCCGCAGTCAGCCCGCCAGAGAGCATCAATGGAATATTGGGATCAATGCCCGCTAAAAGCGACCAATCAAACACGTGGCCCAGCCCTCCGGGCCGATCAGCGCCCTTGGGTGGTTTGGCGTCAACCAATACACGGTCGGCGACGTCGTTAAACAGCGCAATCTGGGCAACGTCTTCAGCCGAACCGATGGGCAGGGCCTTCATGATCTCGACGCCTGCCAAATGGCGAATGGCGGAGACCCGCGCCGGGCTCTCGGGACCGTGCAACTGGATCCAATCAGGACCGAGAGCAGCGACTTCGGCGACGCAGGAATTATCTGGGTTAACCAGCAAAACACAGCTCTCTACGCGTCCGCGGGCGGCAGAGATTAAATTGCCCAATTGCTCAATGGTCACATGGCGCGGCGAACGCAAAAAATGGACGAAACCGACCATATCGGCCCCGGCGTCTATTGCCGCGTCCAACAAGTCTTCCGTCTTGATGCCACAAATTTTGATTGTCTGATTATCGGCCATAATATGGTCGGGCTCAACGGGACGGGATGTATCGGAATTGCCGAACTGCGCCGTCCATCACCGCAGCTCAAGCAAATCATCTACCTCGTTGGCGGCAGAAACCGCGCTCGTGCCGGTGCGGCGGCGCAGCGTTTCCAACTCCTGGCTCAACTGAGTGGCTTCACGGCGCCAATGGCGCTCGCGGCGGCGATGGTGCCCTTGCGCAAACCAACTCGCCACGCCTCCAAGCAGGACTCCGACCAGAAGCACAACATAGAGAATGACGAACAAAGGCACGCCATAGCCCGACGCGCCCGCCTGCGCGGGAGCGCCAAAAGGATTGAGATTGACAGCAACCAGCTGCCGATTAGCTAGGGCGAAAGCGATCAAGAGCCCGCAGAGGGGCACCAGAACCAGCCAGCCGACGATCTTGTTGACCATGCATATTCCGTGGGGCGAAGGCCCCGTTCTTGATCGCAGTCTAGCTTATTCGTGGTTCAAACGCTCGCGAATTTCTTTGCCCGCCTTAAACTGGGGCACGTACTTTTCTCCAACTTCAACCTGTTCACCCGTGCGTGGGTTGCGGCCAACACGCGCTGGTCGGTTCTTGACCGAAAAGGCCCCGAAACCGCGTAATTCAACCCGATCACCGCGCGCCATTGCATCGCCAATCTCATCGAGGATGGCGTTAACAATGTTTTCGATGTCGCGCTGGAACAGATGCGGATTTTCCGCTGCAAGCTTCTCGACAAGTTCAGACTTGATCATAAAAGGCTCCGGTTCAGACCCATTTGGAGGGGTATTCCAACCTGCCAAAGCAGAACGAAACCGTCAAGCATAGTAATGGGTTGAGGTTACTTGCTGCTGTTTTATATGTGGCAGATTTGCGCCACAATCACGGCCTTGCGACCAAATTCAGGCGATCCGTTTGACCATAAATTCCGCATGAGCTTCATAAGCGGACAGCTTTTCGGACAGTTCTGGGCGGTCTTCAACTTGAAAACCTTGCTTCTCCCAGAACGACACCGAGCCATTTACCGCCACCAGGCTCATTGACGGATAACCCATGGCAACGGCGTGTTTTGTCAACGCCGACACGATCTTACCGGCCGCACCCACGCCTCGGGCAAGCGGCAACAGGGCGAGATCATGGATGTAATAGGTGTCCAAATCATCGGGGAGCTGGCCAAGGAGGGCATTCAGCGCCGGCACAGAGCCAAGTTTCCACGGATGAGACAGCATGTAACCGGCCGGACGCTCTTGAACTTCGAAGAGATAGCAGCCGTTTCGATAGAGCTGAAATTTCTCGGCAAGAACTTCTGGGGCCTCAAAGAATCCAGGATGGACGCGGCCCGCAATTGCGTTCACCGCATCCATGTCATAGCCGGTCATGGCACGCCACGCGACATCACGAATTTGGATCATCTTATTCCTCTAAAAGAAACGACCCGCACCAAATGGCGCGGGTCGAATTTTTGTCAAATAGGAGCAGAAGCTCTTACTTGTCGTCGCGGCCCTTGAGAGCTGCGCCGAGGATGTCGCCAAGCGATGCGCCCGAATCGGACGAACCGAAGTTAGCCACTGCTTCACGTTCTTCGGCGATTTCGAGCGCCTTGATCGAGAGCTGGATGCGGCCGGACTTACGGTCGTACTGGGTGACGCGTGCGTCGACCTTTTCACCCTTGCTGAAACGCTCTGGACGCTGATCGTTACGATCGCGGGAGAGGTCAGCACGACGGATGAAGGAGGTGACTTCGCTGTCAGCGATACGGACTTCGATGCCGCCTTCGTTGACTTCGATGACTTCGGTGGTGACAACAGCGTTCTTGCGCAGACCGCCGGTTTCGCCGCCAGCAGCGGAAGTTTCTGCGAGGTCGTCAGCAGCGAGCTGCTTGATACCGAGCGAGATGCGTTCCTTTTCGACGTCAACATCGAGGACCTTGGCCGAAACCATGTCACCGCGGTTGTAGTCTTCCAGAGCAACTTCGCCAGACTTCTGCCAGTCGAGGTCGGAAAGGTGAACCATGCCGTCCACGTCGCCTTCAAGACCGATGAACAGACCGAATTCGGTCTTGTTCTTGACTTCACCTTCGATGGTGGAGCCAACTGGGTTCTTTTCAGCAAACGCTTCCCATGGGTTCTGCAGGGTCTGCTTGAGACCGAGCGAGATACGACGCTTGTCAGCATCGACCTCGAGCACAACCACGTCAACTTCCTGCGAAGTCGAAACGATCTTGCCTGGGTGAACGTTCTTCTTGGTCCAGCTCATTTCGGAGACGTGGATCAGACCTTCAATGCCTGGTTCCAGTTCAACGAAAGCACCATAGTCGGTGATGTTGGTCACGCGGCCAGTGAACTTAGCGTTGATTGGGTACTTGGCTTCGATGCCTTCCCACGGATCCGCCTGAAGCTGCTTCATGCCCAGCGAAATACGATGGGATTCATGATTGATGCGAACGATCTGAACCTTGATGGTTTCGCCGATCGTGAGCACTTCAGATGGGTGGTTAACACGACGCCATGCGATGTCGGTGACGTGCAGCAGGCCGTCGATGCCGCCGAGGTCAACGAACGCACCGTAATCGGTGATGTTCTTGACGACGCCGTCAACAACCTGGCCTTCTTCGAGCTGCTGGACGATTTCCGAACGCTGTTCTGCGCGCGATTCTTCCAGGATTGCACGACGCGAGACAACGATGTTGCCGCGACGCTTGTCCATCTTGAGAATCTGGAACGGCTGCGGAACGTTCATCAGCGGAGCGATATCGCGGATTGGGCGAATATCGACCTGCGAACGTGGCAGGAAGGCAACTGCGCCTTCGAGGTCAACGGTGAAGCCACCCTTAACCTGGTTGAAGATGGTGCCTTCAACGCGCTCGTTAGCGGTGTACTTAACTTCGAGCTTGACCCAGCTCTCTTCGCGGCGAGCCTTTTCGCGCGAAAGAACGGCTTCACCCATAGCGTTCTCGACGCGGTCAACATAGACCTCGACTTCCGAACCTACAGTGATGGTGCCGTCACGGCCTGCTGCGCCGAATTCCTTCAGCGGCACGCGGCCTTCGGTCTTCAGACCAACGTCGATGATCGCGAGGTCTTTTTCGATGGCGACGACTTTGCCGCGTACAACGGTGCCTTCAGCGGCATCGTTGTCGACAAAGGAGTCGAGCAGCATGGATTCGAAATCGTCTTTCGTCACAGTGTTCTGTGCCAAATTCTGTCTCCAGAGCGCCGGTGGTTTGGGGTTATTCACCTGAGTGGTACGGGTCCGCCTTGGAAAAACCAAAGCCGGCGCACGGAGCACCGCTTCCAACATCAGGAGATTTCTTTAGTCCGGTTCGGCCCGTGCTTTAGGTGATTGCCAGAAGTGCCGGGCCCAAGGAGGAAATTAGAGAGAGTTATCTCTCTGCCTTGAGCGCCATAGCCTCGTCGACAATCGCAACGGCAGCGCGAAGTGCCGCTTCTATACCGAGAAGAGTCGTATCGAGCAAGTGCGCGTCTTGCGCCTTATAGAACCCGCCATTGGGATTCTGCATGTCCCGGGCGTCGCGCTGCTCGATCTGATGGAAGAGAGCATAGCGGTCGACGCTTTCTCCGCGCGCTTCAAGCTGGCGCGCCCGACGCTCCATACGCGCCTTGCTGTCCGCCTGGATGAAGAGCTTCACATCGGCATCTGGGCAGATATTGGTGCCGATATCGCGCCCATCAAGCACAGCGCCGCCCGGTTGCTGGGCAAAATCACGCTGAAAATCAAACAGCGCCTGACGCACCGCACCGATGACCGCGATTTTACTCGCGAACACGCCGACCTCTGCCGTGGTCAGCGCGATCACATCGCCGAGATGACCAACATCTAGATTCTTCGCGGCGGCAATGGCAGCTGCCTCCATTTCGGGGGTGTCGATCTGGTCTGCGATTGCGAGTCCGACAGCACGGTAAAGCAGGCCCGTGTCGAGATGAGGCAGTTGGTAATGCTTGGCGAGCCCAACAGCGAGCGTTCCTTTGCCCGAAGCGGCGGGGCCATCAACAGCGATAATCATGGGCCAAGCTCCGGCAGCCATCTGGTTGTTCTCAAAGCGATAACGAGAGCTGGGCGATGCGGCAAGAGCTGCGGCCCACTGCCCCGCACATAGGCCCGCAAACATTTAACGTTTGACAGCCTAATTCTTCTCCCCTAACCGAACTGACCGACTTGGGCGCGAGCGGCGTTATTGCCGCGCCCGTCCTTTCCCTTTTCGTTCGAGGCATGGAAAATGGCCAACTCTGAGCGCGGCACCAAGCGCACTGACCCCGATACCGGCAAGAAGTTCTACGACCTCAATCAGGATCCGATCGTTTCGCCCTACACCGGCAAGAGCTATCCGCGTTCGTTCTTCGAACAGCTGACCGGCAAGGCCGGCCCGGCAACGGCGCGCAAGGCCGATGACGAAGACGAGTTGGACGATGAAGAAGAGATCGAAGACACCGGTCCAGAAATCGTCAGCCTCGAAGACGCTGACGCCGAAGAAGCCGGTGACGACATCCCTGACGTCGAAGACGTAGAGGTTGAAGAAGACCTCGGCGACGACGAAGAGGACGTGTTCCTTGAAGAAGACGAAGACGAAGACGATGGTCTTGGCTTCGACGTTGGCAGCGACGAAGAGCGCTGATTCCAAACACTTTTCTGGCCGGATGGAGTTTTCCACCGGCCAGATAAAAAAGTGAAACTAAGGCCTTGCGCCCAGCAAAACCTTCCACTAGTTTCCCCCTCGTTCCAGACAGTAACCCGGACGGAACGACCCAAGGAATATGGGGCCTTAGCTCAGCTGGGAGAGCGCTTGCATGGCATGCAAGAGGTCAGCGGTTCGATCCCGCTAGGCTCCACCATTCTTCTTGAAATCACGAAAATCGATGGAATTTCAAAGGCTTAGCAAGGGCCTTAAAACACCTGCGCCCCCAATCACGCCCCCATTCTGCGCCCCCACAAAAAATGTGGGAACACACGCCGCTACCTGAATGCCTAGGCCTGAAGCTCAAGCTTACCCCACGAAGAACCGAACGAGAACAAGGTGCGTTGCGACGCACCGAAGAATCGCGCATAGTTAACGCACGTTAATCAGTTGACGAGGTCAACATGACAGACTTTCGTGGTCCACTTTGGAATAGCGCCTTCGGACGAGATGTACTCGTCACCTACGACCTAGATAAAAACCACAGGAACTACCCAGGCATCAAAGAATATCTAGATGCCCAATCTGCACGGAAACTGACAGAGAGTTGCTACCACATCAAGTCAGGCAAGAGTAACGACCAGATACTTCAGGACCTCTGCAAGATAGGCGATCTCGGAGACACTTTTGTTGTTGCCGACTACGCACCGATGTCCGAGAGAGCGCGGAATAGCAGCACCCGCTCCATCGCTGAACTACTGATGGCAGGCTCCAGCCACGCTACGAACAAGTGAAGTTCACGTCGCAAGCCGCCTTGGCGCTCCCGAAGAGGACATGCTCATTCCGCAGACGCGATCGCTTCCCTCTTAGCCAGCCTTGACAGAGTGGAGCGAGAGCAACCCGTCGCTCGAATGATGGTGTTCCAGCTTTGCCCAGAACGGAGCATCGAAAGGATCGCCTCGTTTCTCTGCGTATCCTCAGGACGGCCTCGATAACTCCCTTTCACCTTGGCCTTCTCAATGCCCTGAGCCTGACGCCGACGGCGGTCTTCATATTCCTTCCGCGCAATGGCAGCGAGCATGTCCAGCAGCATTCCGTTGATGGCCTCCGCCATCCGCGCAGTGAAGTCATCGCTATGCGTCGCCGCAAGCTGCCACGAAGTGGGCAAGTCCAGCGCCACAACGCGGATTTGACGAGCTCGTATCTCTGAGCGCAAACGCTCCCAGTCAGCTGCGTTTAGACGGCTCAATCGGTCCACCTGCTCAACAAGCAGAACATCGCCGGGCTTAGCATCAGCAAGTAGCCTGAAGAGCTCAGGGCGCTTCAGTGAGGCCCCACTCTCGTTCTCGAGATAGGTTGCCACCACCACAAGCCCACGCGCCTCAGCGAACGCCTCAAGGTCGGCACGAGCACGGCTGGCGTCCTGCTCTTTGGTAGAAGCGCGGAGATAAGCACGGACAAACATCAACAAGCACCATCAGTTCGTTATGAGTAGTCTCATAAATGATGGTTCGTTTTGAGTTGTCAAATTGATTTATCGAACCACGAATCACCCCAGTTCGCTAGAGGCGTACCTCAAAGACATGCTCAAATTCAGCAAAGAGTACGTGCTACAAGCTGAGATCGAGCGACGATCAAAGCCCGGACAGGATATAAGAAATCATGAGCTCATACCCTGATTTTGAAGTCATCAGACCGGACCTACTAGAAGGTCAGCACGGCTTAACCCCCCAAATATCCGAGAAGATTGGCGCGATAACGGTCTTCGCAGCCAATATTGAGTTTCGACTGGAGTTCGCGATTTGGAGACTGCAAGGCCACTCACCAAAGGGCGAGAAGCACACTACCGACGCACAGCCAATTGGTGTCTTGATCGGCATGTTCGAAGCGGAAGTTGCAAAGCTACCCGACCGCCCTGCGAAACACCTTGCGGAGCTGTGGTGCAAGACAGCACGTACCGCTTTCGAGTTTCGACACAGCATAGCGCATGGCGCTGCATTCCGAGAGTGGGGTGCCGCGAGCTTCCATCGAAATCGCTCTTGGTATGGTGAAATACGCAAGCGACCCGAAGCGTCGTTATCTGGTGACCTGCAGACCTTCGAGAATATCTACCTGACCTTCGCGCTCCTACTCCGGGTAATAAATGGTTTCAGCAATACGAAGCGCCCAATCGAAACTATCGGCACACCTGAGCACATAAAAGCCATGCGTTCCGTATACTTACTGATGGATGAGATGGCGTCAGGGCACGGACCTTGGTTCGAGAAGTTCTAGCTTCGCCAGCAATGAAGGCCCACGCGGCCTCCAACACCAGACCACCCCACACCGGGGGAAACTCACATGAGCCTACCTATTGAATGAGCTCACAAACTTTTCAGAGAAAATGAGCCAGGGTCAGGACGGAGGCTTAACCTGTACAATTTGCACATACCTTAGTGTGCACCCCGTGGCTCCTAGAGGAGGTCAGTAGGCCACCTCAGCGAGTTCATCCTCATCGTCATCCTCTGGCTCACTCCACGGGATAGGCCAGTGCTCGCTATTCATGAGCCTTCGAGCGAACTCATACGACACCTCCGAGATTGCCAAAGCCAAGGCATCAGCGTCATTGAGCGGGTTCTTGTGGAGCAAGTCCAAGAGCCCTGCCTTGATCTCAGCGGCTCGCCTCTCAGTGTACTCGGAGAAATCCCCAGAAGCTTCTCGCGGCCCACTGAGGCGCTCTCTGAGGCTTTTCCACGTGAAGGTGGACATCTCCTCCACCGTAAGCCCTTGGCCTTTCAGCTCTGAGATCACCCTGCGCATCTCTGCGACTGTACCTGAAGATGTGCCCGTGGCCTTGACGATATCCGCCTTGGACTTGCTGGTGAGCAGGCAGAGCCTCAAGGCCGCGTTAGCCTTCTCCTGCGTAGTCATCGGCAGCTTATTCTGGCCATTGAGGCGTATGCTCTCGAGCAAAGCATCCTGAGGCGTTCCCTCGAAGACCACCACCGGGATAGGCTTGCTGCGCTCCAAGCGATCATATGCGGCCACCCGGTGATGCCCGTCGATCACGACCCAACCATCACCACCCCACCAAACAACGATGGGCTCGAGGGATTTCACCTCCTTGATCGCCCTCATGAGCTCGCGGACGTGCTTCTCGCTATCATAAGAGATCGCTATCGTATTCCGAGGTTGGAAGACGGCAGGGCAGAGCGATAACTGATCGAGGCGAAGCTCTTCCACGTGCGGCCCGCCCTCACCCGAGGCCAGATCAGCCAAAGCCTCATAATGCCGAAGCCCAGAATTCAGGCTATCAAAATCAACAACTAGAACCAACGACGGAACAACCTTATAGAAACCGCAGACCAGACATGAGAAAAAAGCGCTTCCTTCTCATATATGGGGACATAATTGATTATCGCTGATCGTGAGGCTTTTTAAACGGCAACACGGCAATATCAGAGGCTTCTGGCAACAAGACCGCTTCGACACACCGTTTTGCTTGCTCTAATTTCGGCCCAGAAGAATAAACACCGAAGGTCATTCCTTCGCGCTTGTGCCCAACTACCGTTGCGATTGTGCTCTCCGGTTGATCGGCCTGCTCAGCCTTGGTGATGAACCATCGGCGGAAGGAGTGAAAGTTGACGCGGTCGCGGCGCTTGCCTTCCACGGGATCAGTGACGCCCACGGACCGCCTGTAGGTTGTAAAGTGCTGAGAGGCTTTGAACGATCGTTCGCGCAAAGACCCCTTCTTAACAACTGGCGGCCACTCGGGGAACAAGTCGTCCTCATCCTGCCTCCCTTCAGTCCGCCGCAAAATGATTGCTTCAAGATCAGGATGGATTGGAACGAGGCGGGCTCTTTTTTCTTTCTTAGCCGCCTTGAAGCGGATCGAGCCGTCATGGCAATCACCCACTTTCAGACTGACCAACACCTCCAAACGAGCGCCCGTGAGCGCCGCTAGGCGCATAAGGTCATGCATGTGTTGCACCGCCGGTCCCCTCAGCAACGCCTTCAGCTCTGTGTCGCTAAAAGGCCTTTCCTCGGTTTCGTCGGTCTCATGCGGAACGGCATAGGTGAGCGTCTGCCAGATATTGGACTGCACCTCTCCTCTACGAACCATCCACTTCCAGAAGGTGGAAAGGCGGCGCATGTACTTGTTCAAAGTGACAGGATGCCTTTCGCCAGACGTAGCGAAGTCGTCGTGAAAACGCACAGCCTCTCGCCGCCCGAAAGTCTCGCGAAAAGCCGGGATGCCTTCGCGGTCACACCATTCAAGAAGATAAGCAAAAGCCCTGACGTCATCCGCCCTTGTCCGCGGAGCAACCGTGAGCTGCGCCTCATACTTCTCACGGGACGCACTTAATGGCGTAGCGCGACTATAGGCGATATCCGCGAAGCGGTGCGCTGCTGCCTCGCGTTGCGGATCATAAATCGGCTCACCGAATTCATCCTCCGCGAGGACAGGTCCTTGGATTTCCTCGATGTAGTCATCAATCTGGTTTTCCTCAGGCTCCGCGTCTCCAGTGGCAGCCACGGCATCCCTACGCTGCTGAGCAAGGTGCAAGGCCTGTCCCAAGTGATCATCAGGCCTCAAGGCCCGATCTATCTGACGCTGGAGCTTGGCAACAACTGGCCACTTCAACCTGTTTGCCTCGGCCAAACTATCGGTCGGAAGCGACTGCCGAAGCTTAGTCTTCCCAATGGCAGCTTGAGCCTTCCTCGGGACAGGAACCACGACCCGCCATTTGTTGCCGTGAAGCTCAAGAAACTTGCGATCAGCGTTCCGAGAAAGTGCCATATGATCCTACTGCGCCCCCAAATGCGCCCCCACTCCCTGCCTCAGGAATGTAGCAAGATCAATAACTTATTGAGAAGTTTCGTAAATTTTCCCGCATGGTTCGGCCCCGCTAGGCTCCACCATCCTTCTTCTCCAAAATTTTTTGATCGTATGTTGCGCAACCGCTCTCTCGCGTTCGCCTCTTGGTTGACTGCAACCCTCCGCGATATAAGATCAAACCATGAACGCGCTCTAGTTGCGGTCCTCGGGAGACAGTTGTGGCAATCGAAACAAAACGCGTCATCCCACGCAGTCACGCCCGCGCCATTTGGATGGCAGCGCAAAGGCTCGATGAGCGCGCGCCATTTGGGGCTGGGCCCGCCGCAGCACAAGCGGCAATCGAGCAGTTGGGATATGTGCAAATCGACACGATCAATGTGATCGAACGCTGCCACCACCACATTCTATTTTCGCGCATACCAGACTATTCACGAGCGGACCTCGCGCAGCTCCAAAGCCAGAGCAAAAGCATATTTGAATATTGGACCCATGCGTTGAGCTATGTGCCCAGTGCTGATTTTCGGTTCTTCGGCGCGGCAATGCAAAAGTTTCGCGATACCCCGTCGACCTGGTTCGGGTCTGTCACCACCGCTGAAGTCAAAGCCATGACCCAGCGCCTCCTCAACGAAGGCCCCCTCTCGATCCGAGACATTGAGGATGATGTCCTCGTCGAGAAGACCCATGCTTGGGGTAGCAAAAAGCCGTCTAAACGCGTGCTTCAGTTGATGTTCTTCCAAGGGCTCGTGACCATTTCAGAACGCGCTGGCATGCTCAAAACCTATGAGCTGACCCAG
The DNA here is from genome assembly GCF_012847305.1 of Devosia sp. MC1541. Classification (NCBI taxonomy): domain Bacteria; kingdom Pseudomonadati; phylum Pseudomonadota; class Alphaproteobacteria; order Hyphomicrobiales; family Devosiaceae; genus Devosia; species Devosia sp. MC1541. The sequence continues at coordinate 194,909 of NZ_JABBDZ010000002.1, forward strand.
CGGCATTTTGAGTGGCAAACACCGCCAAGACGCGCAACTGAGCAACAAACGGCCAATTATCTCCTCGACCGCGCCTTGCAAGCGCAGGGTTTCGTCTCACTCGCCTCCGTCTGTCATCTCAACGCGGGCATGAAGAAGGCGGTCAGCGAGGCGATCGAAGCACGCGTCAAACGCAAGCAATTGGTGGCTGTAGCGCTGGAAGGCGCAGAAAAAATCGCGCATTGGGCAAAGCCTGAGACGCTCGAAACAGACCACCCCATCGACCCAGAGCTCGTGCATATCTTATCGCCCTTTGATCCGCTGATCATTCTGCGCAAACGCCTCGAGATGGTCTTTGATTATAGCCATGTGTTTGAGGCCTATGTGCCAGCAGCAAAACGCAAATACGGCTATTTCGCTCTACCCGTTTTGATCGGAGACCGCGTTGCCGCCGTGGTCGACCTCAAAACCGACCGCAACGCTAAAACGCTAAACGTGCAGAATTTCGTTTGGCGTGAAACGCCAGCAGCCGAGAGCAAAGCGGCGATCGATGCAGAATTGGGCCGGTTTGAATCGTTTCAACTGCGCGGATAAAACGGGTACACCTGACGAAGCCGTGCTCTGACGACTTTCCATTGCGAAGACAAAACGGTACAAACTGCCGCCGATCTTGGGAGGCTGCTTTTGGCGACTTATACCGATATTGCCCGTCGTGTTTATAACCACACGTGGAAGCTCGATCCGATCGTGCGCAGTCTGCTGGATACGGACTTCTATAAGCTGTTGATGATGCAGATGATCTGGGGGCTGTATCCCAAGGTCGAAGCCACCTTCTCCCTGATCAATCGGACCAATAGCGTTAAGCTGGCGGAAGAGATCGACATTGACGAATTGCGTGCCCAGCTTGACCACTGCCGCACGCTGCGCCTTTCGAAAAAAGAAATGATCTGGCTGGCCGGTAACAGCTTTTATGGCTCGCGGCAGATTTTCCAGCCAGGCTTTTTGCGCTGGCTCGAAAACTTCCAGCTTCCCGAGTATCGCCTCGAAAAGCGCGATGGCCAGTTCATTTTGGAATTCCCCGGCCCGTGGGTTGAAACCACTATGTGGGAAATTCCGGCCCTCGCGATCATCAATGAATTGCGCTCCCGCGCCGCCATGAAGGAATTCGGTCCCTTTGAGCTCGACGTGCTCTATGCCCGTGCGAAAGCTAAAATGTGGGACAAGGTCGAGCGGCTCAAGAAACTGCCCGACCTCAAAATTTCAGATTTCGGCACGCGTCGTCGGCACTCATTCCTTTGGCAGCGCTGGTGCGTTGAAGCGCTCAAGGAAGGGATTGGCGATAATTTTACCGGCACGTCCAACGTAAAGCTGGCGATGGATACCGACCTCGAAGCGCTCGGGACCAACGCCCATGAGCTGCCCATGGTGCTTGCGGCCCTTGCGCGTTCCGACGAGGAATTGCGCGAAGCGCCCTATCGCGTCCTACAGGACTGGAAGAGCTATTATGGGGGCAATCTCCTCATCGTCCTGCCAGATGCCTTTGGCACAGACGCATTCCTCCGCGATGCGCCGGATTGGGTCGCCGATTGGACTGGTTTCCGCCCCGATAGCGCCCCTGCCATTGAGGGCGGCGAAAAGATTATCGATTTCTGGAAATCGCGTGGCCGGGACCCGAAAGAAAAGCTCCTGATCTTTTCGGATGGGCTCGACGTCGACATGATCGAGGAAGCCTATTTGCACTTTGAGGGCAAGGTGCGCATGAGCTTTGGCTGGGGCACCAACCTCACAAACGACTTTGAGGGATGCTCTCCCGTGCCGCAAAGGGCACTCAAACCCATCTCACTGGTTGCCAAGGTGAGTGAGGCAAATGGCCGACCGGCCGTTAAACTCTCAGACAATCCTGCGAAGGCCACCGGCGAAAAATCTCAGATTGAAAGATACCTACGAGTGTTCGGAGAATCTGGACGCGTCGAGAAGGCTGTCGTCGTTTAACCAGCTAACAAAACTGTGACCAAAAATTCCCAACTGGGGAGAACTAAAGCCACACTTGTGTCGTTAAGGAGTTATGAACTTAACCGGGCCAATTTGGTCACGAGCTCGCAAAGAGCCGTAGGAATTCATGACCTTAGAGCTGATCGACATTGCGCTGTCAGAGCGCCACAGCCATCCTCGTCTGCAAAATAGGATCACGGGTAAAGTGCGCGCAGTTCTTGCCGAGACTATCGGCGGACGTCTTATCGAGCATGAAATTTTTGTACCGGTCTGGATAGACGCAGTTGAAGGCACGCCTGAGGACGATATTGAGTTGTCCCTAATGGTGAAGGCGGCCGACATCATCGGACGGCTTAAATCGCGCCTCTCCTCCAGCCAGGAGCCGCTATCTGGCAACGTATTTCCAGCAGATACGCCGACGGCTTCAAATGATGAGCGCGCCCAAAATGTTTTCTATGGCCGGACTGAGACGGCTAAACGCGGACTTCACCACCGCGATTGAGCGCCACCAGATTGGCCCGAACGACGTCTTCGGCGGCTTTTGTGACCAGCTTGCGATCAGTGGTCGCCGTCAGCGGCATGGGCGTGCCAAAGGCTACTGTAATGTCCTTGATCGAGCCGCCAAAGATTTCGCGTAGGTTCTGACCAAGGGAATTGGATTTCGACCACGAGATCAGCGAACGCTCATTGCGGCTGATGGGGAGGCCCTGCAGCTTGGTATAGGCAATCGTCACGGGCTGCAGCACGACGTCCTTCGCCCCAGCTCCAGCTATCGCCATCTGAGCGGCGCCAACCAAGGCCGAGCGGAACGGCAACACGTGGGTGCCAATGTCCGATTGGCCTTCGGCGAACAACACGACAGAATGACCGTCGGCAATGTGCTTGCCCATTGCTTCTGCGGTGCGTCCGGTTTCCGTGCGTCGATTGCGGTCAGCGTAAATCGTGCGCTGCAGATAGGCGAGCTGCTTGACGATCGGCCAGTCACCAACTTCGCGCTTGGCAACGAATGTCACCGGCGCTTGTGAGCCGATAGCGATAATGTCGGTCCAAGCAATGTGGTTTGACACCATGAGCGTGGGCCGACCTTCGGACGGCGTGCCAATAGCGCGGACGCGCAGGCCGAGCAGAATACAGCTGAGCTTATGGAAGCCCCGCGGGACATACTGCCAACACTTCATATCCAGCTTGACGATCACCCATTGGATCGGCAAGGCGATGATGATGTAGGGGACAAGGATGAACAGGAAAAAGATAGTCCTGAAAATCATGAGACGCGTTAGTCCTGCTTAGTCTTGGGGGCGTTTAGAGGGACGGCGTAGAGCTCAAGCCGATGGTCGACGAGCTTATAGCCAAGGCGCTTTGCGATAACTTCTTGGATAGCCTCGATTTCCTCATTTCGGAACTCGATGACCATGCCAGTGCGAATGTCGATCAGATGATCATGGTGCTCATCAGGGATGAGCTCAAAACGGGCGCGACCGTCCTTGAAATCATGCTTGGTAACCAAGCCAGCTTCTTCAAACAGATTAACGGTGCGGTAGACCGTCGACAGCGAAATGCGTCCGTCAATCGCCGAGGCGCGACGGTAAAGCTCTTCCACGTCGGGATGGTCGGTGCTCTCTTCGATCACCGCAGCGATTACGCGCCGCTGATCCGTCATGCGCATGCCTTTAGCAACACATGCTTCCTCGAGGGTGGGATCAGATGTGAGTTTGGTCATGTTTCCGCTCCCGCGCGCACTCTAAACAACCGGGTTAACCAAGATCGCGCGTCATGACAAGCGCGGTGGCTGCCGAGCCATCGGGGCGTGGATAATACCCCTTCCGCTTCGACACGGCCTTAAAGCCGTGATGTTCGTAGAGGCGGATCGCGGGGGTGTTCTGCTCGTCGACTTCCAGAAACATGGTGGTCACTGGGCTCATCAGCAGATCAGCAAACACCGCATCGAGCAGCGCACGTCCTAAGCGCTTGTTGCGCCACTTTTTATCAACCGCGATGGTGAGAAGCTCGGCCTCGTCGAGCACAGTGCGAATAACCGCAAAGCCGGCAATGCGGCGCTTTGCATCACAAGCCACATAGGTTGGTGTCGCCTTGTCGGCGATAAAATTGGAAAACTCTTCGCTCGACCAGCCGCGATAAAATGATCCAGCATGGATTTTCGCCAAGGCGGCCGCATCAGAAGGCTCTGCCGGTTCGACATGCAGCCCTTGCGGGGCCAACCACAGCTTATCCATCAGACGCGCCTTGGAATGCGAGACGCGTTTTGCGGCTTGGCATCGGCATCCCGCACATAGCTCGCATGTGGCGGATAGTCAGCGACATCTTGCTCGGCAGCAAAACGAGCCATGGCGACGATGTCGACAAAGGGACTATCGACCAAGGTCGCCTCATGGGAAATAGCAGCGCGCGCCTCTTCAAGCGGCAGCAGCCGCGCGGCAGTTTTCGGAACGCCGGGGGCCGAGAACGTCTGAAAATAGGCTTCGTCGCGGCGGGCATCCAAGAAAATTACCACCGGACCGCTCGCCACGGTCAGCGAAAGCGCTTGCAAGCTTGGAATGCCCAGCACGGGTATTTTGCGGGCGACACCGAGGCCGCGCGCTGCGGAAAGACCGATGCGCAGACCGGTGAACGAGCCCGGGCCAGTGGTGACTGCGATGCGCTCAATATCAGCGTTGGAGACGTTGTTCCGCGACAGCAAAGTGTCGAGACGCGCGAAGAGAATTTCCGCGTGCCCTTTGGCGATGTCATCAACGATGAAATCGCTGGTACCGTCTGCCAAGAGCAGGCCCAACTGAAGGCGCGGAGCAGCTGTGTCGATAGCAAGGGTAATTGCGGGCAAGCGAGGATCTCCCAAGACGGGTTCTAACAGGCACTATCGCTCAAAATGGCTTGAGTCCACCGCCTTGACGCCTCACCCCACTGCGACCACCTTGCCTTTATGCCCATTGATTCGCTGCGTATCTCGATATGACATGGCTCGCTGAAACGACGATGCTGAGCCAGGGATGGCGCCGGTTCCTGATCCTGCTGCTGGCAGGCCTTGTTGCAGGGCTTTCTGTCGCTCCCTTTTTCCTTCTGCCAGCGCTGTTCGTCGCCATGCCCATTTGGATCTGGGCTCTCGATGGTGCGGAACGCGGCAAAGGGCTTAAGCGCCTTTTCGGCCCCGCCTTCTTCATCGGCTTTGCTTTCGGCCTTGGTTATTTCCTCGTTAGCTTTCATTGGCTGGGCGCGGCGTTTTTCGTCGATGGGGGGTGGTTTGTTGCAGCCATGCCTTTTGCCATCCTGGCGCTCTCAGCGCTGATCGCTCTCTTCTGGGGCCTGGCCAGTGCCTTTGCTCATATGAGCTGGAGTCACGGGGGCACGCGTATTTTCACTCTTGCTGGCTGGCTTGCCGCGGCAGAATTTGCTCGCGGCCATGTGCTCACCGGCTTCCCGTTTGATCTGCTCGGCTACAGTCTCACCGCAACTGAAGAATTGATGCAGGCCAGCTCATTGGTCGGCGTTTATGGCCTAAGCTTTATCGCGCCGTTGATTGCCGCGACCCCTGCCCTGATTTGGCCGGCAGATGATCGCAATTGGTCCCGGCGATTGGCGCCCTTCGTTGGCGCCATCTTTGTCGTCGCCTCCATGCTTGGCTATGGCTGGAACCGGCTCAACACCACACCGGTCACCGAGCGCACCGACATGCATATGCGCCTCGTGCAGCCACTGGTTTATGAGCACAGCGATTTTGGCAATGTCGACCCAGTCGCACTCATCGACCGCCTCACCATGTTGTCGGAAATGCGCATGGACCCGATCGATCAGGGTCTAGCCGATATCACCCATCTCGTTTGGCCAGAATCGAGTCTCCCTTTCTATCTCGAAGCCTATCCAGAGGCCCTCACCCGGATCGCACGTCTCCTGCCCCCGCAAGCCAGCCTCATCACCGGCGCGCCACGTCGTCCCTATGCGCTGGATGCAGTGGACGCCTCAGGCAAGCCATACAATTCAGTGATCGTTGTCGACACCGAAGGCGAGATCGTCTCGAGCTACGACAAATCCCATCTCGTCCCCTTTGGTGAATACCTGCCGTTTGACGAGCTCCTTGCCAAAATTGGCATGCAGCAATTCGTGCCCGGATCGGATGGTTGGGCCGCAGGCGACGCCAAGCGCCGCTTGATGACCCTGCCCGGGGGCATCAACGCTCTGGTGCTGATTTGTTACGAAATTTTGTTTTCCGGCGATCTTGGCGAAACCGCCAATGCAGGCTTCCTGCTCAATGTCACCAATGACGCTTGGTTCGATGCGTCCTACGGCCCCAGCCAGCACGCGCACCACGCCCGAATTCGCGCCGTCGAAGAAGGTATGAGCCTCATTCGTGTCGCCAATACCGGCCTCACCTATGCCACCGACCCACTGGGTCGCATCACGGCACAACTCCCGCCGGGTGAAATGGGCGCTCTCGATGTCCGTCCCCATGAGCGGCTAGACAGCACGCTATTCGCACAGCTGCGCCACTGGCCGTTCTTACTCGCGGTTTTGGGAAGCATCTTGGCCGGCTTTGTCGCCCACGCCCGGATCAGACGCCAGCGCCTGATCTGACCCTAGAAGGGTAAAAACCCGCGCTTTGTACCAGAGTTTTGTACCAAGCGGAGAAACCTCAGTGCCCTAAAGCACGAAACCCGCGCATCCACGAGGGATACACGGGTTTTCGAGAAGGATTGGTGCCCAGAAGAAGACTCGAACTTCCACACCTTGCGGTACACGGACCTGAACCGTGCGCGTCTACCAATTCCGCCATCTGGGCAGTGTCGCTTTTGCAGCAGTGCTGCGGCAACGAGTGACTATCTAGATTAGGGTGTTTCCGAAGTCAACGCGCTTTGCGGGCCAGCCTAAAACTTTGCACCCATACAAACCCTTATCCCGATTTCTTCCACAGCGAAGGCCCTTGAAAACTGGGCTGAATATCGGATTTGAAAAAATCTGCGCTGAGTGGAAAACTGCGCGCCTAAAGCACCATCGGACGCAAACAATCGGCCATCAAAGCGGGCCGAAACACTCGACAGGCGGACCGGGCTTGGCTAAAACCGGTCAACTTGTCGCAGGAGTGCCGTCTATGACTCGCAATGCCCAGAAGCTCGTCACGATTTTTGGTGGATCGGGATTTGTCGGGACCCATCTGGTGCAGGTGTTGGCACGCGAAGGATTCCGTATCCGCGTTGCTGTTCGTCGTCCTGACCTAGCAGGTGTTGTGCGCACTCCGGGTTCTGTTGGTCAGATCGTGCCGATCCAAGCCAATCTGCGCAATGAAGCATCCGTCCAGCGCGCCATCGCCGGCGCCGATATTGTGATCAATCTGGTCGGCATCGGTCACCAGAGCGGCAAACAGAATTTTGACGCCGTGCACACCACGGGCGCAGCAACTGTCGCTCGCGCCGCCAAGGCCGCCGGGGTTTCAACTCTCGTCCATCTCTCGGCGCTCGGCGTTGATAAGGCTGCGTCGGTATCAAAATATGCAGCCAGCAAGCTTGCTGGTGATGAAGCTGTGCTGGCGGCTTATCCGCAGGCCATCATTTTGCGCCCCTCGCTGATCTTCGGCGTTGGCGATGGCTTCTTTAACCTCATGGGTACGCTGTCGCGCATTATGCCGATCATGCCACTGATTGCTGGCAATACGAAGTTCCAGCCCGTATTCGTTGGCGACGTGGCGGAAGCCATTGCCAAGGCCGCGAAGGGCGAGGTGAAGACTGGCAAGATTTACGAGCTGGGTGGCCCAGACGTTGAAAGCCACAAGGTTCTTATGGAACGCATTCTCGCCGAAGCTGGCCGCAACCGTCCGCTGGTGCCATTCCCAGCTGGTCTCGCCAAACTTGGCGCGAACCTCTTGGGTATTCTGCCCTTCAAGCCAGTGGTGACCAGCGACCAGGTCGACTTGCTCGGGGTCGATAATGTGGTTTCGGACGAAGCTATCAGAGACAAGCGCACCCTCGCGGCATTTGGCATTGCTCCCACTAGCATGGGCGAGGTGCTACCGACCTATATGTGGCGCTTCCGCCGTAATGGCGAGTTCGACCGAGCCGATCGCGGCCCCAATACAGGTCTTGCCACCTAACTATCGCAAAATATTTTTTGAAGGCGCTTCAAGCTCATAGGCTCGGAGCGCCTTTTTGTTTCCGCGATATATCTTGAAACCGATCTTGCAGGGACAATCTCTTGCTCAAGGGCGTTAAGATATATCTTGGAGACATATCATGGCATCTCGCGATTTTCGTGATTTTGACTGGAGCACAGTAGACCAATTGGCGCGTCGCAGCTGGGGCCGTATGCAGCGTGCTGCTGGCGTCGATTTCGGCGAATGGGGTGGCAAGGCCCGCGTCGGCAAAATGCTGGCCTCGGGTGACTTACGCCTCGTGGCGCTCTTTTTCATCGAGCAGCAGCCGCGCCACGGTTATGATCTGATCAAAGCCGTAGAAGAAGCGTCCAATGGCGTCTATTCGCCGAGCCCCGGCATTGTGTACCCGGCGCTGACCTATCTTGAGGAGGCGGGCTTCGCGACCTCGAGCGTTGACGGCAATAAGAAGCTTTATGCAATTACCGACGAAGGCCGCGCGCATTTGGAAGACAATCGCGAGGCAGTAGCCGCCACGCTAGAGTTTCTGGCGCGGACGGGCGAGCAGGTGAACAAGTTCCGCGATTTCGTTGCAGCCGATTGGCCTTTTGGTGGCAAAGGGGAGCCGGAAGCAACGCCGTCACACCCCGCTTGGGCGCCAGACGACCGGCCTATGCATGACGTGGTGCCGGAACTGGATGCGGCGCGCAAATCGGTTAAGCAGGCGATTAAAAAGGCCCGCACTGGTTCGGACGAAGTGCAGTTACGCGCCGCTGAGATTTTGCGTCGCGCCGCAGCCGATATTGAAGCGCTCGGTCAGGACGATGACGTCGACCTTTAGGGGCTGAACGGAATGAGCAAGGGCAGGGGGAAACCTCTGCCCTTTTTTGCTTTTTAGCCGTGCCGCGATTTGGTTTTCAAAAAGTCGAGAACCATTTGCACGGCGTGCGCCTCGCGCTCCTGGACCATAGCAACGCTTGAGAGATCGCGTTCAAAGATCACCGATAGGGTGGCCGTGTTCGACACATAGAAAAAGCCGAGCGCAGCCACGGAAATATAAAGCTGCACCGGATCGACATCGCGGCGGAACAGTCCCGCTTCGGCTCCACGCTCGATAATCTCGGCGATTTGCCCGACCAGCGGCGAATGCAGCGCCTTGATATCGGGCAGGGTCTTGAGAAAACGCGCGTTCTCGATGTTTTCCGTGCCCAAGAGGCGCGGAAACCATGGGTTCGCCAGAAAGTGACGGAAGGTGAACCGCACAAGGCGGTCCATAGCTTCCACCGGATCATAGCGCCCCAAGGACAGCGCCCGCTCACCCGCGCGGATCTCGGTATAGGCTTCCAAGAGGACGGCCCGGTAGAGCTCCTCTTTATTGCCGAAATAATGATAGAGCAGCCGCTTATTGGCCTCAGCACGCTCGGCGATGGCATCGACGCGCGCGCCCTCAAAGCCCCGATCGGCAAACTCCACTCTGGCTGCTGCCAGAATGGAGGCTTTGGTCTTTACCGAATTCCTTGGGCGTTTTGACGTCTCAGCTTTTGGCTGGGACAGCTCCACGATTGCGGGCGAAGAGGGATCGGACACGTCGATTTACCGCCGGAATGGACATCAGAATGGTGAAGACAATGATCAGGCAAATAACAGCGCTGATCGGCCGGGTAAAGAAGGGCGTTGGGTCGCCATTGGTAAGCGCCAAGCCGCGGCGCAGGTTCAGGTCTAAGAGATCGCCGAGCACGATGCCCAAAACCAGTGGCGCCATTGGGTACTTCATCTCCCGAAGGAAGAAGCCGACAATGCCAAAGACCAACATGACGTAGACGTCGAACATGCGCTGAGTGATGGCAAAAGAGCCAATAACGCAGAGCACATAGATGACCGCCATGAGCCGTTCGCGTGGGACCGAAAGGACCTTAATGAAGACCTTTGTCAGCGACAGGCCGAAGATCAGATTGGCGAGCGTTGCCAACAGCAGCATGCCCACGACCTGATAGAGGAAGGGCGCATTCTCGATCATCAGCATGGGGCCAGGGCGGATGCCGTGGATCATCATCGCCGCGATGAGCACGGCGGCAGCGGCAGAGCCGGGCAGGGCCAGAGTAAGTGTCGGGATCATCGAGGCCGATACCACGGCATTATCGCCGGTTTCTGCCGCGATCAGCCCTTCTTGGCTGCCCTTGCCGAACTCTTCGGGGTTCTTGGACAGCTTTTTGGCCGCTGCATAGGAACTCCAGGCGCCAACGTCCTCACCGACACCCGGGATGATACCAACAAAGGTGCCAATGATGCCGGAGCGAATAATGGTTTTCCAATATTGGAAAATCTCGCGAAAGGTCGGCACGACACGATCATTCACCGGGGCGATATTGGCGATGGCCGTGCGCTTCATGGTGGAGAGAATTTCGGCCAAGCCAAATGCGCCAACCATGGCCGGGATCAAATCAATGCCGCCACCAAGCGCCGGTATGCCAAAGGTAAAGCGCTGATGCGCATGCAGCGTTTCCATGCCGATCATGGCCACCAACAGGCCAATGATCCCGGCGATGTAGCCCTTGAGCGGCGTATCAGAGCCCGTCATCTGACCCGATACAACCACGCCGAATAGTGCGAGCCAGAAAAACTCATACGAGCCAAATTTCAGCGCCGCTTCGGAAAGCACGGGAGCAATAATGGCGAGAAAGAAAATGCCGACCAAGGTTCCCAAAGTTGAGGAGGTCGTCGCAAGACCCATGGCAAGACCTGCCTTGCCCTGCTTGGCGAGCGGGTGACCATCGAGCGTCGCCGCCGCATTGGCCGGTGTGCCGGGAATATTGAGCAAAATGGCAGTGCGGCTGCCCCCATAAATGGCGCCCAAATAGACGCACATCAGGGTGAGAATGGCCTGGTCTGGCGCCATTTTATAGGTGAGCGTCACCAAGAGCGCGACGCCCATGGTGGCCGTAAGGCCGGGCAAAATACCGATGGTCAGACCGAGCAGTGTTGCCCACGCCACATTGAAAAGGCCGGAGGGGGTTATGAAATGCGCCACGCCCTGGCCGAGGAGAATAAGTCCGTCAAACATGGAAGCCGTCTCCTAAGGCAGCCGAACCAGAAAAATCTGGCCGAACACATAGTTGACGCCCACGCCTGCAACGAGCGCGACCACCAGTGCCCAGATCAGTGTCCGCACGAGGTTGGCGGGCCGATCTGCCAGTACGGTTTCAAACAAGACGATAAAGGCGAACACAAAGAGCGCCGACGCCAGCCAGAACGGCATGCGGCCCACGAGCCCCAATGTGTAGACCAAGGCGAGAGCGGCCACGGTGACAACGCGAATAGTTTGCCACGAAAGCAGCAGGTTCAGCAGAGCTACCCCGCCAGCCTTGGTATCGAGCTTCCATGACCGAAAGGCGAGCAGGGACCCACACAGGGTCAGGGCAACGCCGAGCACGAAGGGCACGAGACCCGGTATCGTTGCTGGGTGAATACGGCGCACGGCGAGCCGATCCATGGTCCAAGACAGATACGTAACGGCAAGGCCGAGTGCGATCAGAATAATCGCAGTGATAAGATCGGCGCGTATGCGCGCAGCATCCTCGTGCTGAGCAGAGAGGGTCATTTTATGTGCCTAAAGTTTGGTACGGCCCCACCAACATCGAGCCAACCGCTAGCTTTCACGAAAGCCAGCGGTTGGTTGGTTGGTGTTAGTTCTTGGCCATCTCAGTGCGGGTTTCGCAATCGATGCCAATGGTGGACGGATCGTTGACCGCTTCACCGCGACCAACGGAATCGCAGGCCTCAAGAATCACAACCGGCATCGCCAGAGCGCGCGCTTCCTCGCCATAGGATGGAGCGAAAACGGCACCGAAGGTTTCAGCGTAGGTTTTTACCGCTTCAGATGTTGAGACCTTCTCAGCCCAAATCTTGTCGAGTGTGGCTACCACCTCGGCCGGCACGCCCTTTGGCACGAAAATACCGAAGTAATCCGGCGCCAACTCCATGTCTGGAAGCCAGTTTGTGATCGGTGGGATCGGCTCAGCGCCTTCAATAACAAGCGGCTGATTGGACAACACGGCCAGAGCTCTGAGACGTCCACCGCGGATCAGTTCGGTTTGCTCAACGGCAAGTTGCGTTGTGACCATGGCTTCGCCAGCGGCTGTTGCAATCGCAGCTGGGCCGCCACCATCATAGGTGATCATGTTGTAGTCAAAGCCGCCCGCCGCGCCCGAAAGCGCGCCGATGGCTGTGCCACCAGATGAGGTGATACCGGCTGTCGCCACGGAAATGCCGCTACCAGCGTCCGACTGGAACGCCGCCAAAAGTTCGCCGAAATCCTTGAACTGGCTGTCTGTCGGCACTGAGACTACCGGCACGTTGGCAACGGAGAGATAGATATGCCAGTCGTCGATATTGGTGTTTTCCAAAAGCCCCGTCACCGAATAGGTGGCGTTGTTGGCGATCGCATTGGCGGTCCAGGTGTAGCCATCGCGCTCAGCGTTGAGCACTTCCTGCGTGCCAATGGCACCGGAGGCGCCAGGTTGGTTGACGACGACGACTTCAACACCAAGGGCTTCAGCAAGGATCGGCGCTGTGACACGGGTCACCTGATCGGTCGACCCACCAGCGCCCCACGGTACGATGAGATTGATTGGACGATCAGGCTTCCATTCCTGACCCATGGCCATAGTTGCGCCCAGCGCGAACACAGCAGTGCTCGACGCGAGGACGACGCGCAGCAGTGACTGCTTCATCCTAAAACTCCTCCCGTTGGAGCCCAGTATTCTGGTGCTCACCCGGGCAGATTGGGTGCCTAAAAACTATGTGTCAAGCTAGAAGTAACCGATCAGTGATTTAGTGAGCGCTAACTCTGGCCTATTAGAGTATCACGCCATGCGGTAATTGCTTGGCGAAAGTCCGGCTTGGTATGGTGGCGCGGACGAACATATCTCTTCGGGGCAATCATGGAATTGGAACGCTTGGCCATCTTGGGCTTAACTTTGGCAGCGGGAGCTTTTGTGAAGGGCGCAACAGGCATGGGGCTGCCCCTGATCGCATTGCCGGTTTTGACCTCGGCCTTTGGTTTGCAGCATGCTGTGGGCATTATGGCCGTGGTGCAGATCGTTACCAATATTGCTCAGGTCTGGCAATTTCGTGATGGCGCCAAGGACGTGCGCTTGCAGTTTATGCCGATGTTTTTGGTGACCTGCGCCGTCGGCGTTGGCTTCGGCACATGGCTCTTGGGCAATCTTCCAGAGCGCTATTTGATCTTCAGCCTTGGCATTGTGCTGCTGGTCTATTTTGTTCTCAAAATTAAGAACCCGCACTTCTCCATTGCCCCCACTGTGGCGCAAAAACTGGCACCCTTCACCGGCGTTGGCACGGGCATATTGCAAGGCGCAACCGGCATTTCGGCACCCGTTGGCGTGACCTTTATCCATGCCATGGGGTTGGACCGGCGCGTGCATGTTTATGCCGTCTCGGCCATGTTCCTACTCCTCGGATTTATCCACCTCCCCGCGCTATTCATCTCCGGCATTATGAAGCCAGATTGGATGCTAGAAGCGCTTCTGGCGCTGATCCCGATCGCCATCTTTATGCCCCTCGGACAGCGCGTTGCTGGGAAACTGAGTCGTAAGGCCTTTGACCGAATGATCCTGATCTTTCTCGGTCTGATGGGCGTAAAAATGGTGATGGGGCTCTAACCTCACCACTTTATGCCTACGCAAACCCGCTTGACGGCCGTCATTCTCCTCGCCTAAGTAACTACACAGTTACACAGCGCGATCCTGAGGAGGTTTTGATGGCGGTTCGGCGGGTAGGCATTATCATGCACGGCGTCACGGGGCGCATGGGCTATAACCAGCATCTGGTGCGCTCTATTCTGGCCATACGGGATCAAGGCGGCATCAGCCTTGCCAATGGCGACCGCCTCGTTGTCGATCCGATCATCGTTGGTCGTAATCGCGACAAGATCGAAGCGCTGGCGAAGAAGCACAATATCGCCCGCTGGAGCGACGATCTTGAGGCCGCACTGGCCAATAAGGACGACGAGATTTTCTTCGATGCTGGCACGACGCTGATGCGCGCAGGCCTGATCGAACAGGCACTTGCCGCTGGTAAGCATGTCTATTGCGAAAAGCCGACCTCGGACGATCTCGAAGTCGCGGTCAACCTGGCCAAAACCGCCCGCGCCTCTGGCCTCAAGCACGGCGTGGTGCAGGACAAGCTGTTCCTCCCCGGCCTGATGAAGCTTAAAATGCTCCGCGACAGCGGTTTCTTCGGCGACATTCTCTCGGTGCGTGGCGAGTTCGGCTATTGGGTGTTTGAAGGCGACTGGCAGAAGGCGCAGCGCCCAAGCTGGAACTATCGCAAGAACGACGGTGGCGGCATCATCCTCGATATGCTGTGCCACTGGCGCTATGTGATGGACAATCTCTTCGGTGAAGTGAAGGCCGTCTCCTGCCTGGGTGCGACCCATATTCCAAAGCGCGTCGACGAGCAGGGCAATACTTTCAACTGCGATACCGACGACGCAGCTTACGCAACCTTTGAGCTCGAAGGCGGCATCATTGCCCAGATCAATTCGAGCTGGACAACGCGCGTCCGTCGCGACGATCTCGTGACCTTCCACGTCGATGGTACTCACGGCTCCGCCGTTGCAGGCCTCCACAAGTGCTGGACCCAGCATCGCGTCAACACGCCAAAGCCGGTGTGGAACCCTGACCAGCCCCAGACCATGAATTTCTTCAACGATTGGGAAGAAGTTCCGGACAACTGGCCAGCCGACAACGGCTTTAAGGCGCAGTGGGAAATGTTCCTGCGCCATGTCGCCGAGGACGCGCCTTGGGAATACGGCCTTGAGGCCGGCGCCAAGGGCGTGCAGCTGGCCGAACTGGGCCTCAAGAGCTGGGCCGAGCGCCGCTGGCTCGATGTGCCAAAGCTCGAATTCTAATTTCGCTCAACCCTCCCGGCGCCGCCTCGAACGTGTTTTGAGGCGGCGGTGGGCGTTTGCAAAGGCTTGAGGAGATGCCGATGCCACAGTTAAACCTACCCAATGCTGATCGTTCGATTACGCCCTATGTGCTCAAGGGCGATCCGATCCCCTTCGTGAAATTCAAAGCCAGCGACTTTCCGCGCATCGCCTATTCGGCAGCGCATGTCGTGGCCGATCCGCTGGCGAGCGTCGACCCTTGGTTGACCCCAGCAATTGATTGGGACACGACGCTGAAATTCCGCCATCGCATGTGGGACCTCGGGCTTGGCGTTGCCGAGGCCATGGACACAGCCCAGCGCGGCATGGGCCTCACCTGGACCGAAGCGCAGGAGCTGATCCGCCGCTCGCAGGTGGAAGCCCGCAGTCGCTCTGACAGTCTCATCGCCTATGGCGCCGGCACCGACCATCTGGCGCCCGGACCAGACGTCACTATTGACGATATTCTGCGCGCCTATGACGAACAGGTTGATTTCGTTGAAGGGCAGGGTGGCCGCGTCATCCTCATGGCCAGCCGCGCGCTCGCCGCTGCAGCCAAGTCGCCAGACGATTATGCTCGCGTTTATGGCCATGTCCTGAGCCAGGTGAAGCAACCGGTGATCATGCATTGGCTGGGCGAAATGTTTGATCCAGCTTTGCTCGGCTATTGGGGCAAGGGTACGCATGACGAAGCCATGGACGTGTGCCTCGATGTGATCGCCGCTCACGCCGACAAAGTCGACGGCATCAAAATCTCTCTACTCTCGGCAGAAAAAGAGATCGACATGCGCCGCCGCCTGCCGAGCCAGGTCAAAATGTATACGGGCGACGATTTCAATTATGCCGAGTTGATCGCTGGCGACGACCAAGGTTTTTCGCACGCCCTGCTTGGCATTTTTGACGCCATTGCGCCCGCAGCATCAGCCGGTCTCGCGGCCTTGGGCCGTGGCAATACCAATGAGTTTTTCGACATTTTGGAGCCAACGGTTCCGCTGAGCCGTCACATCTTTGCAGCGCCCACCCGCTTTTACAAAACCGGCGTCGTCTTCCTCGCCTATCTCAACGGATTGCAGGATCATTTTCAGATGGTCGGCGGGCAGCAGTCGACCCGTTCCGTGCAGCACTTTGCCGAGCTCTTCCGCCTTGCTGACAAGGCCCGCGTGCTGGCCGACCCAGAACTCGCCACGAGCCACATGAAGGCCTTCCTCGCCGTCAATGGAGTTTCCGCATGACCGAAAGAGGCATCTCTCTCAATTTTGCCACAACGCGCCAGCAGTGGGGCTTTGCCGAAGCTGTCGACGGGTGCTTGCGGGCTGGAATTACCGCCATCTCGCCGTGGCGCGATCAAATCCAAGCCATTGGCCTTAAAGAAGCTGCGCGGATTGTTCGGGACAACAAGCTGCAAGTGACGGGCGTCTGCCGTGGCGGCATGTTCCCAGCCCTCACCGCGGAAGGGCTGAAGGCCAATATTGAAGACAATCTGCGCGCTATCGACGAAGCCGCGGCGCTCAATGCAGACTGTCTTGTGTTAGTGGTGGGCGGCATTCCGCAGGGCAGCCGCAATATCATTGAAGCCCGCAAACAGGTGTGCGACGGCATTGCCGCCATCCTGCCACACGCCAATGCGTCCAATGTGAAGATCGCCATCGAGCCGCTGCACCCTATGTATGCTGCGGACCGCGCCTGCGTGAACACCATCGACCAAGCGCTCGATATTTGCGAACAGCTTGGCGAAACGGTTGGCGTCGCTATCGACGTTTATCACGTCTGGTGGGACCCCAATTTGGCCAAAGCCATTGCGCGGGCAGGGCGGATGAAGCGTATTTTCGCGCATCATATTTGCGATTGGCTCAATCCAACCTCGGACTTTTTGCTCGATCGCGGCATGATGGGCGATGGGGTTATCGACCTTCCCGGCATCCGCAAAATGATCGAGGACGCAGGTTTCTTCGGCCCGCAAGAGGTAGAGATTTTCAGCCAAAACAATTGGTGGAAGCGCGATGGCGACGAAGTGCTTCAGGTGATCAAGGAACGCGTTACCACTGTCTGTTAAACAAAAAAAGCCCCGGTCTCCCGGGGCTTTTCAAATTCATCTATCGATTACTGTTTGATGTAATCGATGCTGGAGCAGAAAATGCCGCCCTTACAGCCGGTGAGCTTGATAGTGGTGGCATTCTTAAGTTCAACAATGGCCTTTGCACCACCACCGTTGAGCGAGATATTGCCTTCCCACTTGTTCGGGCCAGTCTGCTTGCCCTGCACAACCTGCTGATTCACGAACTTCAGGTTTTCAGGGGTACGCGAGTCGCCCTGAATATCGTTCAGCGTACCGCACAGATCGGTGCCACTACCGCAAAGCTTGAATGTGAAGCTCGTGCCCCACTTATCAACCCAGGTCCCGTTCGGCGAAGCGTCCTGAGCAAAGGTTGGCGCAGCAAACAAAGCTGCAAACGAAGCGGCGGCAATAATGGTCTTCAGCATCATTAAGTAATGCTCCTTATCAAAACGCGCCTAATTGAAGGCACGTGCGTGTCTCGTTCAAGCCCTTGATGGAAGAAACGCGGGTACATCGTTATCGGTTGCTAAATTTACCGACGGAAGGTTCCTGCGACTTCGATGTGAGTGGACCAAGCGAACTGATCTACTGCTATTAGCTCACTGAGAATGAACCCGGCCTGAACAAGCGTTTTTGCGTCCCGAGCAAAAGTTTTCGGATCGCAGGCGACCATGACCACGGTCTTCACCTTCGACTTTACCAGCTCTTTGATCTGCGCTTCGGCACCAGCCCGAGGCGGATCGAGAACGACTGTTTCGAAGTTGAGCTCGAACTGGGTAAGTGGGTCGCGGAAAAGATCTCGCACCTTGCTGGTGACGGCCTTCAACCCCTTGGTGAAACGTGTGGCCTTTGCGAGCGCAAGGGTTGCGGCCTTATCGCTATCAGCGGCGTAAACCGGCGCCTTCTCGGCCAGACGCAGGGCAAATGGACCAATCCCGCAGAAAAGGTCGGCCACGGACTTGGACTTGCCAACTGCGGCGATGACATAGCTGGCCAGAACGTCTTCGGCCTCTGCAGTCGCTTGGAGGAAGCTACCAATCGGCAGATCAACTTCCGAGCGTCCCATAGTGATCGTTGGCTGTTGGCGCACCGAGACCATGTCGCCATCAATGGAGAGACGCGCCAGACGCAGTTGGGCGGCCAATGGCACGAGCGTCTCCAACTTCAAGCCCTTTGGGGCCTTGCGAACGTGCACATCTAGGCCCGTGCTGGTCGCTGTAAAGCTGACATCGCATTCCCCGATAGACGCCGCCAAAATCCGCGCGATCTTGGGAGCATGCACGAGAGCAGGCACAAGGATCGGACATTTTTCGATGTTGAGCAGTTCATGCGAGCGAATGCGCATATAGCCAGCAGCATCCTTGCGAGCATGAAGCGTCGCACGACGGCGTCCCTCGCCATGCGCGATGTGGAAAGCCTCAACCTTGTGCTCAAGACCGGCGTGTTGGAGCGCTGTTTCCACCAAGCCAATTTTGAAGGCTTTATAAGCATCGGGCGAAAGATGCTGGATCTGGCAGCCGCCGCACTCACCGAAATAGGGGCAGAAGGGTTCAATACGATCAGCTGAAGCGGTCGTGACGGTTTGCAGATGCCCGCGCTCACCCTCGTGCTCAATGACAACCTCTTCACCCGGCAAGGTGAAGGGCACATAAACACGCTGGCCATCAATGCTGGTGACGCCTTCGCCCCGCTGTCCGAGGGTTTCGATGGTGACGGTGGTGGACATGGGCGAACTCAACTCTTGTATCGGGTCTGGCTGGGGCACCAGATAGCCAGAAGCCCGACGATTACTCATCGGGCTTCTGGCTTGCTGCTAATTGTTTATCTCAGGACTGAGCCCTAAGAAATATCAAACCTGCTGAACGGCCTCTACGCCGGGAACAAAGTGGCGCAGGAGGTTTTCAATGCCGTTCTTTAGGGTAGCTGTGGAAGAAGGGCAACCCGAGCACGCGCCCTGCATATGGAGGAACACGGTGCCTTCTTTGTAGCCCTTAAAAATGATGTCGCCGCCATCCATCGCCACAGCAGGACGGACACGGGTCGCCAACAATTCCTTGATGACTTCGACCATTTCCTTGTCTTCTTCTTCGAAGAATTCTTCGACTTCGTCGAAGTTGAGCGGCGCTTCAACGCCTTCGGCGATAACCGGCTTGCCCGACAGGAAATGATCCATGATCACGCCAAGAATAGCTGGCTTGATATGGGCCCAATTTGTTTCGTCCTTGGTGACCGAGATAAAGTCCGAACCAAGGAAAACGCCGGTCACGCCAGAGATTGCGAACAGGCCGGTCGCGAGCGGGGAGGCCGTCGCGGCATCGGCGTCGCGGAAATCGCGTGGCTCACCGGTGAGCACATCCCGCCCAGGCAAAAACTTCAGAGTTGCCGGGTTCGGCGTGGCTTCAGTCTGGATGAACATGGATGCTGCTCGTAAATTAGAATGCTTCTAAAATAGCTATTTCGGCGGCGAATGCAAGGGTCTTGCAAGCTGCATTTGCGACAGAGCGTCACGATTGCGCGGACAACCATGCAGCGCTAGAGACATAACATGATCCGCTTATTCAGATATATCGGCGTCTTTGAGGGTATTACAACCCTCGCGCTGTTTTGCGTCGCCATGCCAGCAAAATACTGGTTCGGCTATCCCGACCTTATTTCCCCGGCTGGCCGCATCCACGGCCTCGCCTTCGTTCTCTACATCGTCGCTATGGTGTTCTGCCTTTGGGGCAAGGGCTTTACGCCGGTGGAATGGGCACGAACGACCATTGCTTCGTTCTTCCCCTTCGGGACATTCCTCAATGACCCGTTCTTGAAGCGCAAACAAAAGGCGGCCGAGGCCGCCTAAGTCTTCAACATACCGCGATCACTTCCTCGTCGGTCATGTGACCGGGAACGATGGTCAGTGGGATTGGGAGCACATTGGCGCGCGCCGCAAAATGGGTCGCCAATGGCCCCGGACCATCGGAGGAATTGGAGGCCGCGAGCACAAGGATAGCAATATCCTTATCGCGAGCGATGACCTCTTCAATCTGCTCAGGGCCATTGCCCTCGCGGATCACGGATTCCGTACGGACATCGCCAATTTCGCGAATACGCGCCAGACGCAAGTCGAGGTTTCGCTCAGCTTGCTCCACCGCTTCCGCGCGCAAAACGTCTTCCACCCCCAAGCCGATAAACTCGGGGGAGGGAATGACGGTCATGAGCACCACGGTGCCGCCGGTGCGTTTGACGCGATAGGCCGCGAAAGTCAGCGCGCGTTCGCATTCTTCCGTCTCGTCGATGACAACCAGAAATTTGCGTTTGTACTCAACTTCAGCGACCATGAGCGCCTCCGATTAGCGGATAAAGCCAACGATGTTGCGGACGTCCTTCATGGTCGCCTCAGCGATCGCGCCAGCGCGTTCGCCACCATCGCGCAGAATCGCATCAATGGTCGCTGGATCGTCGAGCAGGCGACGCATCTCATTGTTCATTGGCGCGAGAACGGAAACCGCGAGCTCGGCCAGAGCTGGCTTGAACTTACCCCAACCAGCGCCGCCATATTCGGCAATCACTTCGGCCTTGGTCTTGTCGCTGAGTGCTGCATAGATGCCGACGAGATTGTCCGCTTCAGGACGGCCCGCTAGGCCTTCGACGTCGCTCGGCAGCTCAGCCGGGTCGGTGGTCGCCTTCTTGATCTTTTTCGAGATCGCATCAGCATCATCGAGCAGCGAGATGCGCGACTGATCGGACGGGTCCGACTTGCTCATCTTTTTGGTGCCGTCACGCAGCGACATAATGCGGGTCGCAGGACCGGCAATCAGTGGCTCGGTAATGGGGAAGAATTCGCCATCAACATTGGCCGCGCCGGTCTCAGCAATGGACTTGGCATAGTCATTGTTGAATTTTGCCGCGATGTCGCGAGTGAGCTCAAGGTGCTGCTTCTGGTCGTCGCCAACCGGCACTTCCGTCGCCTTGTAGAGCAGAATGTCTGCGGCCATGAGCGAAGGATAGGCGAGGAGGCCCAACGAGACCGCCTCAGAATTCTTACCAGCCTTATCCTTGAACTGGGTCATGCGGTTCATCCAACCGATGCGCGCGACGCAGTTAAAGATCCAAGCCAGTTCAGCATGCTGAACGACCTGCGACTGGTTGAAAATGATCGACTTCTTCGGATCGATACCGGCAGCGATGAAAGCGGCGGCCACTTCACGCGTCGCGCGGCGCAGCGCATCAGGCTCCTGCCAGACCGTGATGGCGTGCATATCAACCACGCAATAGATGGTTTCGTGCGTATGCTGAAGAGGCACAAAACGGCGAATGGCGCCGAGATAATTGCCCAAGTGCAGATCACCGGAAGGCTGGATGCCAGAAAAAACGCGGGGGCTAAAATTCATGATGTCCTTCAACCCAAGACGGGAAATTTGAGGACCGTTTTATACGGCCCGACAGAAGATGAAAACCAATTAGCGACGTTTGAACCGTCGCAAAAGCTGACCGAGGCGTTGTGTGCCTGTGATGTGTATGAGTGTGAAATAGAGCACGACACCGAACATGATCAAAATGGCGAGCACACCCGCCTGTATCCAGAAGGGGGAGCCAGTCCCCAAAAGGCCCCGACCTTGGTCGGCGAGAATGAACAGGCCACCACCCATGATGGCGCTAACCAGCAGGATCGACACTTGACCACGCCATTGGGCCCAACTGAGCTTGAAGTGCCCACGATATGCCAATGTGACGCCCATTAAGGCCACATTGGCCCAGGCGGAGACACTGGTCGCCAAGGCGATGCCAAGGTGTTTTAAGCTTGGGAACAGCAGCAGCGAAATCCCAATATTGAGCACCACACTCACCAGCGCAAACCCGGTCGGTGTGACCGTATCCTCGCGCGCAAAGAACCCTGGCTGGAGGATGCGGATGAGCACAAAGGCGGGGAGCCCGATAGCAAAACCAATAAGCGCTTCATTGGTATAGAGCGTATCCATCGCACCAAATTGCCCACGTTCAAACAGCACGCGGACAATTGGCTCCCCCAGCGCGACCAGCGCAAAGGCCGCCGGCATTGTGAGCAGCATGGAGATAAAGAGGGCTTGGTCTTGAGAGGCCCGCGCTTCAGTTTCGCGACCACCTTTGAGGTGGCGGCTCAACTCCGGCAAAAGCACAGTGCCAATGGCGATGCCAATGATACCGAGCGGCAATTGATAGAGACGATCGGCGAAATTGAGGATCGAAATAGTGTTCTCACCGCCCGAGGCGATGATCGTCCCGACGAAAATATTGATCTGGGTAATGCCCCCAGCGAGGATCGCCGGAACAGCCAGAACCCAGAACCGGCGCACATCTGCATCAAAGCGCGGCAGGCGCAGCTTGGGCTTCATGCCAGTGCGCTGGATTGCGCCCCACACCAAAATAAGCTGGGCAACGCCGCCGAGCATGGTCGCAAGGGCCACCCAAAGTGTCGCCTGTTGCGGCGCTTGCACGAAGAATGTGGCGAGCGGGATGAGGGCGGCGATATTGACGAGATTGAGCAGAACCGGCGCAAAAGCCGAAGCAAAATAGCGGTTTAGCGTATTTAGGATCGCGCTATAGGCCGCCATCAGCGACATGCAGGCGAGATAGGGGAACATGATCCGGGTCAACAAAACCGTCAGATCGAATTTTTCTTTATCGCCGACAAAGCCCGGCACAAACAGTGCCATCAGCTGGGGCATGAAAACTTCGGCCAAGATGGTGACGATGATCAGTGCCACCACCAGCCAGCTCATGATCCGCGAGGCCAGTTCCTTGGCCCCGGCGTTGCCTTGCGTTTCAAGCGCGCCCGAGAACATCGGCACAAAGGCGGTGTTAAACGCGCCTTCGGCAAATAAGCGTCGGAACAGATTGGGGAAGCGGAAGGCGGCATAAAAGGCGTCCGCGGCCGGGCCAACTCCCAAGACCACCGCCATCAACATGTCCCGCGCGAGGCCGGCCACGCGCGAGATTAATGTCATAGAACCGACAGAGACGAAGTTGCGAAATAGGCTCATGCGCGTCCTCGACGCTTAGCCATTGCTTGGCTTCTTCGCGTCCGGTGTTTCGAAAACGGCAAGAAGAGAATCGTGGATTTTCTTCTGGCGCTGTTTCACGTGAATCTTCTGGCCCGTCAGGTCAGTGACATAGAAAACGTCGACCGCTTTTTCCCCATAGGTGCCGATATGAGCCGACCCAATGGTCAGGCTCAGATCGGATATCTCGCGGGTCAAAGCATAGAGCAGACCAATGCGATCGAGACCGGCCACTTCAATAACGGTGAACTTTTCCGAGATGGCATTGGACACCGAGACCTGAGCGGGCAGGGCGAAAGGTTTGAGACGCTTGTTGTGGCGACTTTCCTTGCCCAGATCGATGGTCACCTGACGCTGGCCCTGCAGCAATTGCTTGACCGTATCGATAATTCGAGTGGCGCGAACCTTTTCGTCCTCATCGGAGGTGAACGAACGACGAAGGCGGAAAGTGTCGATGGCGCGGCCGTCACGGGTCGAGAATATCTGCGCCCCAATAATCGACGCATCCTGCATAGTGCAGGCACCCGCGATGAGCGAGAGCAGGCGCGGATGGTCGGGCGTATAAAAGCTCACCTCGGTGATGCTCTCAAACGCCTTCACCCGGATCGACCCAGCAAAGGGGTTACCCGACTGATCGGCATTGCGGATCATCCGCGCGTGCTCGATCTGCAATTCTGGTTCAGCACGGAGCCAATAGTGGTCGTAGTGACGACCGATATAGGCGTCGACGTCTTCAGCAGGCCAGGCCGACAACGCCTCTTTCAAGGCGTATTTCGCCTGATTGACGCGATCCGATTGACTGACTTGCGAATGACCGCCCGACAGTAGGGGTTCGGTCGCGTAATAAAGCGCCCGCAGCAACGAGCCTTTCCAACCCGTCCACGTGCCAGGACCCACAGCGCGAATATCGCAAGCGGTAAGGATCATCAGCAGGGCCAGACGCTGTGGCGATTGCACGATTTCTGCAAATGCCTTGGCGGTTTCAGGATCCTGAATATCGCGCGCCTGCGCAATCTCGCTCATCACCAAATGGTTTTCGACCAGCCAAGCGACAGTATCTGTTTCGGCTGGGGTCAGGCCGAAGCGTGGGCACAGTTTTTTCGCGATCCGCGCACCAGCGATGGAGTGATCTTCCGGGCGTCCCTTGGCGATGTCATGAAGGAACAGCGCCACAAAAAGCAGCTTGGTGTCGTTGAGCTGCGGCAGCAACTCATGAGTCAGCGGCAATTCAGTGCGCATACCGCCATTGGCGATATCCGCCATAATCCCAACCGAGCGGATCAAATGCTCATCCACCGTATAGTGGTGATACATATTGAACTGCATCAGGGCGACGATCTTGCCGAAATCGGGCACAAACCTGCCCAGAACGCCGCTCTCATTCATCTGCCGCAGCATGCGCTCGACATAGGTGGAGCTGGTGAGAACAGTCAGGAAAAAGGCATTTGCCTTCTGATCATTGCGCAGCTTGTTGTCGATGAGATGGAGAGAGTCGCGAATAACCTTGATGGCGTCAGGGTGGAACAGCAGTTCCTCGCGCCCGGCGACCATGAACATGCGAATGAGATTGACTGGGTCTTTTTCAAACACATCGGCGGCAGCGATATTGAGACGCCCGGTGTCGATGACGAAATCGGCTTCGCCCTTGATCTTGCTCTTGCCCTTACGGAAAGGCGAGAGCATGCGGCCAACCACGTCCATGTCTTTAACGTGATGGAATTCGAGACTGGCGCAAATGATACGGGTGAGATCACCGACGTCTTTGGCCACAAGGAAATAGCGCTTCATGAAGCGCTCAACCCCTAGCATCCCAAGACGCTGCTCATAGCCCATGCGGCGCGCCAGATCGGGCTGCACGTCAAAGGTCAGCTTTTCGTCAGCACGACCGGTGATGTAGTGAAGGTGGCAGCGCACTGCCCAAAGGAAATCTTCAGCGCGAGAGAAGTGGCGATATTCCGCAGCGCTGAGAACTTTTTTGTCCACCAGCTCCTGGCTGGTTTTGACCTGATAGAAATATTTGCCGATCCAGAAGAGGGTATTGAGATCGCGTAAGCCCCCTTTACCGTCTTTGATATTGGGCTCAACCACATAGCGAGTATTGCCCATTTGTCGGTGGCGCTCATCGCGCTCGGCCATTTTGGCAGCGATGAATTCCGGGCCGGTCTTCGGCATGATCTCGGTTTCAAAACGCGAGACCAGTTGCGAGAACAGCTCTTTATCTCCGGTCACATAGCGGGATTCGAGCGTCGCGGTGCGCACCGTCATATCGGCGCGAGCCATGCGAATACACTCATCCACCGAGCGCACGGCGTGGCCAACTTTTTGACCCAAATCCCAGAGCATGTAGAGCACATATTCTGTGACCTGCTCGCCCCAAGGGGTTTGCTTATAGGGCAGGATAAACAGCAGATCGATGTCCGAACCCGGCGCCAGCGTGCCACGGCCATAGCCGCCAACAGCCGAGAGCGCGATGGCTTCAGCGCCAGAAGGGTTATCGACCGGATAAACGCGCATTGTTGCGAAGGAATAGACCGCTCGGATGATCTCATCCTGCGCAGCCGAAAGGTTTTGCGCGCAGCGCGTCCCCTTGCCGGTGGCGATTAGGTCGACCTCGGCGGCCTTGCGGGCGGTCTGGAGCGTCTGACGAATATGGGCCAGAACCAGCGCGCGAGCCCTGGGCGAGCCAGCGGCCTCGTCGCCCACGATACTATCGAGTTCGGCAAGAATGGTCGGCGCGGTTTTGAGCGCGAACTGTGGCTTTTTGGGCCGGGCCTCAGTTTCGGCGAGCGTCATCGCGGAGTTTCTTCAAGTGATACAGAGCCTCTATAGCCTGGCGCGGGGTCATTTCATCCGGCCGGACCGCGTCGAGTGCCTCGTGCACAGCGTCTGTTCGGACTGGAACCGGAACAGGCTGATGCGCGAAGAGCGGCAAATCGTCTAGCACGCTCGCCTTGTCGCTGGAAGAGGCCGTACCGGAGGATCGTTTCTCAAGTATGTCTAGGACTTGCTTAGCACGATAGATGACAGGTTCAGGCAGACCGGCAAGGCGCGCAACCTGAATGCCATAGGATCGGTCGGCAGCGCCGGGGCCAACTTCGTGCAGGAAGACAACTTCGCCCTCCCATTCACGCACCTTCATGGTGACATTGGCAACACGCGAGAGCGTCTTGGCCAAAGAGGTCAGCTCATGGAAATGGGTGGCAAACAAAGCGCGGCAACCGGTGGTTTCATGCAAGGCCTCAACCGCCGCCCAAGCGATGGAAAGACCATCGAAGGTCGCTGTGCCACGGCCAATTTCGTCGAGCACCACCAGCGAACGGCGGGTCGCGCGATTAAGAATAGCCGCGGTTTCGACCATTTCGACCATGAAGGTCGAGCGGCCGTGAGCGATATCGTCAGAGGCGCCGACGCGAGAGAACAGGCGATCAACGACGCCGATATGGGCGCTATCCGCAGGGACAAAGCAGCCCATCTGTGCGAGAATGGCGATCAGGGCGTTTTGACGGAGGAAGGTCGACTTACCGCCCATATTCGGGCCAGTGACGAGCCAAAGACCACCGCCACCTGTTTCCTCCGAACCAGATAGATCGGCGTTGTTGGCGACAAAACTATGCCCTTCGGCCTTCACCATCAGTTCCACAACCGGATGGCGCCCGCCTTCAATAGCAAAGGCTAGGCTGTCGTCGACCAAGGGACGATGATAGCCGCGCGTTGCCGAGACTTCCGCCAAAGCCGCTGTGACGTCCAGTTCGGCGAGGGCATCGGCCAGATCCTGCAAAGCAGTCATGTGGCTCAAGACACTTTCACGCAGATGCGCAAAAATCGCATGCTCGATTTCGAGCGCAGCGCCCTGCGCCTGCGAGATACGGCCCTCAAGTTCCGCCAGCTCGGTCGTCGTAAAGCGCATGGCATTGGCCATGGTCTGGCGATGGATGAAAACCTCGCGATGCGGCGGCTCCAGCAGCTTCTGACCATGGGCGGCCGGGACTTCAACAAAGAAGCCCAGAACGCCATTGTGCTTGATCTTGAGCGAGCGGACGTCGGTCTCGTCCATGAGGCGCGCCTGCAGAGCGGCGACAACCTCGCGGGTTTCGCGGCTCAGAGCCCGTTCTTCATCCAGACGCGGATCGTAATGGGGCCGCACAAAGCCCCCATCGCGCGCCAAAAGTGGCAGATCATCGTCCAGCGCCAGCGAAAGGTTCAGCGCCATGTCGCGTGGGGCAGCGCCGAGAACGGCCTGCAAACGCGACAGGATCGGGGGTAGGTCATCATGTGCGGCCAATTGCGCCGCCACATCGAGCGCTGCCGACACGGCTTTGCCAATGGAGGCCAGATCACGCGGACCACCGCGCTCCAGTGTCAAACGCGAGAGCGCGCGCGCCACATCGGGCGCAGCCTTCAAATCCTGACGCAACCGCGTCCGCAGCAACGTGTCATCGAACAGACGCTCCACTGCATCGAGACGCTCATTGATCGGCTCAGACTTGCTCAGCGGCGCGGCCAGTCGATTGGACAGCAGACGCGCGCCGGGAGCGGTGACGGTCAGGTCAATGCTTTGGCGCAGTGACCCTTTGGCCTGGCCACGTTGGGTTTGCAGGATTTCGAGCGATGAGCGGGTCGCCGCATCGATGCTCAATGTCAGCTCATTGGCGCCACTCACCGGCGGGCGCAGCGCCGTGGCGCGACCCTTCTGGCTTTCAAGCGCATACCCCACCAAAGCGCCAACGGCGCTGCGAGATGCGCGCGATAAAGCAGAGGGATCAAAAACCGACGGGTCGAACACTTTTCGCAGCGCTGCAAAGGCGTTTTCGCTGTCAGCCAATTCTGGCGCCAGAGAAGACGCAATCGCGGCCCAGGCCGGCGCGAACAAATGCCGCTCGACGAGTGCCGCGCGCGTCGCATCGGTCAGTAGCAATTCGGCCGGAGCGATCCGGGCCATTTCGTCCGAAAGCTGTTCAGCCGTCAGGTCGGAAACAAAGGTTTCGCCAGTTGAAATATCGGCCCAAGCGAGCGCAAAGTCGGTGTCGCCGTGACGGACCATGGAGAGCGCTGCCAAATAATTGGCGGATCGCGCGTCGAGATGGTCATCTTCGGTCAGCGTCCCAGGGGTAACAAGGCGCACAACGCCCCGCTTCACCACAGATTTCGAGCCGCGCTTTTTGGCTTCCGCCGGGTCTTCCATTTGCTCACAAATGGCGACGCGGTGTCCGAGCCGGATCAGCTTATTGAGATAATCATTGGCAGCGTGGATCGGCACGCCGCACATGGAAATATCTTCGCCCAAGTGCTTGCCGCGCTTGGTGAGCACGATGCCCAAGGCCGCACTGGCGATCTCGGCGTCTTCAAAGAAGAGCTCATAGAAATCGCCCATGCGATAGAACAGCAAATAGCCCGGATTGGCCGATTTGATTTCAAAGAACTGGGCCATCATGGGCGTCAGTCCAGATGCGGCGCTCAGTGTTGCGTCTGGCGAAATTTGGTCCATGAGCTCGGGAGATTGGGGCGCTAGTCGGAAGTGCCGAGCTTAGGCAATTCACGGCACTCTGCCAACCGGCAGAGCACCCGTTTTCCGTGCGTTTATCGCTTTATCGAATGAGCGAGGTCTGTGGGACCAGCTTGCGATAAAGGTGCCACGTGGCGTGGCCCAGAATAGGCAGTACCACCGCAAGCCCAACGAACAGCAGGGCAGAGCCGATAAACACGGCCGCGCCAACGATTAGCCCCCAAGCCAACATTGGCCCAATGTTCTTCAGCACGGCGCGGACAGAGGTTTCAATGGCCACATAGGCGCCGACATCGCGATCGATGAGCAGCGGGAAGGCGATGACACTGGTGCACAGCACCGCAAGAGCAAATAGCGCGCCCACGCCCGTGCCCATAACCAGCAGGCTCATCCCGTCCGGCGAGCCGAAGACTTGCGCGAACAGACCATCTAAAGTGCGCGGCGCGACGGAGCCGAAAATGCTTTGATAAATCGACTGCGCGGCGGTGAGCCAGAGAGTGAACAGCACGAGCAGCATGACGCCAACCACGACGATACTGCCAATGGCAGGTGAGCGAATGACACGGAAGGCATCGCGCCAACTGGGTCGGCGCCCCTCTTCGCGCTGCTTGGAGATTTCGTAAAGCGGCAGCGCCGCTACCGGACCGAGAAGGGCGAAACCGCCGATGAGTGGATAAAGGAGGGGCCAGGTCTGATAGCCATTCATCCACACGGTGAGCACAATACCGATGACCGGGTAGATCAGTGCCAGGAGCAGATAATGACTGGGCTTGGCCCAAAAATCCGCAGCCCCTTTGCTGAGGGCATCGCCAAGGTCCGCATAAGAAATTTTCGCGATTGCCGGCAGATCGAGCTTTTCGCCCACACCGGACATGAGATGAATTCGGGCCATAGTCGTCCTCCTTCCAACAATGAAAGTCGCGTGACCCGCGTGGCGCTGCCTCAAGCGCGATACGCAGAACCTGCGACCGCTAAAGAGCTCAGACTACGCCCAAAGCCGGAGGCTGTCGCCCCCGGCTCCAGAACTTGTGATTATGCCTTGGCCAGCGCCTGATCGATGTCGGCGATGATGTCGTCGATGTGCTCGATGCCCACCGATATACGGACCAAATCTTCCGACACACCGGCCTTAGCCAGTTCTTCTGGCGAGAGCTGACGGTGCGTGGTGGAGGCCGGATGGCAAGCGAGCGACTTGGCATCGCCAATGTTGACGAGGCGCAAGATCAACTGCAGGGCGTCGATAAATCGCCCGCCAGATTCCTTCCCACCGTCGATGCCGAAGGACAAAATGCCCGAGCCCGAGCCCTTGGAAATCTTCTGCGCAACGGCATGGTAAGGGCTGTCCTCAAGCCCGGCATAATTCACCCACTTTACCTTGGGATGGCTCTTGAGGTGCTTGGCCACCTTGAGCGCATTTTCAGAGTGGCGCTCGATACGCAGACCAAGCGTTTCCAGACCCTGCAAAATCAAGAAGGCATTGTGGGGGGAGATCGCAGCACCAGTGTTGCGCAGCGGAGCAACGCGAGCACGGCCGATATAGGCTGCCGGCCCCAGAGCCTCAGTGTAGACCACGCCGTGATAGGACGGATCGGGCTCGTTGAGGATTGGGAAGCGCTTGGCATTGGCCTTCCAATCAAACTTGCCGCTGTCAACAATCGCGCCACCGATGGCGACACCGTGGCCGCCGATGTATTTGGTCAGCGAGTGCACAACGATGTCCGCGCCGAAATCGAATGGGCGTGTCAGATAGGGGGTCGCGACAGTGTTATCGACGATCACTGGCACGCCATGGCGATGGGCGATCTCGGCGATCTTTTGAATGTCGACGACATTGCCCGCTGGATTGCCGATGGATTCGAGGAAAATCGCCTTGGTCTTGTCGTCGATAGCCTTTTCAAAGCCTTCGTAATCGTCATGGCTGACAAGACGGGTTTCAATCCCCTGACGCGGGAAAGCGTGAACGAAGAGATTGTATGTGCCGCCATAGAGCTGGGAAACCGAAACAATATTGTCGCCGACACCAGCAATGGTCTGAATGGCATAGGTGATGGCAGCCATGCCCGAGGCAAGCGCCAGTGCTGCGATCCCGCCTTCGAGCTCAGCCACACGCGCTTCGAGCACGGCCTGAGTCGGGTTCATGATGCGGGTGTAGATATTGCCCGGAACCTTCAGATCGAACAGATCAGCGCCATGCTGGGTATTGTCGAAGGTATAGGAGGTCGTCTGATAGATCGGCACGGCAGCGGACTTCGTCGTCGCTTCAGAGGTATAGCCGTGGTGCAGGGCAATAGTTTCGGGCTTCATAGTCTTCTCCCTAAGAACGGATGAGAAGACTCTGACAACACCAGAAAAATAACAAGGCGCGAAAGAGACAAGTCGTTCTCCTCCGCGCCCTGTTCGAGAGAAATAAAGCGCTTAACTTACCGCATCGAGCTTATAACGATCCAAGGACCCGTGCTGCGGCGTGTAAGTGAAGTAGTCGAAATCCGCTGGCGAGGCCGTGCCGTTCAAGTCATGAGCGGCAACGCCAACGAAGGCGCCAGTGAAGCTGCCGTGTGCCTGGTGACCACCACATTCATCGGACAGCAAGGACGCGTCGAACACCGGCCCAATGGCCTGCAATTCTTGGCCCTCAAGCGCGTAGTAAAACTGCAGGTCACGATTGCGAACGGTGAGCTTGAGCCGGACCTTGCCGCCATTAGGGATTTGCACAGGGGCCGCAGGGAATTTGAGCTTGCCATCTGGCCAGCTCATTTCCGAAGTCATCAGCAGCAGTTCGCGTTGACCATCCGAATGGGCCGTCACGGCGAGATAGAAGAAATTGTAGCGGCTATAATAGGCCGTCAGCCCGGCCATGGTGCGTTCGTCCGTGGCGGCAAAATCGACGAGCGTTTCCGCGTCATAGGAAAAATGCGTCTGGCGGCGGGCGACCAATGATTGCTCAAACCACGAGCCAATCGACTCGCGACCAAACAGACGCAACTTGCCGTTTTCAGTTGTGAAAATGCGCTCGGTTTCCGGCGTGCGGAGCCACTGGAAATCCTTGTGCAGACCATTTTCAAAGCTATAGCGCTGCTCCGCCCAATATTTGTCCTCGTCGCGCGTGCCCGGCACGTCCGCCTCAAGCGAGGGGACCGGCCCGTTCTTAACATAGAGCCAGTCGTCCTCGCCCCAATAGCATTCCTGAATTGAGGTTTCGCGGCCGAGAACGCAGCGGCGTTCTTGCGTGGTCGGGCGACCGCCGAGGTGAACGAGATAGGTTTTGCCGTCAGGCGTATCCACGAGATCACCATGACCGGCGCGCTGGATGGCGGCAAAGGGCGAGTCTTTTGAGGTCAGAATATGCTTGTCGGGATGGGTTTCATATTGCCCATCCAGCGTGCGCGAGCGCGCAAAAGTGCAGGCATGGTCATAGGCCGTGCCGCCTTCAGCAGTGAGCAAATAATACCAGCCGTTGCGCTTATAAAGATGCGGGCCTTCGACCAGTTTAAGGTCCGTGCCCTGATAGATATTGGTGATCGGGCCAACGAGCTTTCCGGCCACCGGATCAAACTCTTGCAGCATGATGCCCGCAAAAAGCAGCGGGCGGACGCGATGGTCCCAGGCCATGTTGACGAACCACTTCCGGCCATCGTCGTCATGGAACAGCGAGGGGTCAAAGCCCGAGGAATTGGTATAGACCGGGTCTGACCACGGGCCTTCAATATTATCCGCCCAGACGATGTAGTTATGGGCGTCCTTGAACGAGCCGTCTTTGCGCTTCACATCGGTGTAAACCAGCCAAAAACGCTCGCCGTCATGGCTCAGGCACGGCGCCCACACGCCACAGCTATCTGGGTCGCCACGCATATCGAGCTGGGCCTTGCGGGTCAGCGGACGCGTCACCAGCTCCCAATTGGCCAGATCCTTTGAGTGGTGGATCTGCACGCCGGGGAACCATTCAAACGTGGACGTGGCAATATAGTAGTCGTCGCCGACGCGAAGGATCGACGGGTCCGGATTAAAACCGGGAAGAATGGGATTGGTGATCTGTGGCATCGTTAAATCCTAGACCGACAGCGTCATGCGATATGGGACGAAGCCGGTCTGGCTGGCCAGTCGATCATAGAGCTGCATAGCGGTCGTATTGGTTTTGTGGGTGGTCCAATAGAGCTGCGCGCAGGGTCTGGCCCGCGCGATTGTCGCGACATGTTCGATCAGTGCACGACCATGGCCGCCACCACGCCCTTCGGGCATGACGTACAAATCCTGCAAATAGCAATTGTCGGCGACCGCCCAATTGGTGCGATGATATAGCCAGTGAACGAGGCCAATAGGCTGGCCGTCCTGGAGCGCGAGCGCGCCCCAGGTTGGCTCGTTAGGATCGAGAAGGCGCGACCACGTCGAGGCAAAAACCTCTTGCGGCAGAACCGTTTCGTAGAACTGCAAATAGGCAGTCCACAATTGGGTCCACACCCGATGGTCGCTCTGTTCGATCGCCCGGATCATCAGACGAACCGATTGACTAGATTTTCGAGATATTCTTGGCGGCCAGAGCGCGGCTGAGGATTGATGCTTTGTGCGTCAACCTTGCCGGCAATGTCAGCCAGCGACAGCTTTCCAGCCAGAATATCCTTGCCCAAGCCATTGTCCCAACCGGCGTAGCGGTCATCGAGCAGCTTATCGAATTCGCCATCTGCGATCAGGGCAGCTGCGCCCTTGAGGCCACGAGCCAAGGTGTCGAGACCCAAAATATGACCGTGCAACAAATCTGCTGGGTCGAGCGACTGGCGGCGCACTTTGGCGTCGAAATTGAAGCCGCCCTTGCCAAGACCACCCTGCTTGAGAATGTAGTAGAAGGCGAGGGCCATTTCCCCGGCATTGTTCGGGAAGTGGTCGGTATCCCAGCCAGACTGCAAGTCATTGCGGTTGGCGTCGACCGAGCCAAGCTGGCCCAGCGAGGAGGCCACAGCCAATTCATGCTCGAAGGAGTGACCGGCGAGGAAAGCGTGGCCAACTTCGATGTTGCACTTCACCTTCTTGTCGAGGCCATATTTCTGGAGGAAGCCGAACACCGTTGCGACGTCAAAGTCGTACTGGTGCTTGGACGGTTCTTGTGGCTTGGGTTCGATGAGGATCTGACCGGTAAAGCCGATCTTTTCGGCATGCTCGATAACCAGCGTCAGGAAGCGGGCCATCTGGTCCTGTTCCTGGCCGATCTTGGTGTTGAGCAGGGTTTCGTAGCCTTCGCGGCCGCCCCAAAGCACATAGTTTTCGCCGCCCAGTTCATGGGTCAACTCGAGTACGGCCTTCACCTGACCGGCAGCATAGGCGAAAATTTCTGGATCTGGATTGGTCGCAGCACCCGCCATATAGCGACGGTTAGAGAAGAGATTGGCAGTGCCCCACAGGAGCTTCTTGCCCGAGCTCTGCATCTTGCTGGCAATGAGATCGCCGATAATGCGCAGGTTCTTATTACTCTCCGCTAGAGTTGCGCCTTCTGGTGCCACATCCACGTCGTGGAAGGCAAAAAAGGGCACGTCGATGAGATTAAAGAACTCAAACGCAACTTCGGTCTTGAGCTTTGCGCCTTCGAGGCCCTTATCGAACCAAGGACGATCAAAAGTACGGCCGCCAAAGGGGTCGCCGCCTTCCTGCGCGAACGTGTGCCAATAGGCGATGGCCGGGCGGATGTGATCTTCCATCCGCTTGCCAGCAACAAGCTCGTCCTTATTGTAATGACGGTAAGCGAGCGGGTTCTTGCTCTCTGGACCTTCGAATTTAACTTGGCTCAGACCCTGGAAAAAGTCGGTCACTGGCGTATCTCCTCAATAGCCGGGAATAGGGCGCGGTAGCGCTCGTATTGTTCTGAATAAGCAGCCGACAGCTTTGTGTCGGGTGCGATAACTGTTTTGACGGGCGGCATGGTCATCACCTCTGCAGGTGAGGCGCCGATTGCCGCACAAAGGCCCAGACGGGCAGCGCCCAATGCCCCACCGAAATCACCGTCCGCGGGTAGGGCGATTTCCATGTTGAGATTGGTGGCGAGTAATTTGAGCCAAAGCGCGGATCTGGTGCCGCCACCCACGGCCAGAAGCCGCGAGATGTTTGTGCCCGCATCCGCCAAAACGCGCTGACTATCGCGCATGGCGAAAGCGACGCCTTCCATGACGGCTTGCGCCATTTGCGCTGTATCGCTCGATTGGCTGAGGCCAACAAACGAGCCTCGCGCCTTAGGCGCATTGTGCGGCGTCCGTTCGCCGGAGAGGTAAGGCAGGAAGATTTCTTCGCCCGGACCGTTGAACTGTGCCTCCGCTTCGCCAGCCAGCTCCGCCTGCTTTTTGCCGGTGATGCGGGCGAGCCAATTGAGCGAGTCGGTCGCCGAAAGGACGACACCCATCTGGTGCCAAGTATTTGGTATCGCGTGGCAAAACGCGTGTACGGCCCCATTGGTGTTCGGGCTGAACTTGGCGTTCGAGACGAACAACACGCCCGAAGTACCCAGCGAGACAAAACCTTCGCCGGGACGAATAGCGCCGATCCCGCAAGCAGCAGCAGCATTGTCGCCTGCGCCACCAGCAACGATCACTGGCCCCGTCATGCCCCAACGCGCGGCGAATTCAGCGTTGAGCTGACCCGAGCTTTCTGAGCCTTCGACCAGACGCGGCATGTGTTCACGCGTGAGACCTGTCACGGCGAGCAGTTCATCAGACCAATCGCGTTTTGCGACGTCGAGCCAGAGCGTTCCAGCGGCATCGGACATGTCCTCGACATGCTCGCCGGTCAGCAGCAAGCGCACATAGGCCTTAGGCAAAAGAACCTTTTTGAGCTTTTTGAAGATCTCTGGCTCATGCTTGCGCACCCAAGCAATCTTAGGCGCAGTGAAGCCTGCCATGGCGATATTGCCAGCAACATCGCGCAGACTGGGCAGGGCCGCTTCCATTTCCGCGCATTCAGCGGCCGAGCGACCGTCATTCCACAAAATGCAGGGGCGCAGAACTTCGTCATTGGCCCCCAAGAGGGTCGCGCCGTGCATATGACCAGAAAGGCCGATGCCCTTCACCGCCGCCAAAGCCTGCGGATGGGACGCGTGAAGCTTGTCGATCGCGGCAAGCGTTGCCGCCCACCAATCCTGCGGGTTTTGTTCCGACCAACCGGGATGGGGACGGGTCGGCTCCACGGCCGCAGCCGTCGCTTCG
The DNA here is from genome assembly GCF_012847305.1 of Devosia sp. MC1541. Classification (NCBI taxonomy): domain Bacteria; kingdom Pseudomonadati; phylum Pseudomonadota; class Alphaproteobacteria; order Hyphomicrobiales; family Devosiaceae; genus Devosia; species Devosia sp. MC1541. The sequence continues at coordinate 230,677 of NZ_JABBDZ010000002.1, forward strand.
CCCAGCGCTTTCCCGGACGCGTCGATCAACAGCGCTTTTACGCCGGAAGTGCCGATATCAATGCCAAGAAAGGTCATGAGGCACGTACCTCAGAAGCAATCAACAAAAACATCCCAACTCCCAATGCTCCGTTTTTGGAGCGCACCGCTGACATCGATAGCGCTATCTAGCGCAAATTATCGCGAAGGAAAATCGCTAATTCAATAGACTCGCTCTGTACAGGTCGAGCACCCGACAAGGTTAGGCTGCGCGCAGCGGCAATAACTTCACGAATCTCACCATCAGGGTTCTGATCCAGAACCACATCGATAGTTCCACCCATGAGCCCCAAACGTGTTGGCCCGGTCAGTTCGTGGGTGATCACTTTGATATCACCACCGCGACCGGAAGCCTCTAGCGCAGCGACCAGACCAGCATTGCCTGCACCCAAATTGTAAATGCCGGCAAGTCCCTCATTTTCTTTGATAAGTTCTGCGACATAGGCTTGCGTTAAGCTGCGCTCATCATGGCCTTCTTTGGGGCCAATAAGTTCGATGTGTGCAAACTCGGATGCGATCACACTCCGAAACCCTTCGAGACGATCCAGGTGATCGCGCAGGTGGAGCGAGCCCGCCATAACCCCAACCTTGCCCCCTTGGGGCAGGAAGCGCCCCATGAGCGAGGCTGCCGTGCGTCCAGCCGCAACATTATCGACGCCGATGAAATTCCGCCGCGCCGACAAGGGCAGGTCAGAAACCAGCGTAATGACACTAATGCCGCGACGATGAGCGCAATCTATTGCCGCGATCACCTCAGGTTCATCGCCCGAAACGACAATGGCATAGTCGGTGGTTTTGGGATCGAGCCTATCCAAGCGCTCCGCCAAACCAACCGCGTCAAACGCTTTAATGCGCACCAACTCGAGATGAATTCTGTCCGATTGGGCAGAGAGAACACGCCGCGACACAGCGTCGGCAAGGCTCTCCATAAACTCATTGGTGCTTTCAGGGATGAAGAAAACGAGGTGCAGATCGCGCGCACGAGCCATTAGGGAAGCGTTGAGATCGCGGGTAAACCCGATCTCGGCAATAGCGTCTTCGACCTTCGTGGCTGTTGCCGCGCGCACCCCGGGGCGGCCATTAAGCACCCTGTCGACAGTCGCTAGAGAGACGCCAGCTGCACGAGCAACGTCATGTACAGTTGCTCGACGTTTCAAGCTTTCCTCTGACAAACTGCTTCCCCACACTTGCGTCTGCTTTTGCAGAGTTGTTGCGCGCCTAGCAAAGGTCAAGTGTCCCGTTGCGGTGAAGAGACAATAAAGCTAGACCCTTGTGCCAAAGTGGAGGACATTATGGGCGTAACCGTCTCACAATTCGGCGAAATCGGCGGCCAGAGGGTCGATCAGTTTCGCCTGACCAGCGATACCGGCGTCTCTGTCGATATTATCGGCTATGGCGTTTCTGTCCGCGATTGGCGCGTTCCAGTCAATGGGGGCGAGAGAAGCGTCGTTCTCGGATTCGATAATCTTGAGGCCTATCTGGACCATGGCGCCCATTTCGGCGCGATCGCGGGACGCGTCGCCAACCGGATTAAAGACGCCAGTTTCGAGCTCGATGGCACGACCTATCAACTCGCAGCCAATGTTGGCAAACTACAGCTGCACGGCGGCACCGATGGCTTGGGCCATCAGGTCTGGCAGGGCCAAGTTGATTCGTCGAACAACTCGGTTCGCTTCAGCCATTTCTCGCCCGATGGAGCCATGGGCTATCCGGGCAATGTGAATTTTTATGCGACCTATACGTTGATCGGAAACCGCCTGCGGTTGGAGCTTCGCGCCACCACGGACCGCAACACGCCGATCAGCCTCGTGCAGCACCAGTATTTCAATCTTGGCACGACCGACACGGTCCTCGACCACACCGTTCAGATTAACTCGAGCGCCTATACGATCCTGGGTGATGATCTGGCGCCAACCGGCGCCATTCTCCCCTCGCGCGGCACGATTTACGATCTCCGTAAGCCGCGCACCATGCGCGACGAAAAGGGCGCGGGGGTCGATTACGATATGGGGCTGGTGCTTGATAACGGTAGAAAATTCTCCGAACCGCTCGCAACCGTTGTTTCGCCAGACAAGGACCTCACCCTCAAATTGTGGTCGGATCGTCCGGGCGTGCAGTTCTACAATGCGGTATGGACCGACATGAAAATGCCGGGCCTTGAGGGCAAGATGTACGGCAAGCACTCTGGCTTCTGCCTAGAAGACCAGTGCCCAGCCGACGCGCTGCACAACCCGCATTTCCCCAATATCATTTGCGGTCCGGACAAGCCGTACAGCCACTGGTGCGAAATCGAAATTTCCTAACGCAGTGCTCTGCTGACAAGATTTGAGCGTTCCCTTCGTTACGCTCCTGAGCCACACTGCTCAGGAGCGGAATATGGGAACGCCTCTATGGATAAGACCGAGCGACTTTTCTCGATCATGGACGCCTTGCGGCGTCACCGTATGCCGGTTACTGCCGCTGCTTTGGCGCAGGAACAAAAAGTCTCTGTGCGCACGCTTTATCGCGACATCCAAACCCTTATTGGGCTGGGCGCCCCAATCGATGGCGAAGCGGGAATTGGCTACATGCTGAAACCCGGATTTTTCCTCCCACCGCTCATGTTCACGCCCGAAGAGCTAGAGGCACTCGTCCTCGGCGCACGCTGGGTCGAGGCGCAACCCGATGATGGCTTGGGTGCAGCCGCGCGCAATGCCTTGGCAAAAATTGCGACCGCGTCGCTGGATGATTTGCGCGATCGGATCAGCGACACCGCTCTTTGGCCCGTCGCCATTTGGGGCCAGAGAAAACCCGTGCCCGTGCTCGGCGATATTCGCCAAGCTATGCGGCAGGAGCGCGCTGTCATCATCGACTACCAAGATGAGCAGGCGCGCGCGAGTTCAAGGACGATCTGGCCTGTCGGGCTCGCGTTTTACGAAGGAAAACAAACCATTGCAGCGTGGTGCCTGCTACGCAACGCCTTCCGAAACTTCCGCACGGATCGCATTGTCAGCCTTCAGCTCACCGAAGAACGCTACGGCAAGCGACGGGGTCAGCTCGAAAAGGAATGGCGCGCCTCGTGGGAGCACGATGTGAAGTACACCGAAGGGAACACCTGATGTTCCACGTGAATCACGGATTTGGAATTTTGGATTCACGTGAAACACGGCATTAGTTGAGCGAGCGCACCGGCCCTGGTGTCATCTCAATGACAGCGAAAATAACCAGTAAATGGAACGCGGTAAGTGCGAGCGCCGACACCGCAAAAAGCTGCTTTTGCGTTTTGTGCCGAAACAATTGCTGCCCGAGTAGCCCGCCCAGAATACCAAACGCTGTGTCCGCAAACAGCAGATGCAGCTCCCGGATACGTCTACGCCCCCCACGCGCAGATGATTTGTCGATGGCATAAAGCACCAGACTAACGAGCCCCATGCCGAAATACAGTGCGGCGACCCAGAAGGGCAGGCGGAACGTTACAAGGCCAAAGCAGAGCGCCAAGAGCAGCGCTGCGACGCAGAAATAGCGAAACTTGCTCGTCTGCTTTTTCGCCATTCAATTCGTCCTTATTGCCGGGCCTCAACTGGTAAGGCCAAAGCTTAAACAACTGCTTTGTATCGGCCTAAACGCTAACGTGTTTCAAAGCTCAATCGATAGCTCAGCGCTTTGGCGATATGCGGACGAGAGACTTTTTCAGAACTAGCCAAATCAGCCAAGGTCCGCGCGACTTTGAGAACGCGGTGATAGGCGCGAGCCGAAAGATTGAACCGGTCTGCCGCTTGCAGCAGCAAGTTTTGACTTTCCCGATCAGGCTCAACAAGTCGCTCGATCAGCGTTGACGTGGCTGACGCATTGGTGAGGACCTCAGGGTGTCCAGCGGCGTCATAGCGTTGGCGCTGAAACTCTCTTGCCCGTGCCACACGGCTAGCCACAACGGCCGAAGACTCGGCCTCCCCGACGGCACCGATCATCTCGGCGGCCGATACGCTTGGCACATCAATGCGGATATCAATGCGATCCAGAAAAGGGCCAGAGATACGGGCCTGGTAATCACCGGCACAGGCCGGGCCACGCTTACAAATATGACCCGGCGTTCCGGCGTAACCGCATTTACAGGGGTTCATAGCGGCAATGAGTTGGAAGCGACTAGGATAGGTGACGCGGGCATTTGCCCGGGCGATGACTGTTTCGCCGCTCTCTAGAGGCTGACGCAGACTATCCAAAACATTGGGCGCAAATTCAGGCAATTCATCCAAAAAGAGCACGCCATTATGGGCAAGGCTTACCTCTCCGGGTTTCACCCGCAAGCCGCCGCCAACAAGGGCTGCCATCGAGGCAGAGTGGTGCGGAGCGCGGAAGGGACGACGATCGGAGAGGACGCCGCCGACCAGCTCGCCGGAAATGGATTGGATCATGGAAATATCCAATAATTCTCGCGGACTAAGTGGCGGCAAAATAGAGGGTAGGCGGGCCGCCAGCATGGATTTTCCAGCACCGGGCGGCCCTACGAATAAAAGATTATGCCCCCCAGCCGCGGCCACTTCGAGGGCACGACGAGCGACAGCTTGTCCCCGCACATCGCTGAGATCGGGCAAATTGCTGCGCTCTTCTGATTGGCGGGCGGGTTTGGGCCGAGCCTGCAATTGATGGCCAACAAGGTGATTGGCCACCGCGAGGAGGCTATCGGCAGCAATAATATCAATGTCTTCGCCCGCCCAGGCCGCTTCGGGACCAGAGGCGGCGGGGCAAATAACGCCCATGCCCTTTTCACTGGCGGCAAGCGCGGCGGGCAAGATGCCACTGACATGAGAAATGCGGCCATCAAGCCCCAATTCCCCCAGGACCAGATAGCCATCGAGCGCATCGCTGGGGATCGCGCCCATAGCGGCCATCATCGCCAGCGCGATCGGCAAGTCGTAGTGACTACCCTCTTTGGGAAGATCAGCTGGGGCCAGATTGACCGTAATGCGCTTGGCGGGCAGACCAAGTCCCGAGGCAACGAGCGCCGCGCGGACACGCTCGCTGGCTTCTTTGACGGCCTTATCCGGCAGCCCGACCATGTAAATACGGTGTAAACCCGGCGCTATCTGAACCTGCACCTCAATCGGAACAGCTTCGATCCCCTGAAACGCCACGGTGCCAACGCGTGTCACCATAGGTATGTCCCCCTAGCCAAAGGCAGGCTAACAGAACGCAAACAGAACGCAATATGGTCTATTAACCATGCGAACTGCCATATTGGTTACCCTAAAACTCCATTAACCCAGAAATGTTGAAACAAAGGCCAGCTTAAGTTGTGCGTAGCGTGTGCCTTCATTGATGAAACCGGTTTTGAAATCTCCCCGCCTCTCCACCCTTGCGAAAGGCGCTGTCTTCGCCCTCGTCGGCGTTGCATTGGCTGCTTGTGCTACTGGCGGTGGGCTCTATGGAGCTATTCCGGGCGACAACCGTCCGCATAAGGCCGTTGATCGAGCCCGCTCGATGCCGGTGCAGGGCATTGACGTCGCGCGCTATCAGGAAAACGTCGATTTCCCTCGCGCTCGCGGTGCTGGCATTCAATTCGTTTTCATGAAAGCAACCGAGGGCAAGGACTATCTTGACCCAGACTTCCGCGTGAACTGGCAGCGCGCCGCTCAGGCTGGCATGCCACGCGGCGCCTATCACTTTATGACATGGTGTTCGCTGGCCTCCGAGCAGGCCGCTTGGTTCGTTGCCAATGTGCCAGCAGACCCGTCGGCACTGCCGCCGGTTCTAGACCTCGAATGGAACAATCACTCGAGCTGCAAGACCAAGCCGAGCAAGGCCGATGCCTTGGAAAAAATTCGTCTGATGCTGGATGTGATGGAGCGCCATAGCGGTAAGCTGCCGATCATCTACACTGACATGAACTTCCACCGCGACATTCTCGAAGGCGAGTACTTCCCCAATAGCTTCTGGCTGCGCTCCACCGCTGCCGAGCCGCATGAGCGCTATAAGAACCGTCCTTGGACCTTCTGGCAGTATACCCAGACCGGTCTTGTGGCCGGTGTGCGGGGCGAGGTGGATCGCAACGTCTTCTATGGTTCACAGAACGAATGGATGACCTTCCTGTCGACCGGCTGTGATCCACGCGCCATACCAGCGCTGCAGCAGACAGGCCGTTGCGGCTACGCCAAATAGCCAGGGTCAGCAAATCTTAGCGAATAGCCTATCCCCAATAGAGTGCTGCTGCGGTAACGTGGCAGCACTTTTGTTATGGGAGCGCGGCGATGGGATTGTTGGATGAATTGGGCCTAGGCGGTTTGAACACAGTTCTAATCGCACTTGCGATACTGCTGATCATTGTCTTGTTTGCTGGCGCCAAGACCGTGCCGCAGGGCTATCACTACACCATTGAGCGATTTGGCCGCTACATTCGCACACTGAAGCCCGGGCTCAATTTGATCGTGCCCTTTATCGATGTCATCGGCAAAAAGCTCAATGTTATGGAACAGGTCCTCGACGTTCCGCATCAAGAGGTGATCACACGCGACAATGCGACCGTGACGGCAAACGGCGTCACATTCTACCAAATTCTCGATGCTGCAGCTGCTGCTTACGAAGTGTCGAACTTGGAAAATGCCATCCTCAATTTGACCATGACCAACATCCGATCCGTCATGGGTTCCATGGATCTCGACGAGCTGCTCAGCCATCGCGATGAGATCAATGATCGCGTGTTGCGGGTGGTGGACACCGCCGTTTCGCCTTGGGGCGTTAAAATTACCCGCATCGAAATCAAAGACATTGATCCACCCAAGGATCTTGTGGAGTCGATGGGCCGCCAAATGAAGGCAGAGCGCGAAAAGCGCGCGACAATTTTGGAAGCCGAGGGTCGTCGCCAAGCTGCTATCCTCAAAGCAGAAGGCGAAAAGCAGGCGCAAGTGCTCGAAGCGGAGGGCCGCAAAGAGGCTGCCTTCCGCGACGCTGAAGCGCGTGAACGCGCTGCAGAAGCCGAAGCGCGCGCGACCCAGCTGGTGTCGGAGGCCATTGCTTCGGGTGACGTGCAGGCGATCAATTATTTTGTCGCCAACAATTACATCAAAGCCCTCGAGGGCATCGCCACCTCGCCAAACCAAAAGGTTCTGATGCTGCCCGTGGAAGCCGCCAGCGTGATCGGCTCAATCGGCGGTATTGCCGAAATCGCCCGCGAAGCCTTTGGCGCGGGTTCGTCCCAGCCACGCGGCACTGGTCGTCCTCCAAACGCGGGTTAAGACATGAACCTTATTGCTCTTATCGCTAGCTTTGGACCATGGAGCTGGATGGTTTTTGGCCTGATCTTGCTCGGCCTTGAGTTGGCAGTGCCGGGCGGCTTCCTCATTTGGTTCGGTGTCTCCGCTCTGGTCATCGGGGCGCTGACACTGGTGGTTGCGGTCAGTTGGCCGCTCCAATGGCTGGCCTTCGCGGCCCTCTCTTTGAGCGCGATTTTCATCTGGACCAAAAGTGCGAAGCGTCGGCAGGCACACAGCGACAAACCACTGCTCAATCAACGGACTGATCAGTTGATCGGGCAAACAGGGATCCTCTCCGAACCGATCATCAGCGGCTTGGGCCGAATGCATATTGGCGACACGGTTTGGCGTGTCTCAGGGCCTGACTTGACCACCGGGAGCAAAGTGCGAGTAGTTGGCGCCGACGGTAATATCCTCAGAGTGGAGCCGTTTTAGGTCCGTCTCAACCAGTATTTAACCATGACGTGCAAGGGTTCCTTATGGGCATGACAGGGGTTTTCGACGCGGTCGAAGAAACGCCCTGCTTGACGGCGGAGCCATGAGTTTTGTTGGTAAAGAAGCTGAATTTGACGCTGCTCGCATTGGCACCGTGCCTGTGCGCGGGGTCAGTGCTTGCCGACCCCATTAGTGACGACCGCCTACAGCCAGGGCTTTACCCGGCTGCGCCTACAAGCTTTGTCCCGACAGAGGAAGGGGCTCCCCCCTTTGAGATAGACTGGTCACTCGGTCTAAGAGGCACGCAGATCTCGTCCAGCGATGGCAATAGTTTTAGCGCCCACCTGCGCCCCGAGCTCGATTTGCGCAGCCTGGGCAATGTGGTTGATACTCATATCAATGCCCATGTCGAATTGGCGCGCGGCAGTGACCCGCAGATCACCCCAACCACCGCGGCAATTTCGGTTACGGCTGGTTCGCAGTTGAACGAGAACACGCGGGTGCAGGGCCAGGCCGGCCTAAAATTCGATCGTGAATTGCTCGGCACACCCGGCTTTGATCCTCAAATTATTCGACCCGCAGATATCACCACCGGCCATATTGAGGCTGGCATGGCTCATCGTTTTGGCCAGTTCAACCTCAGGCTCAATGGCCAGATAGAGCGTGTTGCCTATGGGCCGACCGAGAGGCGCGACACAGGCACAACCGATAATTCCGATCAGAACCGATGGAGCGCGGAGGGCACGCTGCGCCTCGGTTATCAAATCACCCCAATCGTTGAAGTCTATGGCGAAGGCCAGCTCGGTCGCCATTGGTTTGACCAGGCAGGGAAAAGCTCCGGCCAATTCGCAGATGCCTATACGCGCAACGTCAAAATGGGCGTGAGCGGGAACTGGCAAGAGCGGATTACCGCCCATGCCGCCGTTGGCATGGGCCAATACATATTCACCTCGGCAACGCAGCCGGAAGTGACGGCCCGTCTCTATGAAGCGGGTGTGACTTGGAAGCCTGATCCAACCCTGAGCGTTACCGGCCTTTTGGCGCGCAATATCGAGCCGACAGGGGCGGATAGTGCCGGTGCTGTACGCGTGATTGATAGCGCTAAGCTGTCGGCCAGCTATCAAGTCAACAGCGCGCTGGCGTTGCGCACCAGTAGCGAGCTCGCACATTCACGCGTTGAAAATAGTGGCGAAACTGAAGATCGCCGCAGTGCGGGCCTCGGGGCCGATTATGGCCTCAACACGCGCACAAAACTCAGCGCCGATTACAATTATGCCCACCGCACCAATAGCGCGACGGGCACATTTTATAGTCACCAGCTCAGCGTCGGTGTGACGCTCAAGCGGTAGTCCTTAAAGCTTGTCGCTCAGATCGAGCGCCCGCAGCTCCTCAAGGAAACCAGCGCGGATGTCTTCGCGGTCGAGCGCGAAGACGACGTTGGCCGTGAGGAAGCCCAGCTTGGAGCCACAGTCGAACACCTTGCCTTCGTACTTTACGCCGGTGAACTTCTGCTGGCCCATAAGGGTCTGCATCGCGTCGGTGAGCTGGATTTCCCCACCCGCACCGCGTGGCTGTTCGGCCAAAAGCGAGAAGATTTCTGGCTGCAGAATATAGCGGCCGGAGATGAAGAGATTGGACGGGGCTTCTTCGCGCTTTGGCTTTTCAACCATGCCGCTGATCGCAAAACCCTTGTCGTCGCCATCGCCACGAACAACAACGCCATAGGACGAAACATCGTCCCAAGCGCATTCTTCAACGCCAATGACATTGCCGCCGGTTTCTTCGTACGCGTCCATCATCTGACGCAACACGCCCGGCTTGGCGCGGAAAATCATATCGGGCAGTAGCAGCGCAAATGGCTGGTCACCAACGATATCGCGCGCACACCACACCGCATGGCCAAGGCCGAGCGGTTCTTGCTGGCGGGTAAAGCTGGTGCGACCGGCAGAGGGCAGATCCTTGCGCAACTCTTCCAAAGCCGCATTCTTGCCGCGGCTTTCAAGTGTGGCTTCAAGTTCAAATTGACGATCAAAATGGTCTTCGATCACAGCCTTGTTGCGACCGGTCACGAACACAAAATGCTCGATACCAGCTTCTCGCGCCTCATCCACGGCATATTGGATCAGGGGGCGGTCAACGACCGTCAGCATTTCCTTAGGCATGGCCTTAGTGGCGGGCAGGAAACGCGTGCCAAGTCCGGCAACAGGAAAGACAGCGGTACGTACACGCTTGGTCACGTGGGCACTCCAAATGAATTCTTAGGGGTAGTCGGCATAAAACTTTACAGCTATCTGCCACAGGATAAGTTTTAAAACTAGCGTTTCGCCATAGGAGAGAGCTTTCATGGCCGTTCTGGTTACTGGGGGCGCCGGCTATATCGGCAGCCACATGGTCCTCAATCTCGCTGATGCTGGCGAAGACGTTGTGGTCTTGGATAATCTTGTTACCGGCTTTGACTGGGCCATTGATGCTCGGGCGAAGTTCGTTGAAGGGAACGCAAACGACATTCCTTTCGTCATATCGCTGATCGAAAAATATGGCATTACGGAGATCGTTCACTTCGCCGGCTCTATTGTCGTGCCGGAATCGGTGACCAATCCCCTAAAATACTACGCCAACAACACGTCTACTTCGCGCAGCCTGATTGAGGCTGCGGTCAAGGGTGGCGTGAAACACTTCATCTTCTCCTCGACCGCCGCGGTCTACGGCATGACCGGGCTTGCACCGGTTGTCGAAGATACACAGCTCAACCCGATGTCGCCCTATGGTCGCTCGAAGCTCATGACCGAGTGGATGCTCGCCGACGTCGCCGATGCGCATGACATGACCTATGGCGTCCTGCGCTATTTCAACGTTGCTGGTGCGGATCCGGGCAAGCGTTCGGGTCAGTCAACGCCTGAGGCCACTCACCTCATCAAGGTCGCGTGCCAAACGGCGCTTGGTCAGCGTGAGAAAATGAACATTTTCGGCACCGACTACGAAACACCGGATGGCACCTGTGTTCGGGACTATATTCACGTTACCGACCTGATCAGTGCCCATGCCTTGCTGCTCAAGCATCTGCGTTCAGGTGGCGAAAGCACAACCCTGAACTGTGCATATGGTCGTGGCTATTCCGTTCGTGAAGTCGTCGACACCGTGCGCAAGGTTTCCGGCGTCGACTTCGTTGCCGAAGAAGGCCCACGCCGTGCGGGCGACCCGGCGTCCATCACAGCCACTGGTGAAAAAGTGCGTCAGCTTCTCGGCTGGGTGCCAGAACACGACGATCTCAACGAAATCGTCGAAACAGCGTATGCTTGGGAACGTCACTTGATGACGCGAAACCGCTAAAGGAGCTTTCCCATGCGTTTGGCGATTGTGATCTGGTTGATTTGTACCGGCGCCACACTCGCCCAACCGAGGGAGAGCTTTGAGCAGTTTATCGGTGAATTCCGCGCAGAGGCGCTGGCCCAAGGGGTCAGCGCCTCTGTCTATGATAGCGCCACTGGGGGGCTCACCCCGGACCCCAACGTGCCCAATCTGGTAGCGAGCCAACCAGAGTTCACCACGCCGGTCTGGGAATATCTCGATCAGCGCATATCCAATAATCGCGTTGAACGGGGCCGGGCGGCTATGGCCCGCCAAAAAGACCTGTTCCAAAGCGTGGGAGCGGCCTCAGGCGTCGATCCTTATGTGCTCGGTGCGATCTGGGGGATGGAAACCGATTATGGCACTGTGCTCAGTCAGACAAAGCTGATCCGCCCCATTGTCCGTTCGCTCGCAACAGTTGTCTGGCAAAGACGCGTTCGTTTTGCCGAAGACAAGGCCGATTTCATCGCGGCGCTCAAACTGACCGAGCGCAGTGGCGGTGTTTCGCCGATGGGGTCATGGGCCGGGGCGATTGGCCATGTTCAGGTGAACCCCAGCAATGTTCTTGCCCATGGTAAGGATGGGGACGGCGACGGGCAGGTCGATCTCCATAACTCGCTTGCCGACGCTCTGGTCACCAGCGCGATCTATCTGCGCGCGCTCGGCTACCAGCCGGGTATGGACTGGGGCTTTGAGGTGGACGTGCCGGAAGGGTTCGACTATCTGCTCGCGACGCGCGACCAGCTTCGCCCAATCCGCTTCTTTGCCGAACGCGGCATTGCGCGCGTTGCCGGGCGGCAATTTCAAACGCTCGAAACGCCGGTTTTTCTCTACATTCCAGCAGGCCATACGGGTCCCAAATTTCTGCTGACCGCCAATTACCTTGCCTTCAAAGGCTATAATTTCTCCGACAGCTATGCCCTGGCCATTGGCCATCTCACCGACCGGCTCAAAGGCGGGGGCAATCTTGCCACGAACTGGCCACGCAATACGCAATTTCCCAATCTCGCCCAGCGCCAGCACATCCAGCAAAAACTGAAAGAGCTTGGCTATTATGACGGCATAGTTGACGGCCGCATCGGGCCGGTGACGCAGGCAGCCTATGCGCGATTTCAGGCAGCGCAAGGCCAACGCGCCGACGGCTTTGTCACGCGCGCCAGTTATGAGGCACTGCGTTAAGCCAAGAAGCGCATGGTCTTGAGCCAAGCGGATATGCTAAACTGGCGGCGAAAATTGCAGTGAGAGGCCGATGAAGCGGCTAGGCGTATTTGTAGTGCTCTTGAGCATTGTCGGGCTCGACACCGCACCCGCGTGGGCGCAGGTGATCGGGGACGAGCGGATTGTTATTGCCCAGCAGGAACAACCGCGCCGCCGCACGCTTTTTGATCTGTTGTTTGGTGAGGAGCCCGCTGCGCCGCCGCCGGTCCAACGAACACAGCCACGCCGGCAAGCCGCGCCAACCCCGCCGCCGCCACCGCCCAAGCCAGTGGTCGTCAAAAGCGTAGACGCGACGCGCTTGGCCGTATTCGGCGACAGCCTGGCCATTGATTTGGCAAAGGCGCTCGAACGCCACTACGCAGAAGATCCAAACCTTGTGGTCCTTGATGAAGGCGTCAGCGCTTCAGGGTTTGTGCGGGCGGATTTCTTTGATTGGGGCGCAAAGATCGGCAGCGCTATTGCCGAAAATAGCTTCGACGTCGCCGTTATCAGCATTGGCGTCAACGATCGCCAAGAGTTTCCCGGGGCTGCATCCGACAACATTGTTCTCTCACCAAACTGGTCGGCCAGCTATCAGGCGCAGTTAAATCAGTTTCTGAGCCAGCTCAGGAGCGCCCGCAAACCTGTTCTCTGGGTAGGTTTGCCGCCTATGGAACGCAGTCAATATTCTGCCGACATTGCCCAGATCAATGCCCTGCAACGCATGGCGGCATTCTCTGGCGGCGCAGAGTTCATCGATATTTTTGACCGCTTCTTGAGCGAGGATGGCCGCTACACCGCGTTCGGGCCGGATCTAAACGGGCAGAACGCACGCATGCGCAAAGACGATGGCATTCACTTTGCCAATGCGGGCGCCGACAAGATCGCGTTTTACGTCAGCCAAAGTCTCAGCGTGTTTTATCGCGGTGGTACCATTACCCTTGCGGCCGTTGATCCGCTCGCTGGCACAGATGCCGCCTTAATGCAGCGCCCGCCCTATCAGGGCCTAGGGCAAATCCGGTTGCTGGAAGTTGCCGGCCCCGTGCTCCCGCTTGGGCGCCTAGCCCAGCGCGCCAACAGTTTGATGGACCTGAGCGCTACACACACGGCACCAGCCTTCACGCTCGAGCAGCTGATGGATGCTCCTCACGGCCGCGTGGATGACTTTGGCTTGGGCTATGATCCAGCCGAGCGGGCGCGCAGTGAGACAGAAGCGCTCTAAGGCGCTGGTCATGATGCGTCACGTGCACCACGACCAGCGTTCAAGGAGTGGGGTTAGCTAGCGACCACACCCAATAGTCCGCTGGTGCGCACGCCATCGAAGATAAACTGCACGGCAAGGGCTGCCAAAAGCACCCCGACCACACGAGTGACCACTGCCAGCCCAGTGATACCGAGCAGGCGCTGGATCGGGATAGCGACCAGCAAAGTGAGCCAGGCCGCCAGCATAATGGCGACGATAGCCGCAACAACCATCCAGAACGCCAAGCGATTGTCGGCCCCGGTCGTCAGCAGGATGACGGCACTAATAGCCCCAGGACCGCTCAACAGCGGCATCGCCAGAGGGAACACCGAAATGTCGTTGGACTGACGGGCTTCGTTTTCTTCTTCGGAGGTGGTGCCCGTCGCGCCGGAATGGCGAGCAAACACCATGTCGATCGCAATCAACAGCAGCAGAATGCCACCTGCCGTGCGCAGCGCCGGAATGGTGATGCCGAAGACTTCGAGAATGGAATTGCCGAGAAAGGCAAAGCACAAAAGAATGCCCAGCGCGATGAGCACACCGCGCGTGGCAAAAATCCTGCGTTCCGCAGGCGTGTTATCCTTGGTCAGCGCCGCAAAGATAAAGGGAATGTCGGCGACACCCACGGTTGCGAAGAGGGTGACGAAAGCGACCAGAAAAACATCCATGAGCCTTCGCCCCCTTCACAAAAACGCTTAGCGACGCTTTTCGATTGCGTCCCAGATCATGGCCGTAATATCGGGGCCACCAAAGCGCTTGATTTCACGCAGGCCGGTGGGCGAGGTGACATTGATCTCGGTGAGATAGCCGCCGATGACGTCAATGCCAACGAAGATCATGTCGCGAGCCTTCAGCGCTGGCGCAATGGCCGCGCAGATTTCCAACTCACGTTCGGTCAGCGGGGAGAGTTCCGGACGACCGCCAACATGCATGTTGGAGCGCGCTTCGCCCTCTGCCGGCACGCGGTTGAGGCCCATCACAGGCTCACCATCGATGATGATAATGCGCTTGTCACCCTTGCGCACATCCGGCAGGTAACGCTGGATCATGAAGGGTTCGCGATATTTGTCTTCAAACAGCTCAAGAAGGCTAGCGAGGTTTTGATCGTTTTCCTGAATGAGGAAGACGCCAGCGCCACCATTGCCGTAGAGCGGCTTGACGATGATATTGCCGTGCTCCGCGCGGAACGCTTCGATTTCAGCGCGATCGCGAGTGATCAGCGTTGGCGGCATCAGCTCGGGGAATTCGGTGACCAGAATTTTCTCTGGCGCATTGCGCACCGCCGCTGGCGGATTGACCACCAAGGTCTTGGGGTGAATGCGCTCGAGCATATGGGTGATGGTGATGTAGTTCATGTCGAACGGCGGGTCTTGGCGCATCAGCACCACGTCCTGGGTCGACAGATCAATGCGGCTGGCCGCGCCGAGCTCAAAGTGCTCACCCTTATCGGCGTCAATGACCTTGATCGGTTGCACCAAAGCGCTGAGCACATTGTCCCGCAGCGCTAGAGTGTCGGCGGTGTAGTGCACCAGTTCATGGCCGCGCGATTGCGCCTCCAACATCATAGCAAAGGTGCTGTCACCCTTGGGATTGATGGTTGAGACGTGATCCATTTGGACGGCGACTTTGAGGGACATGAGCAAATCTCGCACTAGAAAGCGTTGATGAGATGAACCGGCAAACGGCCGGGTGCAAGGAAAATTACGTCAAAGCGGCAATCTCGGCCTGCTTCGTGTGGGTGGCGCATGAGCCAAAATTCTGCGGCCCGCGTGATGCGTTCGCGGTTAACCGCTTCGCTGGCCTCAAGATAATCCGAGAACTTTGCCCGCGCTTTGACCTCGATGAAGACCAAGGTTTTGGACTTTTCGGCAACAATGTCGATCTCGCCTACAGGGGTTTTGTAGCGGCGATTGCGAATGCGATAGAATTTGAGACCCAAATACAGCGCCGCCAGCGCCTCACTGCGCTGGCCAAATTTTTCGGCCAGAATGCTCTTATTCCGACTGCGCCTTGATCGCGAGGGCAGCATCGTAAACCTCCTTGCGCTTCAAATTGAAACGCGCGGCGATGTCATCGACGGCGGCACGCAGGGGCGCATCGGCCATGGCTTGGGTCAGTGCTGCCTGCCAATCTTCTGCCGCTGGGGCGGTTGGCTCGCTCGCACCGGAAACGACAATAACAGCTTCGCCCTTGGTGTCATCTTCAGCGAACTGTTGAGCCAACTCCGAAAGAGGCCCGCGAAACGTGCGCTCGAAGCGCTTGGTCAATTCCAGAGAGACCGAAGCCTGTCGGTCGCCAAACACTTCCGCCATGGAGGCGAGCGTGTCTGCGATGCGGCGGGGGCTTTCGTAAAACACCAAGGTTTCACGTGAATCCTTCAGACGACCGAGCGCATTGGCACGCGCACCGGCCTTGGGTGGCAGGAAGCCATGGAAGGCAAAAGCATCGGTTGGCAGGCCTGCCACCACCAAAGCCGAAAGCAACGCCGAGGCTCCGGGAATGGGGAAGACCGGCAGGTTCTGTTCAGCCAAGACGCGGATGAGCGGAAAGCCCGGATCGGAGAGCAGGGGGGTGCCCGCATCAGAAATGAGTGCAATCACTGCGCCAGCGCTAATGCGGTTGGCGATATCTTCTGCCTTCTCGCGCTCATTGTGCTCGTGAAAGGCGACGCGGCGGGCGCGGATACCAAAATGATCAAGCAGCTTTGCCGAGGTGCGGGTGTCCTCGCAGAGGATCGCGTCGGCAGCAGCCAAAGTTTCAAGCGCACGAATGGTGATATCGCGAAGATTGCCAATGGGTGTCGCAACGACATAAAGCCCAGGCAACAAGAGCGGCGCGTCAAAGCTACTGCCGGCAATAAAGAAATTCTTGCTGGTCTCACTCATGACAGCGCCTTTTATGAATAGTCAAAACTTGGAGCAGGTGAGGGCGCCGGGCGCCATCACCCAAAAAGGTTTTACGCTGCGAGATCGGCGACAACCGCGTCGAGAACAGGAAAACCCTTCTCCGTGACGCGCAGATTGCCGTTGGGGAGCGTTTCGAGGAAGCCATAGCCCTTCAAAACCTCGATCTGCCTTTCCGCCAGACCACGGCCGGAAATAGCCATGAAGCGCGATGGGGAAATGCCTTCCTTAAGACGCAGCCCCATGACGAGATATTCGTCGCCCTGTTCTTCCCAGCTCAGCACATCATTGGTGACCATGCCGTGGCCGTGTTTTTCCGTCAGGTCGAGCCACTGCCATGGCATTTTCTCGCAGGCTGTCGCGTAGCGCTGATGATTGACCATGAGGCGACCATGTGCGCCCGGACCAATGCCAGCATATTCGCCATAACGCCAATAGAGCATGTTATGGCGGCTTTCCTGACCGGGCACAGCATGGTTGGAAATCTCATAGGCGGGCATGCCAGCAGCCGACGTCAGCTCCTGCGTCATCTCATAAAAATCCGCGCCGAGATCTTCGTTCGGCATGATGAGCTTACCGGCATTATAGAGATCGTAGTAGCGCGTACCCTGCTCAATGGTGAGCTGGTAAAGGCTCAAGTGACCATCGGCCAGCCAGATGGCTTCCTTGAGCTCATCTTCCCAATCTTCAAGCGTCTGCTTGGGACGCGCGTAGATCAGATCAAAACTCGATCGATCAAAGATCGACTGCGCGATACGCACGGCAGCAATGGCTTCTTCGACAGAGTGGCGACGGCCCAATTCGGCCAGCGGACCAGGGCGCAGCGACTGCACACCGAGCGACACGCGATTAACGCCAGCCATGCGGAAGCCGCGGAAGCGATCCACCTCAACACTGGTTGGGTTGGCCTCCAGGGTGATTTCGGCATTGCTGTCGATTTGCCACTCATTGGAGATGGCATCCAAAATCGTGCCAACGGCCTTTGGCGACATCAGCGAAGGCGTGCCACCGCCAAAGAAAATCGACTGCACTAGACGGCCGGGCGTGAGCGAACCCATATGGGCGATCTCACGCTTATAGCCTTCAACGAAGGCATCTTCGTCAAACGGGCCGCGATGCACATGCGAGTTGAAATCGCAGTAGGGGCATTTGGAGGCACAGAAAGGCCAGTGCACATAAATGCCGAAGAGATCATTCCCGTTCATGGTCGAACGCCTCGCATAATGCACCGATCCGCCCCGCCCATCGGGGACAGAAGAATTGTTACTGCCCAGACATTGGTCTGACTAGGCATGCTCTATCTGGTTCTCAACGAATTGGGCAAAGGCCCGCGCACGATGGGAAAGACCAGTTTGACCGGGCGACCAAGAATGCTTCACCTCAGGCGCCATTTCACCAAAAGTGATGTCATGGCCATCAGGCATGAACATCGGGTCATAGCCATGACCGACATCGCCGCGTGGCGGCCAGATCAGCGTCCCTTCGCACTTGCCAACAAAAAGCATATCGCGGCCATCGGGATGGGCAAGGCAAAGCGTGGCATTAAACGAGCCGCGACGCTGGCCGGGAGAGCCTGCGCCTGCGGCCTGCAAGGCATCTTCCACGCGCTTCATGGCGCGATTGAAGTCGCGCGGCACACCAGCCCAATCGGCGGTGTAAACACCCGGATCGCCATTGAGCGCGTCGACGCAAAGGCCGCTGTCGTCGGACAGAGCCAACATATTGGCGCCCGTCGCCGCAGCATGAGCCTTGGTGCGCGCGTTTTCGGCAAAGGTGGTGCCGGTTTCTTCTGGCTCCGGCAGGCCCAAATCGCCCGCCGACACCAGAACCAAACCAAAGGGCTCAAACAATTCGCGGAATTCTTTGAGCTTGCCCGCGTTATGGGTCGCGATGCAAAGACGATCACCGGGGCGAAGACGAGGGATGGTCATTTCTTTGTACCTTCGAGTGCGCGGACGATGTCATTCCATACGCGAGAATTGTGAGCGGAAAAATGGCGTTCGCCATTGGGCCGCGCCGCCTGCTCAGGGCGAGCAGGACGGTCAGCAAGACGAAACGGTAGCTTCTTCCGCAACCAGTGCATTATTGACCCAGAACTGCGCGCTGCTGCGCGGAAAGTTCGGTAATGCCCTTTTCGGCCAGACCCATAAGGGCTTCCAGCTCCGAGCGGTCGAACGGAGCGCCTTCAGCAGTGCCCTGAATTTCGACAAACTTGCCCGAACCGGTCATGACGAAGTTGGCATCCGTTTCCGCTTCGACGTCTTCGAGATAGTCGAGATCGAGAACCGGGGTGCCGCGATAAATGCCGCAAGAAACCGCTGCGATACTGTCCTTGAGAACCTTGCCCTTGGTCAGCTTGCGCTCTTCCATCCAGGCGATGGCATCAACCAGTGCCACATAAGCGCCCGAGATGGCTGCGGTACGGGTGCCGCCATCGGCTTCAAGCACGTCACAATCGAGAGTGATCTGAGCTTCGCCGAGCGCTGCCAAATCTACAACAGCGCGGAGCGAGCGACCGATGAGACGCTGAATTTCTTGGGTGCGGCCTGTCTGCTTGCCGGCTGTGGCTTCACGACGATTGCGCGAACCGGTGGCGCGGGGCAGCATGCCGTATTCAGCTGTGACCCAGCCCTGACCCTTGCCACGCAGCCAACCCGGAACGCTGGTTTCAACCGAAGCAGTGCACAAAACTTTGGTGTTGCCGAAGGTTACAAGGCACGAGCCTTCTGCTTTCATGGAGACCTTACGTTCAAAGGTCACCGTACGCATATCTGAAGGCTGTCGACCGGAGGGGCGCATATTTTGTCCGCTAGAAAATGGTGTTAACCGCCTCTTAACCTCCAACGGCCCCACTCACAAGCTGCGGCAGCTTGGCGCTTGGGGAGGAAGAGCTTAAATGAGAGTACAGGGTTAAAGCGAAAGATTTAGCATAAAAGCCATGACCAGACCGGCAGAAGACTTCCTTAGCGTGCTCAACACGCGCTCCCAGGAGATTTTTCGGACCCTCGTCGAGCGCTATCTCGACACCGGTGTGCCCGTGGGATCGCGTGATCTTAGCCGACTTTTGCAGGTGGAGCTTTCCCCCGCTTCTGTCAGAAATGTGATGGCAGACCTTGAAGACCTAGGTCTTATTGCGGCGCCACACACCTCCGCTGGCCGTGCGCCGACCCAGCAAGGCCTGCGCTTTTTCGTCGACTCCATGCTTGAAGTGGGCGCGGTGGATGAGGATGAGCGCGGCCGGATAGCCCGTCAGATGGAACACACGGCCGGGCGCGGGCAGGTCGAGGACATGCTGACGGAAGCCTCCTCCCTCCTCTCCGGCCTTAGCCACGGCGCTGGCGTAGTTATTGCCACCAAGGCCGATATGGTGCTGAGGCATATCGAATTTGTGCGCCTCGATAATTCACGGGCCATGGCCATCATGGTTGGCGAAGATGGGCAGGTGGAAAACCGCATCCTCGATCTTCCACCCGGCTACGCCGCGAGCTCCTTGCAGCAGGCGGGCAATTACCTCTCCAATTACATTGTCGGGCGCACTTTGGCGGAAGCCAAAAAACTGCTCAATGAGCGACGCGATGAACAACGCGCCGAATTGGACGAGCTCACCCAAAAACTCGTCGACGCTGGCATTGCGACCCTGTCCACCCCTGCGTCGGGCAATGCTCCCACGGTGATCGTTCGCGGCCGCGCCAATCTCATCAATGACACCATGGCCAGCGACGAGTTGGCACGGATGCGGCAGTTGTTCGATGAGCTGGAAAGCAAGGATGGATTGCTCGATCTCTTGGGCGATGCGGAGCGCGGGCAGGGTGTCCGTATTTTCATCGGCTCAGAGAATAAGCTCTTCTCCCTCTCCGGCTCTTCGGTGATTCTCTCGCCCTATAAGGATGCCAATGATCGGATCGTTGGCGTCTTAGGCGTTATCGGGCCAACGCGATTGAACTATGCACGCATTGTCCCCGTTGTGGACTACACGGCTAACGTCATTTCCGCGATGATTGCGCGTAAGCGCGCAGCACGGTGAGTGAGAGCTTGAATTACCGTCTCGCTTGACCGATATGCGGGACAGAAAGTTTTAACGAACGGAAGAAGACACAATGAGCGACGAAAACGCCGCCCAGGGCGAAAATCCGGAAGTCGAGATCCCGACCACCGAAACCGCTCCAGAAGTCGATCCCGTTGAGGCATTGCAGGCGGAAAACGCCGACCTCAAGGACCGCGTTCTGCGTACCATTGCGGAAATGGAAAACCTGCGTAAGCGCACGGAGCGCGAAGTCGCTGACACCCGCACCTACGCCATCGCTGGATTTGCTCGCGATATGCTGAGCGCCACCGACGCGCTGTCGCGCGCGCTGCTGGTCATCCCAGCCGATGTCCGTGAGAGCGCTGAAGGTTCACTCAAGAGCCTGATCGAAGGCATTGAGCTGGCTGAACGCGAAACCAACCGTCTTCTTGCCAAGCATGGCGTCAAGCCGATTGAAGCCGCTGGCCAGAAGTTCGATCCGCATAAGCACCAGGCGATGTTCGAAGTGCCGAACCCGGCCGTTCCAGAAGGCACGATTGTGCAGGTCGTTCAGGAAGGCTTTGCCATTGGCGAGCGCGTTCTGCGCCCAGCCATGGTTGGTGTTGCCAAGGGCGGTCCAGCGGCTGAAGCAGGCGACGCGATCGACAAGAACGCTTAAGCGCTCTGCCTTCACACTTGAAAGGGCGCCATCCGGTGCCCTTTTTTATGCCTCAAGCGGACGGAAAATAAATGACACCCGCACTGCGTGAAAAAGCCATCGCGGTGTGTACCGCCAAAATCGCACAAAAGGGGGAGGGCGTTGGCCTCTCGTTTTATGCGTTTTTCGCCAACCGCAATGACACGCCTGATCTGCTGATGGAAATGGCTACGTGGTGGATAAAAACCCACCGCCTTGATCATTTTGTCAAAGCGACCACGATCAAGGCGATGCTCATTGCCGAACGATAATCAGCTTAGTTTCACGTGAATCCTTAGCTGATTAGCTCGGCCGACGTGATCCGCGTCACGCCCGCTTCTTCCAAATCAGCCCAAGCCTTTTCGAGCGAACCGTTGGCATCGATGGCGCGGGTGGCGTCTTCAATGACAAAAGTCTCAAACCCGCCAGCGGCAGAATCAATAGCTGTCCAGGCCACACAAAAATCGGTGGCGAGGCCAACCACGAAGACCCGGCTCAAATTGCGCTCGCCAAGATAGCTGGCGAGGCCAGTGAGCGTCGCGCGATCCGCTTCCTGAAAACCCGAATAGCTATCGATGGCGCGATTAAAGCCTTTGCGGATAATCATTTGCGCGTGTGGGATGTCGAGAGCGCCCGAAATTTCGGCGCCACGCGTGCCCCATATGCAGTGGTCCGGCCACAAGACCTGTGTTCCATAATCCAGATCTACCGTTTCAAACGGCGACTTGCCCACATGCTGGCTGGCAAAGGAAATATGATCGGCAGGGTGCCAGTCTTGGGTCAGCACGACATTGGCAAACTTCTTAGCCAAGGCGTTGACCACTGGAATGATCGCATCGCCATCGGCAACGGCGAGACTGCCACCGGGCAGAAAATCATATTGCACATCGACAACGACCAGAACGTCGTCGGATTTGATTTCAAAGCTCATGCTTTGCCCCTTACCCATTCGGCGCGGATAAGACCGCGCACGGAGTTGCCGAGATAGATTGCATCTGCCGTTTCGAGATCGGCAAGGGTCAGGATGGCTTCTTCCGCCTTCCCGCTCGCCAAAACTTCTGCCCGCAATGTTCCCGGCAACAAGCCGGAGCTGAGAGCAGGGGTCAGCAACCGACCATCCCGCTCAATGAACAGATTTGTAAAAGAGCCCTCGGTCAGCTCGCCGCGCTCATTGGTGAAAACCAATTCATCCAAGCCACGCTCATCATGGGCGCGCTTTTTCGGTTCATCGTAAAAGGCGCGATTGGTGGTTTTGTGCGCGACCCAAACCGACGAGGATTGCAAAACGTCGCTGGCGATATCGAAGCGAAAAAGGCTCGGACTCGGAGGTAGAGCCACCGCTGTCAAATCGAGCCCAGCTACAGAAAGAGTGAGACGAACCCGCATGGGCTGCGTCCAAGCGCTGGCGTTATCGTCGAGAAATTTTTCAATCGCGTCGGCTTCTACCGGCAAGCCAAAATATTCAGCCGAGGCGAGCAGACGCTCAACATGGCGCTGTCGCAGCACGAAGCCTTCTTCCGGGCTCCACTTAAAAGTTTCGATTAGGGTCACCGGCTCGGCCGGGTCAGCCAGAAACTGCAATTTGAGCAAAGCCTCCTGATATTCGTCTTCGGCAACACTGTCGGCGACAATGCCCCCGCCAACGCCGATCTCACCCTTACCCGCTGCGTCAATAACCGCGGTGCGGATGGCAACGTTGAAACCGAAATCGCCATTTGGTGCGATAAAGCCGATAGAGCCCGTGTAAACGCCCCGCGCGCCATCCTCGACCTCATGGATGATTTCCATGGCCCGCAATTTTGGGGCTCCGGTGATTGAGCCACATGGAAAGAGATTTTCGACGGCACCAATAGCGGTCATCTCTGGGAGCAGGCGCGAAACAATGCCCGAAGTCATCGTGTGCAGCGTACGATAGGTCTCCACCGTAAAAAGGTCTGTCACCCGCACCGAGCCGATCTCCGAAATCCGCGCCATGTCATTGCGCAAGAGATCAACGATCATGAGATTTTCAGCGCGGTTTTTCTCGTCGCTCTGCAAGCGAGCGCGATAGGCTGCGTCATCAGCGGCGCGGGGTGAGCGTTTTAATGTCCCCTTCATCGGCCGCGCGCTGAGCGCGCCATCTTTTGCCGAGATGAACAGCTCGGGTGAGGCCGAGAGAATTTTGTGGTCACCGGCATCGATATAGGTGCCAAAGGCGGTGGGCTGGCTTTGCACGAGACTGCGATAGAACCCGAGACTATCGCCAACCAAATCGAACTCAGCCTTGAGGGTGAGGTTGATCTGATAGACGTCGCCCGCCTCGATATAGTTTTTCACCCGGTCGAATGCTGATTTGTAGGTCTGGAAATCGGTTCGAGGGGCCAAACGTGCGGCTGCGCCCACAGGCGCTGCTGATAAAAGCGCATTGACGGAATCTTGTGTAAGATATTTCGGGGCGTCATACACGCCAAACCAGAACAGCGGAGACGCGGAATGCGCGGGCAAAAAGCCTCGCAAACGCTCCTCAAAGCCATAGCCCATTTCATAGGTAAAATAGCCGGCCAGCCAGAAGCCCTGCGCCTGCAGTTCGGCCATCTCCGCCATAACCAATAGCGCCTGATCATAGCTATGGGCGCTCAGCACGCGGTAGGGCGCTGAAAATAAAAGGCTCTTACTGTCTGCGTGAGCGCTGTCCTGCAACAGCACCGTGCCATTTGAAATCATGGCGCCTTCTAAAAGATTTCTCGGCCGTCCGATACTGCTCCCCTTGGCACCGATTTGCGAAAATGGCAAAAGACGACGCGATTTTATATGCCTATTTTCTGGAGAGTTTTATATGGCCAAGAATATCTTAGCCGCCATTGGTGCTGTCGCACTCCTGGCCGCTGCTACCCCTGCAATGGCAGAAACTGTTGAGTTCCAAATCATCAACAACAGCTCCATTGACCTGCATTATTTCTACACCACCCCGTCCAATGAAGACTCTTGGGGTGAAGACCTTCTCGAAAACCTCGGGGTGCTCGAAGCTGGCTTCGAAGCCACCGCCACCATCGGTGATGGTTCGGACCAGTGCCTTTATGACTTCAAGTTTGTTGGCGCCGAAGAGGAAGAGCTGATCGTCAACGAAGTCGATATCTGTTCGCTGGCAAGCTACACGCTCCAAGACTAAGCGGTAAAAGGACCCGAGTAATCCACCGGGTCTTCCACTGATTGTGCGGGGACGAAAATCATAACGCCCCCGCGCTTGAAGCCCTCGCCACACCCCCCTATATACGGCCCTAGGCCCCGAACGGGGCACTGATCCAGAACCTACGAGGGACCCCGGCCCCGAAGGGCCAGAAGTTGCTTTCGTTGCAAAGGACTTCACGGCGGGTTCGCTGAAAGAGAGGCTAGAGAATGGCTAAAGTTATCGGCATCGACCTCGGTACGACCAACAGCTGCGTCGCCGTCATGGACGGCAGCAACCCGAAGGTTATCGAGAACGCAGAAGGCGCACGCACCACGCCATCTATGGTTGCGTTTTCCAAGGACGGCGAACGTCTGGTCGGTCAGCCGGCTAAGCGCCAGGCCGTTACCAACCCAGAAAACACCCTGTTCGCTGTAAAGCGCCTGATCGGCCGTCGTTTCGACGACAAGATGGTCGAAAAGGACAAGGGTCTGGTTCCGTTCAAGATCGCACGCGCAAGCAATGGCGACGCATGGGTTGAAGCTTCGGGTGAGCAGTACTCCCCAAGCCAGGTTTCGGCCATGATCCTGCAGAAGATGAAGGAAACCGCTGAGGCTTACCTCGGCGAGACCGTCACTCAGGCAGTCATCACCGTTCCGGCTTACTTCAACGACAGCCAGCGCCAGGCCACCAAGGACGCAGGCAAGATTGCCGGCCTTGAAGTTCTGCGCATCATCAACGAGCCGACTGCAGCTGCGCTTGCATACGGCCTCGACAAGAAGAATTCCGGCACCATCGCGGTCTATGACCTTGGCGGCGGTACCTTCGACGTGTCGATCCTCGAAATCGGCGATGGCGTCTTCGAAGTGAAGTCGACCAATGGCGACACCTTCCTCGGCGGTGAAGACTTTGACATGCGTCTGGTCGACTACCTCGCTGACGAGTTCAAGAAGGAACAGGGGATCGATCTGCGTTCCGACAAGCTTGCTCTGCAGCGCCTAAAGGAAGCTGCTGAAAAGGCAAAGATCGAACTTTCGAGCGCCACTCAGACCGAAATCAACCTGCCGTTCATCACGGCAGACGCTTCCGGTCCAAAGCACCTGACCCTCAAGCTCTCGCGCTCCAAGCTCGAAACGCTGGTTGAAGACCTCATCCTGCGCACCATTGAGCCATGCAAGAAGGCAATGAAGGACGCGGGTCTGACCGCTTCGCAGATCGACGAAGTCGTTCTCGTTGGCGGTATGAGCCGCATGCCCAAGGTCCAGGAAGCTGTTAAGCAGCTCTTCGGCAAGGAACCACACAAGGGCGTAAACCCTGACGAAGTTGTGGCCCTTGGCGCAGCAATTCAGGGCGGCGTTCTGCAGGGCGACGTTAAGGACGTTCTCCTGCTCGACGTGACCCCGCTCTCGCTCGGCATTGAAACTCTGGGTGGCGTGTTTACCCGTCTTATCGACCGTAACACCACCATCCCGACCAAGAAGAGCCAGACCTTCTCGACCGCCGAAGACAATCAGTCGGCTGTGACCATCCGCGTGTTCCAGGGTGAACGCGAAATGGCTGCAGACAACAAGCTCTTGGGCAATTTCGACCTCGCCGGCATCCCACCAGCACCGCGTGGCGTTCCGCAGATCGAAGTGACCTTCGACATCGACGCCAACGGCATTGTGAACGTGTCCGCTAAGGACAAGGGCACTGGCAAGGAACACCAGATCCGTATTCAGGCATCGGGTGGTCTTTCGGACGCTGACATCGAGCAGATGGTCAAGGACGCAGAAGCCAATGCTGAAGCCGATAAGCGCAAGCGCGAATCGGTTGAAGCCAAGAACCAAGGTGAATCGCTCATCCACTCGACCGAAAAGTCCCTCAAGGACTACGGCGACAAGGTTCCTGCTGCTGACAAGACCGCGATCGAAACCGCGATCACCGATCTGCGCGCTGTCATCGACGGCGACGACGCAGAGCTGATCAAGGAAAAGACCAATGCTCTGGCAGAAGCGTCCATGAAGCTGGGCGAAGCCATGTACAAGGCTTCGCAGGCTGAAGCTGAAGCCAAGGCCGCTGGTACTACTGACGACAACGATGACGACATCCTTGATGCCGACTTCGAAGAAGTAAACGACAGCGACACCAAGAAGTAAGAATAACTTCGACGGCGTTTTCGAAGGCTCGGTGGCAACACCGGGCCTTTTTTGTTTTGGGATTTTGGCCCGCTGCCCACATAAGCGCTCTCGACCTCAGGACCTGCCTACCGCACATCCCAGGCCATATTGGGCGACGGATGCTCGCACAGGCCTTCGCTATAGTTTCACGTGAATCCGTTTTGGACGAAAAGACAAAAGCCTGCGCCGGTTGATCGCAGCCTTACCCCTTGCTAAGACGCATACAACTGCCCATATCGGCAGTACTCGCCGGGATGACACCGGCTGTTTCAGTTTCAAGTCCAGCGCGACGACCATGACCGGCGCGATCCAGGAGATAGACTACCTTGGCCAAACGCGACTTCTACGAGGTGCTCGGCGCACAAAAGGGTGCCGATGATGCCGCCCTCAAGAGCGCTTATCGCAAGCTCGCCATGCAATTCCACCCGGACCGCAATCCGGGGAACGCAGAGGCTGAAGCCAAGTTCAAAGAAATCAACGAAGCCTATGACACGCTAAAAGACCCACAGAAGCGTTCGGCCTATGACCGCTTTGGTCATGCCGCGTTTGAAAACGGCGGTGGTCGTGGCGGTGGCGGATTTGGTCCGGAGTTCAACTCCTCCATGTCCGATATTTTTGAAGACATATTCGGTGACTTCATGGGCGGTGGTCGTCGCGGTGGCGGCGGCTCGGCCAAAACACGCGGCTCGGATCTGCGCTACAATCTCGAGATCTCGCTTGAAGAAAGCTTTGAGGGTCGCACGGTTGAAATCGATGTGCCAACGCTTGCTGGCTGCGACACCTGCGATGGTTCGGGCGCTAAGCCTGGCACCGGCACCCACACCTGCCGCCAGTGTAATGGCCATGGCAAGGTACGTGCGGCGCAGGGCTTTTTCACCATCGAACGCACCTGCCCAGTTTGTAGCGGCCGTGGCGAGATGATGGACCAGCCGTGCACCGATTGCGGTGGTCAGGGCCGTCGCCAGCAGAGCCGCAAGCTTTCGGTCGATATTCCAAAGGGTATTGAAGACGGCACTCGCATTCGCCTCGCCAATGAAGGTGAAGCTGGGGTCCGCGGTGGTCCTCCGGGAGACCTCTATATCTTCGTCTCCGCCCGTCCGCATGATCTGTTCCAGCGCGATGGTGCCGATCTTTACGCCCGTATCCCGATCTCAATGACCACAGCAGCGCTGGGCGGCGAGTTCGAAGTGCCGACCCTCGACAATAGCCGCGCCAAGGTAAAGGTGCCCACAGGCACGCAGCCGGGCCAGCGGGTTCGCCTTAAGGGCAAGGGCATGCCGGTTCTGCGCAGCAAGGATGTTGGTGATCTCTACGTGCAGCTCGATATTGAGACGCCGCAGAACCTGTCCAAGCGCCAGCGCGAGCTCCTGGAAGAATTTGCCAAGCTCGAAACCAGCGACACCAGCCCAACCTCGGGTGGCTTCTTCGACAAGCTCAAGAAAATGTTCGATGCTTAAGCGTCTAAAACGAAAGGCGGCCCACGGGTCGCCTTTTTTGTTGTCGGTTGAGAAGAGCTGCTAGCCTTGCCCCATCTGGCTCATATCCATGTACATATATTCCCAGACGTGCCCATCAAGATCGGCAATCGCGCGAGAATACATAAAGCCGAGATCCTGAATGTCGCGATATTCGCGGCCACCAGCGGCTAGCCCTGCCTCAGCGATTTTATCGACATCGGCACGGCTTTCGCGCGACAATGCATAAAGAGCGGAGGTCGAGGATTTCGTATCCGAGATAGGATTGGGGGAGAAGAAGCGGAACTTGTCATGGGTCAGCAGCATGACAAAAATCGTCTCGCTGATCACCACACAGGCCGCAGTCTCATCGGTGAATTGCGGATTATGTGCAAACCCCAGAGCACGATAATAAGCCATCGCGGCTGGTAGGTCGCGCACCGGCACATTGATGAAGATCATTTCAGGCATAACGGCTTCCTCGCATTTTTCTCTTCGAGCGATGGAACATCCGAGCTGCCCAAACGTCTCGATAGAGGTTTTAGGAATTCACAATGAAGACAGCACTCACTCTTTCCGGCTCTATTCGCGCCGGTTCGCATAACCAAAAACTGCAGCACATCGTCAGCGATAAGCTGAGCCAAGCAGGGGTGGAGGTCAATGCACTCAATCTCGGCGACTTCCCAATGCCGATTTTTAATGAAGACTTAGAGCCGGACAATGTTCCGGAGGCAGCGGTTAAACTCGCCCAGCTTTGGCGCGAGGCCGACATTATTTTCATCGCTAGCCCAGAATATAACGGCTCGCACACCCCGCTTTTGGTCAACACGCTGGCCTGGCTCTCGCGCCAAAGTCCAAGCCCCTTCCGTCACGCGACTTTCGGCATCGGCGGCGTCAGCTCGGGCAAATATGGAACGCTGTGGAGCCTCAGCCACCTCCGAGAGTCATTGACCAAGGTCGGCGCTTTGGTCGTGCCAACACTTTTGGGCATTGGTCCGGCCAGCCAAGCGTTTGACGAGGCGGGCAATCTCACAGAAGCTGGCGTGATCAAAAAGATCGATACCATCGTCATCGAGATGACCCACTTCAACCGAGGCTAATCATTCGCGCACTTTACATCACCCACCCGCAGGTAGAGATCGATCCAGATGTTGCGGTCCCCCAATGGGGGCTTTCATCTGTCGGTCGGGACCGCGCGCAACACTTTGCGCAACGCAATCTGCTGCCGAGCTCGGTACAGATATTTTCGAGCGCGGAACGCAAAGCCATTGAGTTGGCTCACATCATTGGTGCGCCCTTGGGTGCGGAGATCATTTCCCATTCCAGCATGGATGAGAATGATCGCTCCGCCACGGGGTTTCTGGCCGGACCACACTTTGATGAGCACGCCAACCAATTCTTCGCACAGCCAGATCAAAGTGTTGCCGGGTGGGAGAGGGCGGTCGATGCGCAAGCGCGGATTGTTGCGGCCATCCGGACCGCCATTGCCTTTGCCGAACCCGATCGCTCCCTGATCTTTTGCGGCCATGGTGGCGTTGGAACGCTGCTCAAATGCCACCTTGGCGGGCTCCCGATTTCTCGCAGCCAAGATCAGCAGCATCTGGGCGTCGCCGGTGGCGGCAATTGCTTCATTTTTGATCCGCACGCCGAGACGCTTGAATCCGATTGGATGGCTATGGAAAGCCTACCCGCGTCCTGGATGGAGTGACGCCTTGTCGGCAAAACCAATTTGGTCCATACAGCACCAACACTAGACATCGCGGAGTTTTATAATGGCTGGCCATCTCATCGTGGGTCTTGACGTCCCGACGCGTGCACGCGCTGAAGAGATCGTTTCGCTCCTCGGCGATAGCGTTGAGTACTACAAGATTGGCTATCAGTGCTTTTATGGCGCCGATGGTTTTGCGCTCGGTAAGGAGCTGATCGCTGCCGGCAAGAAGGTCTTCTTCGACCTCAAACTCCTCGACATCGACAACACCATCGAAAAGGGCGTGGCCGCGATTGCGGAAACCGGCGCAGCAATGCTGACCGTCCATGCCTATCCCAAAACCATGCGCTCGGCCGCGAAGGCTGCAGCAGGCTCGACCCTCTGCGTGCTCGGCGTGACCGTCTTGACCTCAATGGACGATGTTGATCTGCGCGAAGCCGGTTATGAACGTGACGCCGTTGGTCTAGTCGCGCAGCGTGCTGAACAGGCTAGGGCTGCCGGCATTGGTGGCATTGTGGCCTCAGCGCAGGAAGCGGCCATGGTACGCCCCATCCTGGGCCCCAAAATGGCCATCGTAACGCCAGGCATTCGCCCATCCGGCGCCCCTCTGGGCGACCAGAAGCGTGCCATGACCCCGGGCGCAGCGCTCGATGCTGGTGCGAGCCATCTTGTCGTCGCGCGTCCAATCATAGAAGCTGCCGATCCGGCCGCAGCTGCCAAGGCAATTCTTGCAGAAATGAACGGCCCTCGCATCAGCTTGGCCTAACATCATGAAACTCTCAGCCTGTGTCGAAATGCTGTTCGTCCCCGAAACCGGGGAGGTGGCAGATCGGATCAGACTGGCAAAAGCCGCTGGCTTTGACGCCGTGGAATTCTGGCTGTGGTCCAACAAGGACCTCAGCCAGATCAAAGACGTACTGGCAGAAACCGGGGTCGCCTTGGCCGGGATTGTTGCCGAACCCTTTGCCAAACTCACAACATCCGCGGACCACGATCGCTTTCTCGCCGGGCTCGAAAAGAGCCGTGACGTGGCACTTGATCTCGGCACCAAGATACTCATTTGCCAATCCGGCCCCTTGCTCGAAAGCATGGATCGCAGTGCCCAACGCGACGCGCTGGCGCTGGCCATGGAAAAATCGGCAGATGTCCTAAAAGGCTCAGGCGTACGCTTGGCGCTAGAGCCGCTCAACGATCTCGTTGATCACCCAGGCTATTTCCTCACCGACACGCGCGAAGCCCTTGATATCATTCGCGATGTGAACCGGGCGGAGATTGGGCTTACCTATGACCTCTACCACTCGATGGTCATGGGGGAGGACCCAGAGGCAATTATGGCGGGCAATATCGACACCATCGCCCATCTTCATATCGCCGATCACCCCGGCCGCAATCAGCCGGGGAGTGGTGAGCTCGATCTCAAGCGTAAGCTCGAGTGGCTACATGGTGAAGGCTATGATGGATTTGTGGGGCTCGAATTCCGCCCCACCGGATCAACGGATGCGGCTCTGGCACAAATGCGCCAAAGCCTTTCGCTTTAAACTGCGAGGCCGTGGGATTTAGCCAGATCGGCAAGGCTTTGCTGCGGGCGAGCGCCAATGTGGGAGATCACCTCGGACGCAGCGAGGCAACCAGCCTTGAGGGCCATTTCGTGGTTCTGGCCACGCGCGAGGCCAAGCAGGAAGCCTGAGGCGAATAGATCGCCAGCGCCGGTCGCATCCATCACCTTGTCGACCGGGAAGGCCGGAACCGAAATCACTTCGCCATTGCAGATCGCCATCGCGCCTTCGGCGCCCATGGTGATGGCCGCAACTTCGGCGTCCTGAGCGATCTGGCGAACCGCAGCACCAAGGTCATCGGTCTCATAGAGAGACTTCAATTCATTCACATTGGCAAAGACATAGTCGATAGTTTTTGAGCGAATGAGGTCGAGGAACTCAGCGCGGAAGCGATCAACGCAGAACGGATCGGAAAGGGTGAATGCGGAAGCGCGTTCATGCTTATGGGCATAGTGGGCGGCGCGGACGAAAGCCTTCTTGGCTTCCACCGGATCCCACAAAAAGCCTTCCATATAGGTGACGGCCGAACCGCCGATTTCATCTTCCAGAATATCGCGCTCGGTCAGCTCATGGCAGGCACCGAGGTAAGTATTCATGGTGCGCTCGCCATCTTCGGAGACGAAGATCATGCAGCGGGCGGTGCGCGCACCGTTAATGAGGCGGGTCGTCGAATAATGCACGCCCTGCGCGCGCATATCGGTGTCAAACACATCCCCAAGACCGTCATCGGCCACCTTGCCGACAAAGGCAGCGCGCCCGCCGAGCGAGGCGACGCCAGCCGCCGTATTGCCCGCCGAACCACCGGAGCTCTGTTGACGGCTGGCAGGCATTTTGCCGTAGAGATATTCGGCGCGATCCCCATCGATGAGGTGCATAATGCCTTCGGTCATGCCCTCGCGTTCAATGAAGCCGGGCTCGATTGGCGTGATGATGTCGACGATTGCATTGCCAATAGTCAGCACGTCAAAGCGGGTCTGCGTCATTGAAAAGGTCCGAGGTGATAGGAAAACCGAAAAAGTCTTATGCTAAGCGTCCGGTGCGGGCAATGCCGTCAGCATGTCGCAGCTGGCCAGCTTGGCCTAAAGGCTGGCCAAAACATCGGCGATGAGCGCCTTGGTTTCTTCAGGTGTTTCGACCTTCACCTGTCCATCAAGCAAGAGCATAGCCAGACCATGAACTTTGGCCCAAGCAGACAGGGCTTTCACACGGTCAAATTCATCGTCGCCACCGATAACCTGTCGCAGACTATCGAAAGCCGTGTCTGACGCCATTTTCAATCCTGGCCTCGCAATCTTGGTCAGCTGTGGCGAGAACATGAGACGGAAGAGATTGGCGTTTTCGAGCGCAAACAGCACATAGGTTTTGCCCATGGCCGACAGCGGATTATCGGGATGCTCTTCGGCAACCTTTGCCATGCGCGCTGAGAAGCGATGAAAGCCCGTGATGGCCAGAGCTTCGAGCAGCGAGTTGCGGCTATCAAAATGCCGATATGGGGCTGCTGGGGAGACGCCAACCAATCGCGCTAGATCGCGCAGGCCGACGCCTTGCTCGCCATCGCGTTCCAAAATGCCCATGGCAACCTCCAGCATGACGCTGCGAAGATTGCCGTGATGATAAGAGCTCAGATGAAATGTTGACATGAACCACATATCGCGCGGCGATGTTGGCAGTGTCAACAAAGGTGCGATTAGCTGCGGGCAGGGTTCTCTGTTTTGGGGGAGAAATTGCACCACTCCAGTATCGGGCAGCGCCAGCATTCTGGCTTTCGCGCTTTGCAAATATAGCGACCGTGGAGGATCAACCAATGATGGGCATGGAGCATATAGCGGTCCGGCACCATTTTGGTGAGCGCCATTTCCACTTCAAGCGGGGTCTTACCCAAGGCCATGCCGGTGCGATTGCCGACGCGGAAGAGATGGGTGTCGACGGCAATGGTCGGCTGCTTGAAGAAAATATTGAGCACGACATTGGCCGTCTTGCGACCGACGCCGGGCAGGGCCTCTAGCGCCTCGCGCACATCTGGCACTTCCCCGCCGTGCTTGTCGATCAGCTGCTTGGAAAGCTCATAGGTGAACTTGGCCTTGTTGCGGTAGAGGCCGATGGTCTTGATCTCGTTCTCAATGCCCTCAACGCCGAGTGCCACCATGGATGCGGGGTCGGGTGCGAGCTTGAAGAGATTTTTCGTCGCCTTGTTGACCCCGACGTCGGTGGCCTGCGCGGACAAAACCACGGCCACCAGCAGAGTGAAGGCGTTCACATAATCGAGTTCACCCTTGGGTTCGGGCTCGATTTCGTGGAAACGATCAAATACAGCTTCGGCTTGAGCCCGGGTGAGCCTCTTCACTTTTTGTGTTGCTGCCATTCTCTCGCTTCCGAATCTCTGCCACTATTTCCGGTAAGAGGCATAACCATGCAAGTCACGACCAACAAACCCCTGTTTGCTGCTACACTTCGCCCTGATCGCGCCATGCGACTGACCGGCGGTTGGATGGCACTGGTGGTGGCCTTTTTGGGAGTGATGCCGGTCTTGATGATCTCGTCAGAATATCTCCTGACCGGAGCTTTAGCATTCGCTTGCGCGGCAGTGGGTCTGATTGTTTACGGACAGAGCCAGCGCCGTAAAACTCATCAAACCCAAACGGTGACGCTGTGGCCCGAACAGCTCGAAGTTGTTGAGCAGGGTTTTGCCAAGCCCAAACGCATGCAGCGCTTTGATCCCAACACTGTCCGTCTCGTGCTGCACCGCGATGCTTTTGAGCGGACCACCCAAATCCTGCTCAAGCATGAAGACGAAATCCATGAGCTTGGTGCCTTCCTATCGATGGATGACAAGGGCAGTTTTGCCAAAGCCTTTGGCGCCGCCTTGCGGCAAGCACGACGTAATCGATAGGTCAAAAACGGGTCGCTTGTTCCGCTCCAAGCTGGCTAAACTAAGCCCAGCCTCTGAGGTGAATTGAGCGATGAACCAACGACCCGAAATTTCTCCCGCACAGGACTATGACACCATCCGCGCTGCTATTCGCTATCTCAGCGAGCGGGGGGCCGATGAGTTGGCGCTGGACCGCTTCGCGCGCGCTATTGGCCTAACCGAGCGCCAACTGACCGATCTCTTTCGGCGCTGGTGCGGCCTCTCCCCCAAAAGCTTCGCCCAAGCTGTCGCGCTCAATCACGCTAAGAAACTTCTCTCGGAAAATGTCAGCGTATTGGACACGAGCTATGAAGTTGGGTTCTCATCAACCTCACGGCTTCATGATCTCTTCGTCACCTATGAAGCCATGCCGCCTGGCGTTTTCCGTACTGGCGGGGCAGGGCTGGATATGATCTGGGGCACAGCGCCATCGCCCTTCGGGACGGCTGTGGTCACGATGACAGAATACGGCATTTCCGGCATTGGCTTTGCCGACGAAGAGACCAGTGTCGAAGACGCATTTTTAGATCTTGCCCGCCGATGGCCGATGGCACGCTTTTCTCGGGACGATGCCCGTGTTGGACCCGAGGTCGTAAAAATCTTCGCGCCACAAAATTGGTCGGCGGAGCAGCCCGTCAAGCTCGTCATGATCGGCACTGACTTTGAGGTGAGTGTCTGGCAGACGCTGCTCAAAATTCCGGTGGGGCAGGCGGCGACCTATGCCGAGGTGGCGCGCACGATTGGCAAGCCCAAAGCCTCACGGGCGGTGGGGGCAGCCGTCGGACGGAACCCCATTAGCTTTGTCATCCCGTGCCACCGTGTCGTTGGCTCAACCGGCGCCCTTACCGGCTATCATTGGGGCGTGCCTCGCAAACGCGCCATATTGGGTTGGGAAGCTGGGGTGATTTCGACCAGGAGCTAAAAGTGTTCCACGTGAATCCAAAATGAAAAAGGGGCCTCTCGGCCCCTTCATCAAACTCTTGTCTTGTCGCTTAGAGCGTCACGCGCTCTTCGAATTTTCCATCAGCGGAGATCTTGTAGATCGTGGGTTCGCCAGTGCCAATTTCGCGCGCCAGAATTTCGTCAGGGGTCAGACGTTCAATGGCCATGACGAGAGCCCGCAGGGAATTGCCGTGCGCTGCAACGAGGACAGTCTTACCCGCCTTGAGCTGCGGCAGGATTTCGGCCTCATAATAAGGCACGGTACGAGCTGCCGTGTCCTTAAGGCTTTCGCCCCCTGGTGGAGGAACGTCAAATGAACGGCGCCAAATGACAACCTGCTCCTCGCCCCACTTGGCGCGCGCATCATCCTTATTGAGGCCGGCGAGATCGCCATAGTCGCGTTCGTTAAGCGCGATATTGCGAGTGATGGTGACGTTCTGAACGCCCATTTCCTCAAGCATCAAATCGAGCGTGTGCTGAGCACGACGCAGGCCCGAGGTGTAGTAGAGGTCGGGGGCGATGCCCGCAGCCTTCAAAGCCTTACCCGTTGCGCGGGCTTCCCCTTCACCTTGTTCGGTGAGGTTTGGATTGCGCCACCCGGTGAACAGGTTTTTTAGGTTCCACTCGCTCTGGCCGTGACGGACCAGGATCAGCGTGCCGGTCATAGAAAATTCCCTTAGCTGTTGAGGCCGAGTACATCGGCCATGGAGTAAAGACCCGCCGGCTGGCGGTGTGCCCAGAGCGCTGCCTTAGCGGCGCCATTGGCGTAAATGGTGCGGTCTTGAGCAAGGTGATTGAGCTCGATGCGCTCCGATGGACCGGCCAAAATGACGTGGTGATCGCCAATGACACTGCCGCCGCGTAGGGTAGCAAAGCCAATGGTGCCAGACTCACGAGGACCGGTGTGGCCGTCACGAGAGCGAACAGAATTATCCTTCAAGGAAATGCCACGGCCCTTTGCCGCTGCTTCACCCAACATCAAGGCGGTGCCAGAAGGCGCATCCACCTTCAGATTGTGATGCATCTCGAGAATTTCGACGTCGTAGTCAGACAGCGCGGCTGCAGCCTTTTCGACGAGGACCGTCAGGGCCACCATGCCCGGCGAGAAGTTGCCTGACTTAACGATCCGCGCACCGGCCTTGCCTGCTTCGGCAATGGCGGCGTCGTCTGCTTCAAGGCAACCTGTCGTGCCAATGATGTGGACGATACCCTTGGCAGCGGCCTTCTGCGCCAGAGCAACGGAAGCTGCTGGAGCAGTGAAGTCGATAATCACATCGGCATTGTCGAGCAGGCTATCGGCATTATCGGTGACGACGACGCCAAGCTCTTCAAGACCGGCGAGCACACCGACGTCTTTGCCCAACACGGGAGATCCAGACCGATCGAGAGCACCAACAAGCTCCAGTTCAGGATGAGCGGCGACAGCGCGCACATTGGCAGCGCCCATTCGGCCCCCGGCACCTGCAACGATGGTGCGCAACTTGGTCATAAGAACCTCCACGAGAATATGGTTGATGCCTATAGCAGTGCTGATGCGTCGCTCCAAGTCGAACACTGTGCTACGATTCGGAGAAAAGCCAAGAAAGTCGACCCTGTCATGACACTGACGAATGTGCTGGCTGGCATCGCCGTGGAGGACTTGAGCCAGTCGCTCGTGTGGTATGAGTATTTGTTCGGCCGCCCCGCTGATGCTCAAACCATGCGCAATGTTGCCGAATGGAAGCTACCCGGCGGAGGCTGGGTGCACGTCGTGACCGATGAGGATCGGGCAGGGGCCAGCATGGTGATCCTGATCGTCGACGATATTGCCGAAGAGATCAGCCGCCTCGACATGTTCGGCATTAAGCCAGTATCCAAAGCCTTTGGCGACTTTTTCAAAACGGCTAAATTTCGTGACCCAGACGGCAATCTGATTGTGCTGTCACAACCGCAACAGGGCACCTACTAAACACAAAAAAGCCCGCGACATGCGCGGGCTTGGATAGCGTCGTTAGAGACGACGAAGTCGGACTTCATCGACCCGATGATTATTACCCTTCTTCAAAACGAGGTCAGCGCGACCCCGGGTCGGCTGTACGTTTTCGAGAAGGTTAGGCAAGTTGATGGTGCGCCAAACATTGCGCCCATATTCGCCCGCTTCCTCTTTGCTCATCTCAGCAAATTTGCGGAAGAAGGAATTGGGATCGCGGAATGCGGTTTCGCGCAGGCGGTAGAAGCGCTCAAGGAACCAAGCCTCGAGGTCTTCCAACTCCGCATCGATATAGATCGAGAAGTCGATAAAGTCCGACGCGAACAGAATTGGGTTGCCGGTTTTGGGCAGTTCGCCGGGCTGCAGAATATTGAGCCCTTCAACGATCAAAATGTCTGGCCGGTCGATGGTGACATCCCCACCCTTCACAATGTCATAGACGAGGTGAGAATAGACCGGGACCTGCACATTGCGCTTGCCCGATTTAATATCGGCCAAGAAGCTAACAAATCGCGCGCGATCATAGCTTTCAGGGAAACCCTTGCGGTGCATGATACCACGCTCTTCCAACACCGCATTGGGGTGGAGGAAGCCATCGGTGGTGACAAGGTCGACCTTGGGGTTGGACGGCCAGCGCGAGAGCAGCGCTTGCAGAATACGAGCAGTCGTCGACTTGCCGACAGCGACAGAACCCGCCACACCAATGATGAAGGGGACCTTGGCATCGGGCGACTTTAGAAACCGGCTCGACACGCGGTGCAGGCCTTGGATCGCCTCGACGTAATAGGAGAGAAGGCGCGAAAGCGGCAGATAGACCTCTTCAGCCTCAGCCAAAGAAATAGGGTCTGAGAGCGAACGCAGCCGATCAATATCGGCCTCGTCCAGCGTCATCGGCTGACCGTTGCGCAATGCGCTCCATTCCGCCTTTGAGAAAGTGCGATAGGGGTCAGGCCGTTGACGCTTAGCCATCACTAGTGCTCCTTGCGAGAGGCTTTTTCGGCGAGGCCAGATTGGGCTGTGCGCGCATCAAGCTCAGCCATGACCTCGACGAGAGGCACGTCAGCGGCTTTGAGAACAACCAAGAGATGGTAGAGAACGTCAGCCGCTTCCTTGACGAGTTCAGCCCTGTCGCCAGTCACCGCAGCGATGACGGCTTCCGTGGCTTCCTCGCCTAGCTTTTGCGAGGCTTTGTTGATGCCGCGCGCAATCAATTTGGCGGTGTAACTTTCGTCAGGTGAAGCTGCAGCGCGCACAGCGACACGCTGTTCGAGTTCTTCAAGTGTCATGGATTACTCCCGCCCCTTTGAAGTGGGCTTAAATCACACATTTGGGGAGGCGTCATCCGCCACCTTTGACTTAGGGCTTGGTGCGGTCCATGCGCATGGGAATGCCATGATCGACCATATACTGCTTCGCCTCAGGAATGGTGTAAGTGCCGAAGTGGAAAATCGAGGCCGCGAGCACAGCGCTCGCATGACCTTCTTTCACGCCATCGACCAAATGCTGGAGATTGCCAACACCGCCCGAGGCAACAACAGGCACATCGACACTGTCGGCAATAGAGCGCACGAGTTGGAGATCGAAACCAGACTTGGTACCGTCGCGGTCCATGGAGGTCACCAGCAACTCGCCCGCGCCACGTTCAACCATGCGGTGAGCAAATTCCACCGCATCAATGCCAGTCGGCTTGCGACCGCCATGGGTGTAAATCTCCCACTCAGAGCGATTGTCACCGCCAACCTTGGCATCGAGACGCTGCTTGGCGTCGACCGAAACCACGATGCACTGATTGCCAAATTTATCCGCCGCACGGGCGATAAAGTCAGGGTCGTTCACGGCAGCGGAATTGATCGAGACCTTGTCCGCGCCTGCGAGCAGGAGCTTGCGAATATCTTCAATCGTGCGAACACCACCGCCAACGGTCACCGGCATAAAGCAGTGTTCAGCCGTACGGGCGACAACGTCAAAAATCGTGTCCCGGCCTTCGTGACTGGCAGTGATGTCGAGGAAGGTTAGCTCATCGGCACCGGCGGCGTCATAAGCAATCGCGGCTTCAACCGGATCGCCGGCATCGACGAGATCGACAAACTGTACACCTTTAACAACGCGGCCACCGGCAACGTCGAGGCAGGGGATGATACGGGTTTTCAGGCTCATGATCAGTGCGCTTTCGGCATCAGCCGCCAGGCGATGCGGTGGGTGGTGATGATCACCATCAACGCCAAAAGCGCGCCCCAGGCGATGGGGAAAGTGATCGTCGTAAACCAAGTCAGCAACGACAGGATGAAGAGACCGGGGCCCCAATCCATGCCGAAGAAATGACAGCTCGTGACACTATGATCAACGAGCTGACAGCCAGCCAAGACAGCAAGAGTGTTGGCAATCAACGTCCCGACAAGTGGGGCTGAGGCAAACACAGCAATCACAACCAAGGCCTGGCCATAGCCCCACCAGGGAAATAGGTGGTGCCGAACTGAACTCATTTGGCCTTCAATCGTGCCAATGCTTCACGTGAATCAATGCGACCATCGTAAAGCGCTCGGCCCGAAATCGCGCCTTCAAGCACAGCATATTCCGGCTGGGTCATGCGTTCGATGTCATCCATCGACGCCAGACCGCCCGAAGCGATAACGGGGATCGAGGTGGCGCGAGCAAGCTCAAGAGTAGACTCCCAATTGATGCCAGCCAGAACGCCATCACGGTCGATGTCGGTATAGATGATGGCGGCAACGCCTGCGCCTTCAAAACGCTTGGCCAATTCAAGGATGGAAAGTTCAGACGTTTCCGCCCAGCCTTCAACGGCGACCATGCCTTTGCGCGCGTCGATACCAACAGCAACTTGGCCCGGCCATTTTTGCGCTGCTTCCTTGACGAGGGCTGGATCACGCACGGCAACAGTACCGAGGATCACGCGGGCAAGACCCTTATCGAGCCAGCTTTCGATATGACCGAGGTTGCGGATACCACCGCCCAGCTGCACCGGGAATTTGACGGTTTTCAAAATCTCTTCAACGGCACCCCCATTGACGCTCTCACCAGCGAAAGCGCCGTTGAGGTCGACCACGTGCAGATATTCAAAACCCTGATCTTCAAAGCTCTTGGCCTGAGCGGCTGGGTTGTCGTTGAAGACAGTAGCCTGGTCCATATCGCCCAGCTTGAGGCGAACGCACTGACCATCTTTAAGATCGATTGCAGGAAAGAGGATCATGGGGTCCAGTCCAAGAAGTTATTGATGAGACGCAGGCCAAGCGCTTGGCTCTTTTCCGGGTGGAACTGCGTGCCAAAGATATTGTCGCGGCCAACGCAAGCGGTGAACGAGCCACCATATTCGGTGGTGGCAAAGAGGTGTTCTGCCGCGTCGGTTTTGAAGTGATAGGAGTGGACGAAATAGGCGTGCAGCCCATCAGGTCCATCCGGAATGTCTTTCAAGAGCGCATGGGGGCGCGTGATGGTCAGCGTGTTCCAGCCCATGTGCGGAATTTTAAGGCTTGAGTCAGACGGGGTGATTTTCTCCACCGCGCCGTCGATCCAACCGAGGCCCTTGCTAACCACCTTCTCGCGACCTTCGGTGGACAGCAATTGCATGCCAACACAAACGCCCAAAAAGGGTGTGGTGCCGTTGAGAACTTTTTCTTCCAGCACGTCGACCATGCCGGTGACGCCATCGAGGCCTGCCTTACAATCGGCATAGGCGCCGACGCCGGGGAGGACGATGCGCGTGGCCGCACGGACGAGGTCTGGGTCGCTGGTGACGATGACGCTTTCACCATGACCGCGTTCTGCTGCCACACGTTCGAACGCTTTGGCTGCCGAATGCAGATTGCCAGCGCCGTAGTCAATAATGGCGACTGTGCTCATGGTTATGGCCTTTCTCAAGGATAGCTTCTGCGCCCGAGGGACCGCAGAAGGAAACTGAGCACCCTCACGCAAAGAGCGAGAGTGCTGGGGTTAGGGCTGACTTAGTGCAAAACGCCCGAGAACAAAAGGGCTAGAGCGTGCCCTTGGTGGAGGGAATGCGATCTGCAGTACGCGGATCAATCTCAACAGCGTCGCGCAGCGCACGCGCCACAGCCTTAAACATCGACTCGGCCAAATGGTGGTTGTTGTCGAAGTAGAAGTTTTCAATGTGCAGGGTGATGCCAGCGTTGACCGCAAAAGCCTGGAAAAATTCCATGAACAGCTCGGTGTCGATGTCACCGATTTTGTCGCGGCTGAACTCTGCCTTGAACACCAAGAAGGCGCGCCCTGACACGTCGAGCGCGGCACGGGTCAGCGTGCCATCCATCGGCAGGTCGCAAGAGGCATAACGGCGAATGCCCTTTTTATCGCCCAGTGCTTCGCGAATTGCTTGGCCAAGCGCAATGCCGACATCTTCCACGGTATGGTGGAAATCAATGTGCAGGTCGCCCTTGCAGACAATTTCCATATCAATGAGCGAGTGGCGGGAAAGCTGATCGAGCATATGGTCGAAAAAGCCAACGCCGGTCTTCATAGAATGCGCGCCGGTGCCATCGAGATTGATGCTGACCGAAATTTCGGTCTCATTGGTTTTACGAGCGATGGAAGCGGTACGCATATGTCTTTTCTCCGAGCGGACGGATCGTCCCTACCAGATATGCGGGGATGCATAAAGATTGCGTTGCTTTGTGCTTTGGTCGACGCTCCCTCCACGCATTGCAATCTCAGCGAAGCCTCCTAAATAGGTATCAACAGTTTGGAGACTTTCCCAACATGAGTGAACATCAATCTCCCGGGTGGCACGGCACAACCATCGTGTCGGTGCGCAAGGGCAATAAGGTCGTGGTGGCTGGCGATGGTCAGGTATCCATGGGCCCAACCGTAATGAAACATGGCGCGCGCAAGGTGCGCCGTCTGGCTGGTGGCAAGGTGATCGGCGGCTTTGCCGGATCGACCGCTGATGCCTTCACCCTCTTCGAACGGCTCGAAGCCAAGCTTGAGCAATATCCTGATCAGTTGATGCGGGCGGCGGTGGAACTAGCCAAGGATTGGCGCACCGATCGCTATTTGCGCAAACTCGAAGCCATGATGATCGTTGCCGACAAGACCGATACGTTGGTCCTCACCGGCAATGGCGACGTGCTGACCCCAGACCATGGCGTTATCGCAATCGGCTCAGGCGGCAATTACGCCCATTCGGCTGCACTCGCTCTCCATCAGGCGACCGAACTTGATGCCGAAGATATTGCCCGTCGCGCCATGAAGATTGCAGAAGAAATCTGCGTCTACACCAATGGCAATGTGACGATCGAAACCATCGAGCTCTAATCGTGACCCATTCTATCCGGCAATTGCGGGCAGGGGATGAGGCAAACTATCGGGCCATTCGGCTTGAAGCCCTCACCAATCATCCGGAAGCTTTCGTCGCTTCAGCAGAGGGCTTTTTGCAAAAGACCGATGCCGAGCTGACCGAAACGCTTGAAAGTCTCTCTGTCTTTGCAGCGGAGACCGACACAGGCTCGCTCGGTGGTATTGCAGCCTTTTATCAAGCCGAAGGCCGGAAAGAACAGCATCGCGGCTGGCTCATTCAGGTCTATGTTCGCCCCGAACATCGCGGTTCGGGCATGGCTGAAGCACTGATCAATACTGTTGTGGAGTATGCGCAGACCCGCGTTATCCAACTTCATCTCGGTGTGTGGTCGGAGAACGAACCAGCGCTCAAACTCTACAAGCGGCTGGGCTTTACGGTCTATGGGACAGAGCCCCGCTACCTCTATGTGAATGGTCGATTTATCGACGAACACCTGATGGTGCGCTTCCTGGATAATCATCCAGCTTCGCCCCAGCGCACTTCCGAAAGTGAAAAAGATGAGTGAAACCAATTTTTCGCCGCGCGAGATTGTCTCTGAGCTTGATCGCCACATTGTGGGTCAGTCCGACGCCAAGCGCGCCGTCGCCGTGGCTTTGCGCAATCGTTGGCGTCGCCAGCAGCTTCCTCCCGAATTGCGCCGCGAGGTCACCCCTAAAAATATCCTGATGATCGGGCCAACCGGCGTTGGCAAGACTGAGATTTCTCGCCGTCTTGCCCGCCTTGCGCAGGCACCCTTCGTCAA
The DNA here is from genome assembly GCF_012847305.1 of Devosia sp. MC1541. Lineage (NCBI taxonomy): Bacteria > Pseudomonadati > Pseudomonadota > Alphaproteobacteria > Hyphomicrobiales > Devosiaceae > Devosia > Devosia sp. MC1541. The sequence continues at coordinate 273,679 of NZ_JABBDZ010000002.1, forward strand.
AGTTGAAGCGACTAAGTTCACGGAAGTGGGCTACGTGGGGCGCGACGTCGAGCAGATCATCCGCGATCTCGTCGAGGCCGGCATAACAGTTCTGCGGGACAAGCGCCGTCGTGATGTCGAGGCTCAGGCCCACCATAATGCAGAAGAGCGCGTGCTCGATGCTTTGGTTGGCACTTCGGCCACACCATCGACGCGCGACAGCTTCCGCAACAAGCTGCGCAATAATGAGCTCGACGACAAAGAGCTCGAGATCGAATTGCAGCCAGCGGCGAACACGGGCGGATTTGAAATCCCAGGGATGCCAAATGGCGGCATTGGCATGATCAATCTTTCTGACATGTTCAAGCAGGCAATGGGCGGTCGCGGGGTTAAGCGCAAGGTCAAGGTGAAGGACGCGTATGAGCCGCTGATCGCTGAGGAGGCAGACAAGCTGCTCGATCAGGATCAACTCAAGACCGAAGCCATCGAACTGGTCGAAAACCACGGCATCGTCTTCATCGACGAAATCGACAAGGTCGCGGCTCGCGAAGGCAGCCCACAGGGTGGTCCGTCGCGTGAAGGGGTTCAGCGCGACCTCCTGCCGCTGATCGAAGGTACAACCGTTGCGACGAAATACGGCCCGGTGAAAACAGACCATATTCTCTTCATCGCTTCCGGTGCGTTCCATGTCGCCAAACCAAGCGACTTGCTGCCAGAGCTTCAGGGCCGTCTGCCGATCCGTGTGGAATTGAAAGCGCTCACGCGCGAAGATTTCATCGGCATCCTTTCGGACACTGAGGCAAGCCTTATCAAGCAATATGTTGCGCTGATGGGCACTGAAGGCGTCACATTGGAAATCACCCCAGACGCCATTGAAGCGATTGCTGACGCGGCGGTGACGGTCAACTCCACCGTTGAAAACATCGGTGCCCGTCGTTTGCAGACAGTTATGGAACGTCTCGTTGAAGAGATTTCCTTCGATGCTCCGGACCGCGCGGGGACGACGATTAGCATCGACGCTGCGTTCGTAAGAGAAAAGGTTGGCATCTTGGCCGGGGATACCGACCTGTCGAAATACGTTCTCTAACAAAAAGCCCCGGACACAGTGCCGGGGCTTTTTGCATCTCACCTCTTTCGCGTGGCTCGCTTCATCAGCTCATCGCGAAGGTACTTAAAATCTTCAGGCTCAAGGCGGTGGAGGTTATCGCGCAAGCGATTGGATAACTCCGTTGCCTCGGGCGCCATACCACCCGTGTCTATAGTCACCTTGGGATCAGAGATTTCTGCCAGGCGCTGGAGCTCCTCAGCCTCATCCCAAATCACATTGAAAAATGCGATGATGCGGTGGAGAAGGAAACTGGTCGGCACGCCGCGCTTGCCATGTTCCAGGGCCGAGAGATAGGCGCTCGACACGTTCAACGCGGCAGCCATTTCTTTGAGCGATATGCCACGCGCCTCACGCATGGCACGCAACTTCATACCCAGTGGTGTCATGTCCGCCGCAGGCGCACATACCACGCCCCCTCGCCACCATGACCACGCGCTGCCATGCTCCAGCCCGAAACCAATGGAGCCAGAGCCGGCTCAGAAAGCCAGATTGGCAGCATTGTGCGCAAAATCCCCCGCTCACTCATCGCTGAGATATAGTCATTGTCTGTTTTGATCCCCTTGCCGGTAATGACCAAAATAGTCCGCGCTCCGTAGGAGGCTCGCGTGACAATATAGCGATAAAGCGCCCCGCGCGCCTCAGCTTGTGTCATGCCATGGAGGTCGATCTTACCGTCGATCTCAATCCGACCACGGCGCACCTTCTTATGAATGTCAGGGTCTAGCGCCTTGTCAGGCACGCTCGCAATCGGCTTAGGCGGCACATAAGGGGGAAGGAATGGCTTGCCGAGGGTGAGTTTTTTCGGCGGTGCCTTTTTCTCGGGAACTGGGGGAGGGGCAAACTCCTCAGGAACGGGGAGCGGACCGCCCCCCAATTTCATCAAGCCTTTCCGCCGCAACGGATCAACCGTTTCCGAGACTTGGGTCCAGAGGTGAAAGTCGTGCGGCAGGCGCCGTTGGTCTCGTTTAGACATGTGCCTGCCGCAACAGAAGAATTAAGAATTAGTCGAGCTGGTTGGTCGTAACGACCTTCCAGTTAGGATCACGCGACTTTGGATTGCGAGCGAAGGTCCACTCATCGGCAATCATCTGGACCTGATCGGCGTTGCCTTCGACAAGGTCACCCACTGCGTTGCGCGTCGCGGAAACCACTTCGGCGTGGAAACGGATCGTTACCAGCACATTCTTGCGATCATATTCGGCCTGAGAGAACTCGATCTTTGGCAGACCGACAAAGGTGAAGTCTACCTTATGGCCGGCCGCTTCCCGATCGGCGATGGCGCGTTGGAAGCCTTCAAACACGTCCTTTTCGAGGAGGTTCTTGAGCGTCTGACGATCACCTTCCGCATAGGCGGTAATGATCATTTCATATGCGGCCTTGGCCCCTTCAAGGAAGGACTTCGGCGTAAAGGTCGAATCGGCGGCAGCTGCTGCCTTGAGGCCTTCGGCTAGTTCCATATCGCCGCGCGAGAACTGGTCGATTTCAGCTTCAAGCTTACGGGCACGACGCTCGTCATCGAGATCGGGTGCGCTTGCTGGCGAATGCGGACGAATCGGCACGACCGTATCGTCAGTGTCAGCCTTGCTTTCAGTGTTGGCAGAACGCGACCGATCAACAGGCGGACGTTCGTTGCCCGTGCGTGTGCCGAGCACGGAACGAAGGCGGAAAAGGACGAATACGGCCACGACGATGGCAATCAGGGTCGGCAGGTCGAGAAAATCATCCATTGATTAAGGCACCTTGGGCTGGTCGGCATCGACAAATTTTGGTTCTGGCGCTCGATTGGCCAGCAGTTGTCCCTATATATAGGCAAAGCTTTAGCCCAAAACCAGTTCACATGGGCTGCAATGTCATTTCCCGCGGTTTCAACGCGGTACTTTAGCGAAAGGCTGCAACCGTGGGTCGATTTATCCTCTTCGGTTTTATCGCACTGCCCTTGTTGGAAATTGCCATGTTTGTCGTGGTTGGGCGCGCCATCGGCCTATTACCAACGCTCGGGCTTGTTATCCTAGCTGCTGTTTTGGGTGGCTTTCTGCTTCGACAACAAGGCCTTGGCGCGATCAATCGACTGCGCACAAATGTTAATCAGGGAACGGTGCCTGGCCGGACCATGTTTGACGCGACCATGATTGGCGTCGCTGCAATGTTTTTACTGATCCCTGGTTTTATCAGCGATATCGTGGCGCTGCTGCTGTTGCTGCCAACAGTGCGCGGGTTCCTCTTTGGCCAGTTGGCCAAGAATGTGACCGTGGTAGAAACCACAACCAGCTATCGCCGCGCAGACGAAAGCTATGATTTCCGCGCGGAACCACAACGCACGATTGACCTCGACAAAGACGATTGGCGTAAAGACGGCTAACGCTTGTTTGCCTAAGGCAAAAGTGCTAGCCCAAGGCCAGTATTTCTCGGTGATCCGAACGAAGAAGGACCAAGCATAATGGCCGATGAGACCCAGGGCGCGGCTGCGCCGGAATCCGGTAACCAGCCCAGCATGAACCTGATGGGTCAGTATATCCGCGATCTTTCTTTCGAAAATCCGGGTGCTCCCAACAGCCTTCTTACCGCTGGCACCAACCCGAACTTCAACGTCTCGATCTCGGTCGGCGTGAAGAAGCAGAGCGACGAAGTGTTTGCTGTTGAGCTGACCCTCAACGCCAAGGCGCAGCGCGAAGAAAACGTACTTTTCAACGTTGAACTCGTTTACGGCGGCATTTTCCGCATTCGCAACATTCCAGAAGCACAGCTTTCGCCGCTGCTGATGGTCGAATGCCCACGCCTAATCTTCCCATTCGCCCGTCAGGTTCTCGCCAGCGTTACCCAGCAGGGCGGCTTCCCGCCACTGATGATGGAACCGGTCGATTTCTCGGTGATCTACCGTCAGAACCTTGCCAAGCTCGCAGCGCAGAACAATACCGCACCGGCAACCGAAGAAGCGCCAAAGCTGAACTAAGCTTTCGCTCTATCGAATATGAAAAGACCCCGGTTTGCGCCGGGGTCTTTTTTATTGGGATGTCTCTGACGCGGGGTCACGGTATTTACCCCAAATGGCGCTATCACCCATTTTGGCAACAAAGGCCTCATGGGCAGCAAATTCTTCAGCTTGGATACGGTTCGGCAAAGGGCTGGGGCGCGGCAAAACCGGCACACGCGTAACCACTGTCTCGGCCGCTGTTGTCTCGGCTTCCGCGGCAAGGGCAAGGCTGACCTGTTTACCGCCAATAAGCTCAAGATAGACCTCGGCTAGGATCTCACTATCGAGCAAAGCGCCGTGGAGCGTGCGGCGCGAATTATCAATGCCGTAGACCTTACACAGCGCATCCAAGCTCACGCGTGCCCCTGGATGTTTGGCCCGAGCCACCATCACCGTATCGATAACGGGATTGCTCAGCTTCGGTTTGCCCAGGCCATCGAGCTGGTGGTTGAGGAAGCCCATATCGAAAGGCGCGTTGTGGATGACCAAGGTCGAGTCCCCGATAAACTCGAGGAACTCGGCGACCACATCCTTAAACAGTGGCTTGCCGGATAGAAACTCTTCGCTCAGCCCGTGAACGCGAAAAGCTTCCTCGGGCATCGAGCGCTGAGGATTGATATAGACGTGATAATGTTTACCGGTAGGGATGTGGTTGATCAGCTCCACGCCCCCGATTTCAACCAAGCGATCGCCGCCTTGCGGAGACAGACCTGTGGTTTCGGTATCGAGGACGATTTCTCTGATCATTTGATATCCCGCTTCGCTCGTACATCTTCGACCAGCTGAGCAATCTGCGCTTCAATTCGTTCGCGCGTCTGCTCGGTGTCAAAGAGATAATTTGCTCGTTCCATCTTTGCTGCCTGCGGCATCTGCCGGGCAATGATGGTCTCCATCTTATCCACGGTCATGCCGGGACGCGCGAGAACACGATCGCGTTGGAGAGCGCTGCTTACATGAGTAACAGCGATACCATCGAAGCCGTAGTTGAAGCCGCTTTCGAACAGGAGGGGCACTTCGACGACCGCGAGCGCATGACCCGCTTTTTCTGATGCCGCCAAAAACTGGGCAATCTTCTTACGAACCAGCGGATGGACGAGAGCTTCTAAGCGCGCAAAGCCGGATGGATCAGCAGCTAGTTTGAGGGAAAGAGTTTGACGGTTCACAACACCATGTTCGAGAACACCTGGAAACAGCGCCTCAACCTCCTTGGCTGCACCACCCGAATAAAGCTCAGCGACAGCCTGATCGGCAGAAAACACCGGTACGCCGAGCTTTGAAAAGCCCTCAAGAACCGTAGATTTTCCTGTCGCGATCGAGCCGGTGACGCCAAGCTTATACATGGATCAATGCCCCAAAGTGGCTTCAATACGGGCGCGCAATTGAGCACTCACCTGTGGCGTAACACCAAACCAGGCCGCAAAGCCGGGAACGGCCTGATGCAAGAGCATGCCCAATCCATCAACGGTTTGTAAGCCAAGCTTTTGCGCATCCGCCAAAAGCGGGGTCACGAGTGGCGAATAAACGATATCTGTCACCAGAGAGCCGAGCTGCAAACGTGAGAGATCTAAATTCTCGAAACGCGAGCCATGCATGCCAACCGAGGTGGTGTTAACGACCAAACCGGCGTGCGGCGCCACATCGTTAAAGGCGTCGATAGGCGCTACCGTGATGTCCCCATCCAATTCCTGAGCCAAACGATCCGCTGTTTCGCGCGTGCGATTGAGAAGGATGACGGGAATAGAACGACTGGCCAAAGCCACGAGAATGGCGCGTGAGGCTCCGCCCGCACCCAGCACGATCGCCGGCTTGGCCCCGTCAGACCAATTTGGTGCTCCCTGATCAAGATTGCCAAGGAAACCAAGATAGTCGGTATTGGTGCCGGTCACGCGGCCGTCGCGGGCAATTAGCGTGTTCACAGCACCAATGCTAAGTGCCAGAGGGTCAACCTCATCGCACAGCGCAAAGACGGCCTCTTTGTGGGGAATGGTGACATTGCCACCAGCGAATTCGCCACCACGCAACCGCTCAAAGAAAGCCGGCAAGGCATCTGGGGCAACGTCAATCGCTTCATAACTTCCGTCAATGCCATGTTCGGCCAACCAAGTGCCGTGAATGAGCGGCGAACGGGAATGGGCAATCGGATGCCCGATAACAAAAGCCTTGGTGGTCAAGGATTAGTCCTGAGGAGTTAGAAGGTCCGGCGCAAAATCGCGCAAAGCTTGAAGGAGGGGCAATAGGGGAAGCCCCAGAATAGTAAAGTAGTCGCCGCTCACCTTTTCAAAAAGGCGAATGGATGGGCCTTCCAAGCGATAACCACCAACCGTAGTTAACACTGCTTCCCCCTCTAGCATGAGCACATCATCGCGCTCTTCGGGGGTAAACTCGCGCATGGTTAGTTCGGCACTCTCAAGGTGGGACCAAAGTTCAAGCCCATTCTGAACGAGCGAAACTCCGGCATGGAGCCGATGGGTTTTGCCGCGCAGCAGATCAAGCTGGTCGGCAGCCGATTGGCTTGAGGAAGGCTTGTGCAAAAGATCTGGCCCGAGAGCCAAAGTTTGGTCAGCGCCGATAACCATTGCGTGAGGAAAGAGGCTCGAAACAGCTTCCGCCTTGCGCCGCGCCAGTAGTAATGCGACGTCTCGGCCATCGCCTCCGGCCTCAGAAGCGGCGCGTTCCTCGGCACGTTCGTCCACATCTGCAGCATGGCTGCTGAAGCGCAAACCTGCGTTATCTAACAAAGACTTACGTGTTTTGCTGGTGGAGGCGAGAATAAGCATAGGGTGAGTTTATCCCCACTATCATCCACAGCTCAAGGCAGAACTGTGCGTAAGACTCATAAGTTTTGGGATTTCGAAAACTTATTCGACCTGTTCCCAAATTCATTAACAGCTCGTTTTCGCAGTGACGTGAATGCCCCTGTGTAAATCTTCGGGGAAAACTATACTAGAAGCGAATACAGATATTCGACTGAAGATTCACAGCCGGAATCGAATCGTTGACTCGGGAGTCCGCTGATTAATCTCTCGTTAACTATTTTGACTCCGGCATTGCTTAACAGTTCGTTTACAGAACTTAACAGGGCGTTAATGAACCCTCTGCGCGGACGTGTCGCCGGCCACGCAATTGTGGACGGGAAGGAATTCACTCAAAACACCGCTATGATAATAAAGATACGAAGTAAGAAAGACTCTATTTTAGGTTTGGAAGGGAAGGGATCATGAGCGCTGTGCCCCATAAGCCCATGCTCGCGACCGTACTGGGACAACGCCAAGAGCGTCCTCCCGTTTGGATCATGCGACAGGCAGGACGTTATCTACCGGAGTACCGTGAGACCCGTACCCAAGCGAAGAATTTCCTAGAGCTGTGCTACACGCCTGACTTGGCTGTTGAGGTTACGCTTCAGCCGCTTCGTCGCTTCGATCTCGATGCGTCGATCCTGTTCTCAGACATTTTGGTTATTCCAGATGCTCTAGGACAATCAGTGCGCTTTGAAACAGGTGAGGGTCCACTTCTCGAGCCACTCGATCCATCCGGTGTTGACCGCTTGGATCGGAGCAGAGCTTTGGAGCACTTAGCGCCTGTTCTCGAAACAGTGCGTCGCCTCAGAGCTGCATTGCCACCGGAAAAGACACTGATCGGCTTCTGCGGTGCTCCATGGACTGTGGCGACCTATATGCTCGGCGGTCGCGGGTCCTCGGATCAATGGGTGGCGCGCAAGTTCGCTCTCCAGCACCCCCAGGCTTTCGATAAGCTGATGGATATCCTGGTCGACACCAGCATTGATTATCTTGAAGCGCAGTTCAAAGCTGGTGCTGATGTTGTTCAGATTTTTGAGAGCTGGGCTCTCAATCTCGACGACACCTCGTTCGTCCGGAATGTGATGGACCCGAACCGGAGGATCGTTGAGGGACTACGTGCACGCATCCCCAATGCGCCAATCATTGGTTTTCCACGCGGTGCTGCCGGTAATATTCTGCGCTATGCCGAAGCGACCAAGGTCAACGCGGTTGGGATCGACTATGCCACGCCACTCGATTTCGTCTGCAAAACCCTACCAAACACACTGACGGTGCAGGGCAATCTTGATCCGCTTCGTCTGGTTGTTGGTGGCGAAGCGATGGAAACCCAGGCGCGTAAAATCATCGAGGCCTTCTCCGATCGTCCGCATGTGTTCAATCTTGGCCACGGCATTGTGCCCGAAACCCCGATTGCGCATGTCGAACGTCTGATCGAAATCATTAAGCGCGGTTAAGGGATTTTTCAAAAATGCTCGAAATGTGGGTCAAAGCCCTGCACGTCATTTCGGTGATTTGTTGGATGGCCGGGATGTTCTACCTGCCGCGCCTGTTCGTGTATCACACCAAGGTAGCCGTCGGCTCTGAACAGTCGGAAATGTTCAAGGTGATGGAACGTCGTTTGTTCCGAGCCATCACCACCCCTGCAATGATTGCGAGTTGGATTTTTGGCCTGTGGATGATCCATCTTGGTTTGATGGATTTTTCGACCGGCTGGACTTGGATTAAGCTGGTTGCCGTTCTCGGCATGTCGGCCTGTCACGGGATTTTGGCTAAGCAACTAAAAGCTTTTGCTCAGGACAAGAATACCAAGTCAGAAAAATTCTACCGCGTTATCAACGAGGTGCCGACGGTTCTCATGCTGATCATCGTTATCATGGTGGTCGTGAAGCCGTTCTAAGCAAAACGCTAAAGTTCAAGAATTTGATAACGGGGTGAGCAGTGCTTACTCCGTTTTCTTTTTGCTCGACGGTCAGCGCCGTTTCACGTGAATCCACCTGATCGCTATTCAATCTTGAAAAATCTCTGGGATCGGAGTAGATGATAACGCGAAGCACCCCATAGGGCGCGGTTTCCCAAACCGTTGCGGCGTGCTGATCAACTCCCCATTTTCTGATTTACCTTCGTTTTATCGATATCCCTCAAGGGCCCGTCGCATACATGCAGAATATCAAGCTCAGCGAGCTCAAGGCCAAATCACCGGCCGAACTCTTGGCTTTTGCCGAGGAGCTGGAGGTCGAAAACGCTTCGACCATGCGCAAGCAGGAATTGATGTTCGCCATTCTCAAGGAATTGGCGGCTCAGGATATCAACATCGTTGGTGAAGGCGTGGTTGAGGTGCTCCCGGACGGGTTCGGCTTCCTACGTTCGCCAGATGCGAATTATCTACCAGGTCCGGATGACATCTATGTCAGCCCGAGCCAGATCCGTCGTTTTGGTTTGCGCACCGGTGATACGGTTGAGGGCGAGATTCGCTCTCCCAAGGAAGGCGAGCGCTATTTCGCGCTGCTCAAGGTCAGCACAATCAATTTCGAGGATCCCGAAGCTGTCCGTCATAAGGTCAACTTTGACAACCTCACCCCACTCTACCCTGAAGAACGCCTCCGCATGGAGCTGCCAGATCCGACAACCAAGGATCGTTCGGCTCGTCTTCTCGATCTGGTAGCACCGCTCGGCAAGGGCCAGCGCGCATTGATTGTTGCGCCTCCGCGTACTGGTAAAACTGTACTGTTGCAGAATATCGCACAGTCGATCGCGACCAATCACCCGGAATGCTATTTGATCGTTCTGTTGATCGACGAACGTCCGGAAGAAGTGACCGACATGCAGCGCTCTGTGCGCGGTGAAGTCATTTCCTCCACCTTCGACGAACCAGCAAGCCGCCACGTTCAGGTCGCTGAAATGGTGATCGAAAAGGCGAAGCGCCTCGTCGAACACAAGCGTGACGTTGTTATCCTGCTCGACTCGATCACCCGTCTTGGTCGCGCGTACAACACCGTAGTTCCGAGCTCCGGCAAGGTTCTCACCGGTGGTGTCGATGCGAACGCGCTGCAGCGTCCAAAGCGCTTCTTCGGCGCGGCACGTAACATCGAAGACGGTGGTTCTTTGACCATCATCTCGACAGCGCTGATCGACACAGGTTCGCGCATGGACGAAGTGATCTTCGAAGAATTCAAGGGCACCGGTAACTCGGAAATCGTCCTTGATCGTAAGGTCGCTGATAAGCGCGTCTTCCCGGCTATCGACATCAATAAGTCCGGTACCCGTAAGGAAGAACTGCTCGTCGACACGGATATCCTGCGCAAGATGTATGTCCTGCGCCGCATCCTCAACCCGATGGGGACAATCGACGCGATGGAATTCCTGGTCGATAAGGTTCGTCAGACCAAGACCAATTCCGATTTCTTCGACTCAATGAACACCTAATAGACTAGACGGAGCCGGGCATGCAGGCGGGCGACACAATCATGGCGCTCTCCTCCGGCTCCTTGCCGGCCGGGGTGGCAGTAATCCGCCTCTCTGGCCCGCTGGTCCAACAGGCACTACAAACTCTAGCAGGCGGCGTCCCTGCCGCCCGCAAGATGGCTCTCCGCTCCATTGGAGCAGATCGAGCACTCGATCAGGGCCTCGTGGTCTTCTTTCCCACTCCCAACAGTTTTACTGGCGAAGATTGCGCCGAGCTGCACGTCCATGGATCGCCTGCCGGCGTAAAAGCCATTTTGGCCGAACTGGCCACGCTTGGGCTGCGCCTTGCTGAGGCCGGTGAATTTACCCGTCGCGCGTTCGAAAATGGAAAACTGGATCTCATCGAAGTTGAGGGGCTTGGCGATCTCCTTTCTGCCGAAACAGAAAAGCAGCGTCAGCAAGCTCTTGCGCGTTATGATGGACGCTTGACGGAAGAGATCGATCAATGGCGTGATACGCTTCTCGACTTGCGCGCCGAAATTGAAGCCCGGCTTGATTTTTCTGACGAAGGGGACGTCTCAGACGACCTGCCTAGCAATTGGCTCGATCAACTCACATTCCTTGAAAGCGCCATTGGTAGAGCGTTGGATTCGGTCGAAAGTGGGCGTATCGTCCGCGAAGGTCTGCGCGTTGCCCTGGCTGGGGCGCCAAACGCCGGAAAATCGAGCCTCATCAACGCACTTTCCCGATCCGATGTCGCCATTGTTTCCGATGAAGCCGGGACCACTCGCGACGTACGTGAAGTGCCACTTGACATCGGCGGCCAGAAATTTGTTCTTTTGGACTTGGCTGGTCTCCGGGAGACCGACAGCAAAGCTGAAGCCGAGGGGGTTAAGCGCGCTCACAAGGCGATTGCTGATGCCGACATTGTTCTCTGGCTTCGCGCCCCCGATGTTGAAGACATTGATGTACCAGAAACATCTGGTCACCTCCTCACCCTCGGCACCAAGTCAGACATAGCTGCCGTAGACGCAGATTTTGCGATCTCCACAGAAACAGGGGCAGGGCTCCCTCAGTTATTCGCTCATCTGGCAAAGCTTGGGGAAGCGGTTACGGGTGTTGAGCCGAGCCTTGTTAGCCACGAGCGCGACCGTCAGTCCCTGCAGGCTGCCTTAACCACTTTGCAAGAGACACGCGGCTCCCTCCATGATTGGGAGCTTGCAGCTGAAAGTCTGCGCAATACATCAGCCGCACTTGAGCGTATGATCGGCCGCCTTGATGCCGAGCGCGTTCTCGATCGGCTCTTTTCTAGCTTTTGCATTGGCAAGTGATTCACGTGAAACACGGGTGAAACGTCCCGTGGAGCTTCACGCTTAAGCCAAAATGTTGATTCACATGAAACACTGGCCTATTTGATGCGCCTTGAAGAGTTTTACCCATGAGCGACTACGCCGTTATCGTTGTTGGTGGTGGTCACGCTGGTACGGAAGCCGCAGCTGCGTCTGCCCGTCTTGGCGTCCCCACAGCCCTTGTTACCCATCGCTTCGATACGATTGGGGAGATGAGCTGTAACCCAGCCATTGGTGGCTTGGGCAAAGGCCATCTCGTCCGAGAAATCGACGCGCTCGATGGTCTCATGGGCCTCGTCGCTGATAAAGCCGGCATCCAGTTTCGCGTCCTCAACCGCCGCAAGGGACCTGCTGTACGCGGCCCGCGCGCGCAGGCAGATCGTAAGCTTTATCGTGAAGCTATGCAGGCTGCGATCACCGCACAGCCAAACCTCGATGTGATCGAAGGCGAAGTCGACGACATTGAAGTCACCAATGGTCATGTCTCTGGCGTTGTGCTGCTCGATGGTCGTCGCATTGGCACCAAGGCAGTTGTCCTGACAACCGGTACCTTCTTACGCGGTCTCATTCACCGCGGCGAGTTTACCGAGCCCGCTGGTCGCGTCGGTGAAAAGCCAGTGCTCGGCCTGTCGACACGTCTCGAAGGCCTTGGTCTCGCTCTCGGTCGCCTAAAGACGGGCACTCCTGCACGCCTTGACGGCACCTCCATCGATTATTCTGTTCTAGAAGAACAGCCGGGTGATGACCCCATTGAAGCGTTTTCGGCTTTGACGGACGAGATCACCACGCCGCAGGTATCGTGCCACATCACGCGCACAACCGCCGAAACGCATAAAATTATCAGCGATAACATTCATCGTTCGGCCATGTATTCTGGCCGCATTCAATCGCGTGGCCCGCGCTATTGCCCGTCGATCGAGGATAAAATTGTCCGCTTCGCCGATCGTGACAGCCATCAAATCTTTCTGGAGCCAGAAGGGCTAGAGGACAAGACCGTTTATCCAAACGGTCTTTCCACCTCCTTGCCTGAGGACGTTCAGGAAAGATTCCTTCGTTCCATGCCGGGCTTGGAAAATGTCAAAATCATCCGCCCAGGCTACGCGATAGAATATGATTATGTAGATCCGCGTGAGCTGCGACCCACCTTGGAGGTTAAGCGCCAGCCTGGCCTCTATCTCGCGGGTCAGATCAACGGCACGACCGGGTATGAAGAAGCGGGAGCGCAGGGTCTGCTTGCCGGTGCCAATGCTGCACTCGCCTCAAAGGGCACGGAGTCTTTCATCCTGTCGCGAACGGAGAGCTATCTCGGCGTCATGGTCGACGATCTTGTCACCCGTGGTGTTTCCGAACCCTATCGTATGTTCACCTCGCGGGCAGAGTTCCGTTTGCACTTGCGTGCCGACAACGCTGATCAGCGGCTGACTATGCTGGGCATTGAAAAGGGTGTGGTGGGCGATCGCCGCGCCAGTTACTACGCCGAAAAGTCGGCCAAGCTAGAACATGGGCGGACACTCCTTAGAACGCTCAGCGCTTCACCTACTGAGGCCCGTAAGGCGGGCCTGCCCGTCAATGAAGATGGCAAACGCCGTTCCGCATTTGAGCTTTTGTCATACCCTGACTTTGAGGCAAGTGATTTGACCAAACTTTGGCCGGAGATCGTTGATCTTGAAACCGAAGTGTTGGAGCAAGTGTCTATCGACGCGCAGTATGCGGTTTATCTCGATCGCCAGAAGTCAGACATCGAAGCGGTCCGTCGCGATGAGCAACGCGCCATTCCCGATGATCTCGATTATATGGAGATTCCAGGTCTTTCTATGGAACTGCGTCACAAGCTGACCCTGTACAAGCCGCAGACCATTGCTCAAGCCCAAGCAATGGATGGTATGACTCCGGCAGCGATTACGCTGCTATTGGCTGTCATCCGACGTGGTGCTCTTCGTAAGGCGGGTTAATGTCTAATACTCAATATGTTTCCGCCTATGCTGCGGCGCTATCACGACCGGTTGAGGTCGTCGCAAAAGACTTGGAATCCTATGCCAATCTTTTGCGTAAATGGCAGAAGGTTCAGAATCTTGTTTCACGTGAAACACTGATTGAGCTTTGGACCCGCCATTTCGCTGATAGCCTCCAGGCCCTAACAGTGCTCGAAGAATCAGATCGGCTTGTTATGGATATTGGCAGCGGCGGCGGCTTTCCCGCGCTGCCGATGGCAATTGGATCGAAAGGCATGGATCGCAAATTCGTGCTTGTCGAACCAACGTCCAGAAAAGTGAGCTTTCTCCGCACTGTAGCGCGTGAACTGACTTTGAATGTCCAAGTCTTCGGGAATCGGACTGATGAGATTGATTCACGTGAAACAGGCGTACCAGACGTAATTACTTCCCGAGCATTGGCTGCTTTGCCGCAGTTATGTCATTGGATGCACCCCTTTTTCGGCGAAAATACTCGTGCAGTTCTGCACAAAGGCCGAGAACATGTTGAAGAGATCAAACTAGCCCGTACCCACTGGGACTTTGATGTGTTAACAAAAGGTAGTGACACTGACCCGGGCGGCGTGATCCTAACGATCACCGATTTAAAACCGAGGTTAGCGAGTTAACGGCAAGCGGAGGCCGATTTGGCACCCCGAATCCTTACTTTAGCCAATCAAAAGGGCGGTGTCGGTAAAACGACAACAGCCATCAATCTCGCAACGGCACTTGCCGCTATCGGTGAGCGCGTGTTGATTGTCGATCTTGATCCGCAGGGCAATGCTTCTACGGGTCTGGGCATCAATCGTACCGACCGCGCATTGTCGGCATATGACGTCTTGGTTGGTGAAGCGACCGTCGTCGAAGCGTCGATCATGACGACGGTGCCCAATGTGGCAATTGTCCCGTCGACGATGGACTTGCTCGGGGTGGAACTGACCATTGCTGGGCAGGGCGATCGGGCCTTTAAGCTGCGCAATGCCTTCAAGCAAGTTGATGAGATGCGGATCAACGACAAGCCGGTGAGCTATATTCTCATCGATTGTCCGCCCTCGTTGAACCTTCTTACTATCAATTCACTTGTCGCGGCTGACGCTGTGCTGGTGCCATTGCAGTGCGAGTTTTTTGCGCTTGAAGGTCTTTCACAGCTCCTGCAGACCATTGAGCAGATACGCTCTACCCTCAATCCCCGCCTTTCGATCCAGGGTGTGGTGATGACCATGTTTGACAAGCGCAACAATCTTTCCGAGCAGGTTCTTGCGGACGTGCGTAGCGAAATGGGTGATCTGGTCTATGACACAGTCATTCCGCGCAATGTTCGCCTTTCGGAAGCGCCGTCCTACGGCAAACCGGCATTGCTTTACGATTTGAAGTGCGCAGGATCTCAGGCTTACCTGCGCCTTGCCACTGAAGTTATCCGCCGCGAGCGGCGCCTGAACGCAGCTTAGGAGCGCAGAATGACAGACAAACCGACACGTCTTGGCCGGGGTCTTGCAGCGCTTATTGGCGACATGGCTTCTATCGAAGGTGCACGCGTGACCGAATCTGGTTCCGGTGGCAAAAAATTGCCACTGGAATTCATCATTCCGAACCGTGCGAACCCGCGTCGCACGTTCAACGATGAGCAACTCGAAGAGCTGACGAACTCGATCCGTGAGAAGGGCGTAATGTCGCCGCTTCTGGTCCGTCCAACAACGGATCCAAATATTTTTGAGTTGATCGCCGGTGAACGTCGTTGGCGCGCGTCTCAAAAGGCAGGTCTTCACGACGTGCCGGTCATCGTTCGTGATGTCGACGATAAGGAAGCGCTCGAACTAGCGATTATTGAAAACGTTCAACGCGCCGACCTTAACCCGCTCGAAGAAGCAATGGGTTATGGGCAGCTGATTGAGCAGTTTGAATATACTCAACAGGACCTGGCGCAAGTTATCGGCAAATCCCGTTCGCATGTAGCAAACACTCTGCGTTTGCTTAAGTTGCCAGAAGACGTTCGCGGCATGGTGTCGAGTGGAACGCTGACTGCTGGTCACGCGCGCACGCTGATCACTGTCGACGACCCGACAGCACTGGCACATGAGATCGTTGAAAAGGGTCTTTCGGTTCGCGAAGCAGAAGCGCTCAGCCAGCAGCGCGATATTCCTTTGAAGAAGCCGGTTGTAAGCCGCGCTGAGCCCGATACAGACACTTTGGCGCTACAGCGTCGCCTAGCAGACGCGCTGGGCCTGACGGTGGCTCTAAACCATTCTGACAAGGGTGGTAAGCTTGAAATCCGCTACAAGACACTCGAACAGTTGGACGATATCTGCATGCGTCTAACAGGGCGGACTAATTAAGTATTTGTTTTAATAGATGTTCCACGTGAAACGCGCCCTTTTAGGGGCGCGTTTTTTATTGTGTGGCAGCCATCATGCACAGTGCCAGGGTCGTTCTTCTCAATACTGCCTCCGCCAAAGCGGGACGGCGGCGACTGTCCGAAGTCGCTTGCAGAAGGCGGTCCGCGGCGATCGCTAGGGAGCGGTCCGACCAGAGGCGCAACTGCTGCTCAAGGGTTCCCATCCGTGAAAAGTGGGGTTTGGGCTTTACACCCTCCAACACAGCGCGAGCTGGCTTGCCTTTGTCCACTTCGGTCCGCCAACGGCGTAGACTGGCAAAATGATTGGTCAGCATAGCCAGTAGTTGCTGGGGGTTCACATTTGCGGAAACTGCACGGTTGAGTGCCAACTCTAGCTTTTCGGCGTGCCCGCCGCCTGTCGAATCCAAAATTGCGTCTATGGCTAAGGCGCCGTTGTCGGCACAAAGCAACAGAACGTCCTCGCGGGTAAGGTGTTTGGTTTTGGCTGAGTAAAGCGTCAGCTTTTCCAATTCGCGACGCGTGATCTCGCGGTCGTTGCCAAGGATTTCTCGTAGGCTTGGGATAACGTCGTTGTCGTGCCGAATGCCGTTCTGGTTAAACGTTTCACGCATGAGCGCAATAAGGGTTTCGTCGCTATCCGGGTAGCACGGCAAAGCGCGCCCCAATTTAGCGGCTTCGACAAGTGCACGCAGAGCGTCCTTGGGCGTGAGATTATCGGCCTCGAGCACGATGGCAGTGCCACCGGGATCATCTACGAGTTCTTTGAGTGGCGCAGCTAGTGTCTTACTGGCATTTCTCACGCGAATGATGCGTTTGCCGCCAAACAGTGAGACTGACCGGGCTTCTAGCACGAGAAGTGAAGGATCTGCGTTAAGTTCCGGACCATCAAAAATGGTGACATTGGCTGAGCCAGGATCGTCACCAGACAGATAGCGGATTAGCCGCTGGGCGGTCTCACGAACAAGACCGCCGTCTGGGCCGTAAGCGAGGAATATGCCCTCGCTGAGGTCGGGGCGCGCTAGATAGCGCGCCACCTCATGTGCTTTCAGCGAGGTCATACAACAATGTTGATGATGCGATCGGGAACGACCACGATCTTCTTCGGGGTCTTGCCTTCGAGCGCCTTGGTGACGGCTTCAAGTGCAAGTGCCTGAGCTTCCACCTCTGCCGCTGCAGTACCCTTGGCAACAACCAGTTCGCCACGGCGCTTGCCGTTGATCTGGATGGGCATGGTTACTTCATCATCGACGAGAAGCTTAGCGTCAACCTGTGGCCAGAGAGCGTCGGCAACGAGGCCTTCTGCGCCGAGAACGTCCCAGCATGTTTCGGCCAAGTGCGGCATCATCGGGCTGATCAGTTGGATCAACGAGCGTGTGCCTTCCTTGAGCGCTGTTTGCGTTGCGGCGCCAGGCTTGCCGTTTACAGCTTTCACCAATGCGTTGGTGAGTTCGTAAATCTGAGCTACGGCACGGTTGAAACGCAGGCCTTCGATGTCCTGAGCCACGCCGTGGACGGAACGGTGCACGATCTTGCGCAGACCAAGGGCTGCGGTTTCGTCAACGGCATCACTTGCGGTCGCCGGAGCTGCATCCACGAGATCATTGACCAAACGCCAGACGCGCTGCTGGAAGCGGCTTGCGCCTTCAACACCGGCTTCGGTCCACTGAACGTCGCGTTCAGGCGGGGAATCCGAGAGCATGAACCAACGCGCGGTATCGGCACCGTAGGACGAAACGATTTCGTCTGGATCGACCACGTTCTTCTTGGACTTGCTCATCTTTTCAACAGAACCAATAGACACTGGTTCGTTGTTGGACAGCAGGCGCGCAGAACGGACGTCACCATTGGTTTCGATGGCGATATCGGTTGGATTGACCCAAGCGCCATCCGTGGACTTGTAAGTCTCGTGGGTGACCATGCCCTGAGTGAACAAGCCCTTGAACGGTTCATCTACGCCCACATGGCCAGTGGCCTTCATCGCGCGGGTGAAGAAGCGGCTGTAGAGCAGGTGGAGGATCGCGTGTTCCACGCCACCGATGTACTGGTCCACCGGAAGCCAGCGATTGGCGACAGCTGGTACCGTGGGGGTATCCGCATGTGGGGCAGTGAAGCGGGTAAAATACCAGGACGAGTCGACAAAGGTGTCCATGGTGTCGGTTTCACGCCGCGCGGCAACACCACACTGTGGGCAGTTGGTGTGCTTCCAGGTCGGGTGATGGTCGAGCGCATTGCCCGGCTTATCGAAGGAAACGTCTTCTGGCAGAATGACCGGCAGGTCCTTCTTTGGCACAGGCAGCGTTCCACACACTTCGCAGTGGATGACCGGGATCGGGCAACCCCAATAGCGCTGACGGGAAATCCCCCAGTCGCGCAGGCGATAGTTGACTTCAACTGCGCCCTGCCGCTGGCCATCAACTGTGCGTGCACCAAAGACTTCCGCCATCTTTGCTTTGGCAGCATCGATGGTGAGGCCGTTGAGGAACTCAGAGTTAAAGATGGTGCCACCGTCGACATAGGCTTCGTCGGCAACAGCAAATGTGGCCGGGTCGGTGTCTGCTGGTAGAACGACGGCCTTAACGGGCAGGTCGTATTTACGAGCGAAATCTAGGTCGCGCTGGTCATGTGCTGGGCAACCAAAGATTGCGCCAGTGCCATAGTCCATGAGGACGAAGTTGGCGACATAGACGGGCAGGGTCGCGCCTTCAACCACCGGGTGTTTCACGTGAAGACCAGTGAACACGCCCTTCTTTTCCGCCTTTTCAAGCGTTTCAGTGGCTGTGCCCTGACGACGGAATTCAGCAACAAATTCAGTGAGCTCTGGGCTCGATTTGGCCAGTTCAGCGGTCAGCGGGTGGTCTGGAGATAGGGCAAGGAAGGAAGCGCCGAAAATAGTGTCCGGACGGGTGGTAAACACCTCGACCGACGTTGCGGCGGTCTTGTCGGAGCCGACCAGTTCGAACAGGAGGCGCATGCCTTCCGATTTGCCGATCCAGTTGCGCTGCATGGTGCGCACTTTTTCTGGCCATTCGGTCAGCGTGTCGATGGCTTCGAGCAGGTCTTCAGCAAAATCAGAGATCTTGAAGAACCACTGCGTCAGCTCGCGCTGCTCAACTGCAGCGCCCGAGCGCCAGCCCTTGCCATCAATAACCTGCTCATTGGCGAGAACGGTCATGTCGACCGGATCCCAATTCACCTTTGAGCTCTTGCGGGTCACGAGACCGGCTTCAAGCATATCGATGAACATAGCCTGTTGGTGCTGGTAATAGTCCGGCGAGCAGGTGGCGATTTCGCGCGTCCAATCAATGGAGAGGCCCATCGATTTCAGCTGCTTCTTCATCGCCTCAATATTGGCATAGGTCCAAGTCCCCGGATGGGTCTTGCGCTCGATCGCAGCATTTTCTGCTGGCAGACCAAAAGCGTCCCAACCCATTGGATGGAGCACATTTTTGCCCTTCGCACGGTGATAGCGCGCCACGACGTCGCCCATGGCGTAGTTGCGCACGTGGCCCATATGAATGCGACCCGAGGGGTAGGGGAACATCTCTAGGACGTAGTAAGGGTCGCGCGGATCATCGTTGGAAGTCACAAAGCTCTGGCGCTCGTCCCAGATCTTTTGCCATTTCGGTTCGCTTTCGCGCGGATTGTAGCGTTCGCCGCTCAACTCGGATCGTCCTTACAAATCTAACACAGCATGTCGCAGGAGGGTTGCGCCGCTTGCGTTTTCAGGGGTTTTTAGCTACCCGGACCATCACCAGAAATCCCTTGTCAGGTCAACAGCTACGGGGTCTGCAATGACAGGCAGCATCAGCAGCGCCCAAACTGCGCTCAACGACATTAATGCTCGGATAGAGACGGCACGGATTCGCTTCGGCGCGCTGCCCGAAACCGTTGACTTGGTTGCAGTTTCCAAGACTTTTTCAGCCGATGAGGTCCTTCCATTTCTGCAGGCAGGCCAGCGCGTTTTCGGTGAAAACCGTGTTCAGGAGGCCAAAGATAAGTGGCCGTCATTGCGCGAGAAGTTTGCTAACGTGCAATTGCACTTGATTGGCCCACTCCAGACCAACAAAGCGCGTGAGGCCGTGGCACTGTTTGATGTCATCGAAAGCGTTGACCGGGAGAAGGTGGCCGCAGTGCTGGCCGAGGAGATGAAGCGTGCGGATAAATCCATACCGTGCTTTGTGCAGGTCAACATTGGTGGCGAAGAGCAAAAGGCCGGGATCGCGATTGCTGACACGGTAGCTTTCGTAAAACGCTGTCGCGAGGTCCACGGGCTCAACATCATTGGCCTGATGTGCATTCCCCCAGACGGCCAGCCCGCAGGAAGCTATTTTGCGCATCTCAGCCAACTTGGCCAGGAGGCCGGTGTCTCACATCTCTCGATGGGGATGAGCGGCGATTTTGAAACCGCGATTGCTATGGGTGCAACCCATGTGCGCGTGGGTTCGGCCCTGTTCGGTAAGCGGCCGGCGACAATCTCGGCCTAAACCTGCAACTTTTCCGTATGTTTCCACGTTGCCTTCTCAATAACGGCGATGTGATGAGGCGTGCCCTTTTTAGGTCGCGTCTTTGTGATCTCGCTCGACCAGAGTGGAAACGCGCGGAGTAAAATATGAATAAGCGGCGCATCTTGGTTGTGGATGACGATACCGATCTACGGCAGACGCTCGTCGAACAGCTCGCGGCGGAGCCCGATTTCGAGATCGTTGAAGCAGGCACAGCGAGTGATGCTTTCGTCGCGGTGCGTGGGAACAATGTTGATCTCACCATCATGGACGTCGGTTTGCCTGATATGGACGGCCGCGATGCTGTGCGCACCCTGCGTCAGGAAGGCTATTCGAGCCCCGTTTTGCTCCTGACCGGCCACGACAGTGACGCTGACGAAATTCAGGGACTTGAATCGGGCGCGAATGACTATGTGACCAAGCCGTTCCGCTACCCAGTCCTTTTGGCCCGTATTCAGGCGGCTTTACGCCAGCATGATAGCAGTGAAGACGCCGTTTTCACGATCGGCCCCTACAATTTCCATCCTGCTGGTAAGACAATGGAAATGGCGGACGGCACCAAGGTCCGCTTGACCGACAAAGAAACATCGATACTCAAGTTTCTCTATCGTCAGGGTCCGAAAACCATCACGCGTGACATCCTCCTAAAGGAGGTTTGGGGTTATAATAATCGGGTGACCACCCATACGTTAGAGACCCATATCTATCGGCTCCGCCAAAAGATTGAGCGCGATCCATCCAATGCACGTCTTCTCGTCACGGAAGATGGTGGGTATCGTCTCGTTCCCTAAAAGACAAAAGAGTTCATTCTCCCCCAGAACTCGATTATAGCTTGCCAAAGGCCGCTTCGATGAAGCGGCCAAAGGCATAGCGGGTCTGGGCTGATGATAGTGGACGACGCGGCCGAGCTCTTGAGCCAGGCCGATTTCTTCGACATTTGCGATGAACAAGAGCTCACCATGTTGGGATTTGCTGGTGATCGCCAACATTTCTCGGCCGGTGACGTCATCTATCGCGGCGGTACGGAGCCGCAAGGTGCTTCCGTTTTGGTGCGCGGTACTGTGCTCGTTGAACATCAAGGCGCAGAGGCGAGCAAAGCCTATCGTCTCACCGAGCCTGGCAGTGTCATATCTCCAACCTCGCTGATCATCGCTAAACCGCGACCCGTGACCTTTACGGCTGAGACGGAATGCGAGCTGATCTTTGTCCCGCGGTCTGCTTTTCTAAAGCTCGCAAAACAAAGCCCCAGCCTCGCTCAACGCGCCGCAGAGCGCATCCAACGAGATCTGGGGCAATATATGCACGCGCTCGAACCACTGCGAAAGAAGATGGTTCGCTCCGCGGATTAGCCGAAACGGGCGATGACGGGCACGTGGTCCGAAGGTTGCGCTGTCCAGCCTCGGGCCGCGCGAACGATCTCTATCCCAGAACAATTCTGGGCGATGTCCGAAGTTGACCAAATGTGGTCAAGGCGACGGCCGCGGTCGGACGCATTCCAATCCTTGCCGCGATAGCTCCACCACGAATAGATCTTCTGATCGTAGGGCACGTGCTTGCGCACTAGGTCGACCCAGCCAAATCCTCCCTTGAGCAGGGCATCGAGGCGCTCGGTTTCCATCGGCGTGTGGCTGATGATTTTAAGCAGTTGCTTATGGTTCCACACGTCGTTCTCGTGTGGCGCGATGTTGAAGTCACCGGCGATCAGCTGACGATGCTGGAAGGCAGGCTCGGCGAACCACGTCTTCAGCTCATCCAGGAAATCGAGCTTGTGCTTGAACTTGGGATTGATGGTTACGTCCGGCTCATCGCCGCCCGCAGGAATATAGAAATTGTGCAGTGTGGTTGGGCCATAGCCAAAGTCCATCAGCGCTGCGATGTGACGCGAATCGGGGATTTCGCAGAATGAGCGGCTTGAAATGTCCGTTAGCGGAAACTTCGAGACAGTTGCTACCCCGTGGTAACCCTTCTGGCCATGCACGGCCATGTGCGGGTAGCCAGCTTCGATGAAAGCATTGCGCGGAAACTGGTCATTCGTGCACTTAATTTCCTGCAGCATCAGTACGTCCGGCTGATACTCGCGCAAGAAATTAAGGACCATCTCGATCCGAAGACGAACCGAATTGATGTTCCAGGTCACAATGGAAGTGGTCATTAAAGACTCCGGGAATCGGGTGACGCTTGTTTGTGCTCTTCTATCAGCCCTAGCCGATTGAGCTAAGCGTTTCACGTGAATCGTTGTGGCAAAAGGAAAGGCCCGGTGTTGCCACCGGGCCTCTCAATTCGATCAGCTTCGAGCGTCTTATTCGCTCTTTGCTTCTTCGGCTGCTGCTGCTGCCGCTGCTGCTTCAGCTTCCTTTGCAGCGACTTCAGCTGCGAGGGCCTGAGCTGCTGCTACGCGTTCAGCTTCACGAGCTTCCTTAGCAGCCAGTGCTGCTTCGCGTTCGCCAGCTTCGATCTTGCGGGTACGAGCGTTGGTCGATTCGAAAATACGAGCAGACTTACCGCGACGATCGCGCAGGTAGTACAGCTTGGCGCGACGAACCTTACCGCGCTTGATCACTTCAACCGAAGCAATGTTTGGGGAATAGATTGGGAACACGCGTTCCACGCCTTCACCGTAAGAAATCTTACGGACGGTGAAGGATTCCATGATGCCGCCACCCGAGCGTGCAATCACGACGCCTTCATAGGCTTGGAGACGTTCCTTGTCGCCTTCGCGGATCTTTACCCACACCTTGACGGTATCGCCGTGGGTGAAGTCTGGAAGTTCGCGCTGAGCGGCGAGCTTAGTAACTTGTTCTTGTTCAAGCTGCTGGATGATATTGGTCATAATCGATCCGTTCTGATCTTTTCGCTGGAGCAATTTGGGGGTCCGAAAACCCTTGTTGCCCGGTCTTGGTTTGTAACGGAGGGCAGTCTTCTTGTTATTCCCGTGCGTCTACTCCGAGAGGCAAACACACGAATGGGCGGCTCATAGGCGATAAACGTCAATGAGTCCAGCCCTGCTGCTGCATTCGGCCTCTAACTCTCAGCCTTTTTACGGGTTTAAGCGACGGCGGTATCGAGGGAAAGCTCAACCATCTCTTTGAGCGAGCTTTGGCGCTCGTCGGCGCTCATTTCCTCGTGCGTAATCAGGCTATCAGTCATGGTGCAAATGGCGAGGGCCTTCACCTTGAAACGCGCTGCGAGCGTATAAAGCACAGCCGCTTCCATCTCCACGCCGATCACGCCATGCTCCGGCAACTTGTCATACCCTGCGAAGCCATCAGCGTGGTAGAAGACATCTGAAGACAGCATATTGCCTGCGTGATAGGCCAAACCGCGCTCTTCAGCGAGATTGGCGGCTGTGCGCAGAAGGCCGAAGTCAGCGATGGGGGCGAAGTTGAAGGCACCGAACCGGCCCTTCACAATGCCTGAATCGGTGGACGCACCCTGCGCCAGTATAATGTCCCGTACCTTCACATCAGCGCTAAGCCCGCCGCATGTGCCCACGCGGATGATTTTTTTGACGCCAAAGACGTTGATCAACTCATGCACATAGATAGCGAGGGACGGTTGGCCCATGCCACTGGCCTGCACTGAAATAGGCTTGCCTTTCCAGGTGCCGGTATAGCCGAGGCAATTACGGACAGAATTGACGAGTTTGGGGTTCTCGAAGAACGTCTCAGCGATCCATTTTGCGCGCAAAGGGTCGCCCGGCAGCAGCACCGCTTCTGCATAGTCACCGGGCTTGGCGTGATTGTGTGGAGTGCTCATAGTCGTCCCTCGTTTTGTAGATGCTTAGGATTGCCAAAGCTGGGCATGCATTACAACCGCAGAACGCTTGACGTTGGCGCGAGAGAACGCCATCTAAGCCAAGTCTTATTGAGGAGCCCATTCATGGCCGCGAAGATCTTTATTGATGGCGAAGCTGGTACCACTGGTCTGCAGATCCGTGATCGTCTGGCTGGCCGACAGGATCTTGAAGTTCTCTCAATCGCGCCGGAAAAGCGCAAGGATCAGGATGAGCGTAAGCGCCTGCTCAATGCAGCTGATGTGGCGATCCTCTGCCTGCCCGACGAAGCCGCCAAAGAAAGCGTACGTCTCATCGACAATGACACCACTCGTGTCATTGATGCCTCGACCGCATTCCGTATCGCTGAAGGCTGGACCTATGGCTTTGCTGAAATGGACATCGGTCAGACCGAAGCCATTGCTAAGGCCCGTTTCGTTGCCAATCCAGGGTGCTGGCCACAGGGGCTAATCGCGGCCGCTCGTCCGCTGGTGGAAGCGCGTCTTCTGCCCGGCGACTATCCGCTGAGCTACCATGGCATTTCCGGCTATTCGGGCGGTGGTCGCCAGATGATCGAAGAGTATGAGGCAGAAGGCGCAAAGCCGAGCCAGTTCATGCCTTATGGGCTGACCTTTAAGCACAAGCATCTGCCAGAAATGGCGGAATATGCACATCTGAACCGTGCGCCATTGTTTGAGCCCACCGTTGGCAATTTTGCTCAGGGCATGCTGACGACGATGCCGCTGCACCTCGACATGGTTGCGGATATGCCAACGGGCAAGGATCTGCATGATTGCCTTTCGGCACATTACGCAGCGATCCCGAACAGCTTCGTTGAAGCCATGCCTTATGATCCAAGCGCCGGCAAACTCGCTTCGCTTGATCCTCAGGCCAATAACGGCACCAATAAGCTCTCGCTCTATGTGTTTGCCAATGATGAGCTCAATCAGGCTGTCATTGCTGCGGTTTACGACAATCTGGGCAAGGGCGCTTCTGGCGCTGCAGTTCAGAACCTCAACATCATGTTGGGCGTCGATCCAAAGACCAGCCTCTAAGCATTTTTAAACGTACGGATGGGGTGAAAACTCCAGCCGTACGCTTTGGTACGGTTAGGCCTTGACCGATACCCCCGGATTGCGCGATGACGCTAGTAACAGCGAGGTCCCAATCCCCATGGATAAGTTCATCACTCTGACCGGTGTCGCGGCTCCATTGCCGATTATCAATATCGACACCGATATGATCATCCCAAAGCAGTACCTCAAGACGATCAAGCGCACCGGTCTCGGCACTGCGCTGTTCTCCGAAATGCGGTACAATGAAGATGGCTCGGAAAATGCTGAGTTCGTCCTCAATCAGCCTGCTTATCGCAAAGCGCAGATCATCATCGCGGGCGACAATTTTGGTTGTGGTTCCTCGCGTGAGCACGCGCCTTGGGCACTGCTTGACTTCGGCGTTCGCTGCGTGATTTCCACCAGCTTTGCGGACATTTTCTACAATAACTGCTTCAAGAACGGCATTCTGCCACTCGTCGTTTCGCCAGAACAGCTCAAACTGCTGCTCGACGATGCCGAGCGCGGCTCAAACGCTACTCTGACCATCGACCTCGAAGCGCAGACCATTCAGGGTCCAGATGGTGGCACACTCCACTTCGACATCGACCCATCGCGCAAGCAGATCCTGCTTGAAGGTCTCGATGACATTGCCGGCACCTTGAAGTCCGATGCATCCATAACCTCCTTTGAGGGAAAAATGGCTGCACAACGTCCCTGGCTCTAAAATGGTCCAGATCGTTCTAGAAGAAGGTCAGAGTGGGGCATCTCATCAGACCATTTTGAGCGGTCTTATCCAGTACAATGACTCCAAAACGGAGGGGCGGTTTGCTCCTCCGTTTTTTTCATTTGTGCTGGCGGTAAAAGACGACGGCGGCGACACTGTTGGCGGCCTGACTGGCCGCATCAGCTACGGCTGGATGATGATTGAACTATTGCACCTGCCAGCGACTTTGCGCGGGCAGGGTGTTGGCGAAGCCTTGATGAATAGGGCAGAGGTCTTGGCGCGCGAAAGACTCTGTGTCGGCATTCGGTTAGACACGATGAGTTTTCAAGCTCCTGGGTTTTACGCAAAGCTTGGCTACACTGAATACGGCCGCCTAGAAGACTATCCGCCCGGTCACACTCGTTACTTCCTTCACAAGAGATTGGACTAACCCATGGTGCAGCGCGTCTCCACTGGCTCGCCCTTTGAAGCCACCTTTGGCTATTCGCGCGCCGTGCGCCACGAAGACACAGTCTATGTGTCCGGTACGACGGGCTATGACTACGCCACCATGACCATGCCGGAGAGCGCTGGCGAGCAGGCCAAGAACGCCCTGGCCACCGTCGACAAAGCGCTCAAAGAAGTGGGCTCCTCGATCGAGGATACGGTCCGCGTTGTCTATTACGTCGCTGACCGATCGTTGGTTGATGAAGTCGTCGCAGCGGTGGGTCCGGTGTTCAAGAATATCCGTCCGGCCGCTTCCATGCTGATTGTGCAGATGATCGAAGAGGGCATGAAGATCGAGATCGAAGTAACGGCCCGCATCGGCGCGGCGACCAGCCACAGCTGATCGCATCTCAGTGCGGAAAATGAAAAGGCGCCCCAAGAGGCGCCTTTTTTACTTTTTGGAATCGTTGCTTACGGCAGACGGCAGTCGCTGTCAGCGCCGATCTGCTCCATCAGAGCGGCCACGGCGGCCTCGAGCTGCGGGTCGGTATTGAAGCCAACAGAGTTGGGGTCAAACGGCACGTGAATGTCTGGCTGAATGATGCTGTTTTCATACAAATGCCCGTCGAGATTGCGGATAGGCAAAGTTGGCATCGCATATTCAAAGCCCCTGACGATCTTGCTTTTATAGGACGAGACATAGGTGCCGGTGTTCAACACCGCATCGCCGACGATGAGCCCCAATTTGGTGTCGTGATAGGCCTGAGGGAACATAGTGCCATCCGAATAGCCGTAGCTATCCACCAGAATTGCGCTCGGGCCAATCCAGCGATTGTTGGGATCCTGTACCTTCGGGCCATCATCGCGACCAGTCACGCTATACGCTTCGCCGCTGAGCAGTGTCATCAATTCGCGGGTGAGGTTGCCCCCGCCGTTCGAACGCACGTCGATAAGCGCTGCCTTGGCGACATCGCGCATCCCAGTCAAACGGCCAACGAGGCGGCGGTAAGAGGGTTCGTCCATATCTGGAACGTACTGATAAACCACACAGCTGTTGGAGAGTCGGCTCACCATCTCACGGCGGCTATCGCGCCATCGTTCGCGGGCGAGTTCGTACTCATCGAAGGCGCTGATCGGGTGGACGCTCACAGTGCGTTGGTCTTCACCATTGGCTTTCGCGATACCGAGCGACACCTCTCTGCCTGAGTTGCGATCAAGAAGACGACCGGTTCCGCCCAAGTCTGGAATTTGCTTGCCATTAATGCTCGTGATTACGTCGCCCGCGTTTACGCCCAGGCTGGCGCGGTCGAGTGGACCACCGGGGAGCAGCGCAGCCACGCGTAGACCGGGGCCTTCAAAACCATAGTCAAAATAGACGCCAAGGACGTCGCTCTGACTCCCAATCCCCGCTACATTGCCTTCGAATATCACGGAGTTGGAAAAGAGGTGTGATGCAGACAACTCGCCATACATTGCGCGCACGAGATCCGAAAGTTCACGCGTCGAATTGATGGAGCCCAAATACGAGCGATACTTCGCGCCAATGGCATCCCAATCGCGGCCTTCTAGGTCTGCTGAGTAAAAATTATACTTCAGGTGCGACCATGCCTGCTCAAAGGCGGCCCTTCTATGAGCGTCGAGATTGAAGCTGGCGACGTGATTGATCGCGATGTGTTCAGTGCCGTTGGGGCTGTAGACTGACACCCGTACAATCTCATCGTCAGCTTTGAAGTCGATCACATCTGTTGCTGCCACGTGAGAAAAGCCAACGGTGCCGGGGGCCTCAACGATTTGAATCGTCTCGGCGCTACCGTCGGCCAAATCTATGCGTTGAATCAAAAAGTGCGTGTCGTCGATGCGATCGACCCCGATCAAGCCGGTACCATTGGCTTCCAGATAATAGTAGTCGAGGTGGCCTCCGATGTGTGTTTCGAGGCGGGAAGCGCGCTCCGCTTCTGGTACGTAGCGTTTCGGGCCGCGCTCAGCAAAATCGACCGTGCCATCGGCGAGGTCGATAAAGTCTGCGCGCGCCTGCGCCGAAACGAAAATGCGATACAGGTCGAGCGTTTCAATGTGAAGCTGCGCGGACCACGCAGTATCAACTGCCGATTGAACAAAAATCTGGCTGCCATCGGTGCTCCACTGCCCATTGAAGCTCACGTTGAGGGCTTGTGTTACGTGCTGTGGCGGTGCGCTACCATCAGCGGGGACAACCGCGGCCTTAGAATTGTCGCCACCAGATCCAATAGTGCGCCAACGCGTTAGGATTTGGTCTGATGTAGGAGCCCAAGAGAACCAGATGTCATCCTCTCGATAGGACGAGTTATAGTCACTGGGCGCGAAGAGCTTTGTCACAGCCTTAGTTGCTAGATTGAGAACCTGCACTTCTCGTCGATCCGCGATAAAGGCGATCTCTGAGCCGTCTGGGGAGTAGAGCGGTTGGAATGCGTTCCCTTCCTCGGGGACATAGAGCTTTTCTTCAACAAAGCTCTCACCTTCGCCTGCACCAGCGGAGGTTAATGCAATGCGATACAGGCCCCACTGATGATCGCGCTCGCTGGCATAAGTGAGCGCCTGACCGTCAGGTGAAAAGCTTACGTTGCGCTCTTCCTCAGGGGTTTCGGTTAGTTGCTGTACCTTACCTGTCGTATCGACCAAAAATATATTGCCATAGCGGGCGATGGCGAAATGATTGCCGTCCGGAGATGAGACAAATTCGTCGCTCCCGAGGAGCGGCACATTCACATCCAAGCTGGCGAGCTGCTCAAGCGTCAGCACCTCAAGTGGTTGGGGCTCGGTCTCTCCCGCGCTAATCGTATAGATGCGTCCGTCGTGGATAAAAGCCAGCATGCCGTTATCGGCGATCGACAGGTCGATTACCTGTGTGCCGTGAAACTGCGTGACCTGCTCTTCGGTCTTATCGGCAAATGAATAGCGCCAGACATTGAGCGTGCCGGTCCCTTCCGCGAGGTAATAGATCGCGCTGTTGTCGGGGCTCCAAACCGGGTTGTAGCGATCGACGCCATCAACATTGAAAAGCCGCTCGTGGTTCCCGGTGGCAGGGGAGTACATATAGATTTGTCGCGCATTGGCTGTGACGCGATGTTGGCGCTCGGCACGATCCCCTGCTGGGTCGAAACTATACGCGAGTTTGTCCATCGCTGTATTCCAGCGCGCGTCGCTGGCGTAGTTAGGCAGAACGAGGGTTTCGCGGCCGGTTTCGACACTTTGAGCAAACAGCTGTGGCTTGCTAGAAAGTGCCGTCTGTACGCTGCGTTCAGCGTCTCCGAGAGCTATTCTACTATAAAGAATCTGTTCTCCGTCGGGCGAGAAGCTCGATGGTTGCTCGCCAAATGAGGACCAAGTGCGTCGTTCGAGCGTGCCGCTGAAATCGGTGAGATAAATCTCGGTATTGCCATTGATGTCGGTGGCAAAGGCAAGTCTTTCTGAGTCCGGCGCCCAGATCGCTCCATAGCTAAAATTGCCGGCGGTGGTGAGCGGAACGGCGAGCCCGCCATCAGCAGGTACGACAAAAATCTGCCCACGATAGGTGAAACTGATGGTTTCCCCGTCTGGCGATATACTGGCATAGCGCATCCACCGAGGTGTCTCGCCGTTGGGTTGAGCATAGGCAGGAATTATGGCCGCCATCAGCGCGAGCGCTGACAGCCCTAAAAATTTCTTAAACACTGATACCTCCTAAAATCTCCGTATTTATCCGTGGGTAGGTCTTAGCGTGTTGTTAATTTACTCTGCGGGCGAAACTGGAATTTTGGATGCAAACGCGGCAGCCGCTTGCGCTAGCGTCGAAAAAAGCGCTATGTGCAAGCTAAGGTGTACCCGTGAGTACGGTTGAGGAGTTTATCCCAATATGGCTGCCCATTCCCTTTTCCTTCTGCCTGGTGACGGCATCGGCACAGAGATCATGGCTGAGGTCGAAAAGATCATCGCTTGGTCCAACGAAGCGGGTCTGACGGACTTCGCGATTGAACGCGGTTTGGCTGGCGGTTGCGCTTATGACGCGCATGGCGAAGCGATCTCCGAAGAAGACATGGAAAAGGCATCGAAGGCCGACGCCGTCATCTTTGGTGCGGTTGGCGGTCCGAAGTGGGACAATGTCCCTTACGACAAGCGCCCAGAAGCTGCTCTCCTGCGTCTGCGCAAGGATTTGGGCCTGTTTGCCAACTTGCGTCCAGCGATCTGCTACCCAGCACTGGCTGACGCCTCTGCGCTCAAGCGCGAATTGGTTGAAGGCCTCGACATCCTCATCGTTCGCGAGCTGACCGGTGGCGTTTACTTCGGCGAGCCGAAGGAAATCATCGATCTGGGCAATGGCCAAAAGCGCGGCGTGGATACTCAGGTTTACGAAACCTACGAAATCGATCGCATTGCACGCGTCGCCTTCGATCTTGCCCGCACCCGCGGCAACAAGATCCACTCGGCTGACAAGAAGAACGTCATGAAGTCTGGCGTGTTGTGGGACGAAGTCGTTCGCACCGTTGCCAAGGATTTTGGCGACGTAGCGTTCAATCATATTCTGGCTGACAACTGCGCTATGCAGCTCGTCCGCAATCCCAAGCAGTTCGACGTTATCGTCACCGACAACCTTTTTGGCGATATTCTCTCCGACGTCGCTGCCATGCTCACCGGTTCGCTCGGCATGCTCCCATCGGCAGCACTTGGCGCTCCAGATGCGTCCACCGGGAAGCGTAAGGCGATGTACGAGCCAGTCCATGGCTCGGCTCCAGACATCGCTGGCAAGGGCATCGCCAACCCGATCGCGATGATTGCGTCATACGCCATGGCGCTGCGCTACTCCTTCGGCATGATCGAGATGGCGGACAAGGTCGAAGGCGCTATCGCTGCCGTACTCGCTGAAGGCCTGCGTTCAGCCGACATCGCTCAAGAAGGCTGCAAGGTTGTCGGCACCCAGGAAATGGGCGAAGCAATCCTCGCCAAGCTCAAGGCCGCATAACGGAGAGTTTTTTCCGCTAACGAGTTCCATAATTTAGATACATGAGCACACCCCGGCAGCAATGTCGGGGTTTTTGCATTCTCCAAACCTAATTTTGCCACCTGAGTGAAAGCGGCAGCGCGGATGAAGAAATATTCGATTCTGAATTGATCTTGTGTCCCAGCTTTGAATAGCGTGGAGCTCGCTTAGGTATTTTGGGAGTAGGTTATGTCTGACACACAAGAAATCATTGGCCAGGGAGTTGCCATACGTGTTGCATGTCTTGTGAAATCATTAGCTGAAGCTGACCCAGAATTTGAACATAGGTTCGTCAAAAATATTGAGGACGCAGCTTACAAGATAGAAGGCGATGAAAAGGTATCTCTTTTTACGACAGAGTTGCTTTCCAATACTCGATCCCTGTTGACAGGGTTCACTTGGTCGTCAGGCCAGGGTGCGTCGTTTTTTGATGAATAACGATATCGTGCGAATAAAGAAAAAACCCCGGCGCCATGAGCACCGGGGTCTTTTTATAACTTAGTCCAAAAGGACTAAAATTATTCAGCTGCGCCTTCAGCAACAGCAGCTTCCTTAGCTGCCTTTTCCTCTGCGCGTTCCTTAGCGCGGTCGCCTGGCTCACCCTTCTTTGGGTTGTTGCGTGCGTCGCGCTTCAGGAGGCCTGCTGTGTCGAGGAAACGTTCTACGCGGTCGGTTGGAACCGCACCAACGGACAGCCAGTGCTGAGCGCGTTCGGTGTTCAGAACGATGCGGTTTTCAACGTCCTTGTTCAGCAGTGGGTTGTAGGTGCCCAGCTTTTCGATGAAGCGGCCGTCGCGTGGCGAACGCGCGTCAGCGATAACGATGTGGTAGAAAGGGCGCTTCTTGGTGCCAGCGCGTGCAAGGCGGATCTTGAGTGCCATGATTGGCTCCTAGTTTCGAGTTTTGGTCTATTTCTTCTTGCCCAAGCCGGGCAGGCCTGGGAATTTTGGTATGCCGCCGAGACCAGGAAGACCCGGGCCGCCGGAGGACTTGAGCAGCGCGTTGACGTCAGTCGGCAGCGCCTTGGGGGCAGGGAGATCAGCCCCGGGCAGGCCCTTGAGCTGATCGGGATTGATGCCGGCCTGACGGGCCATGGCTTCAAGCTGTTTAGGGTCCATTTTGGACAGGTCCGGCATACCGCCGAGCATTCCGCCCATCTTGCCCCCAAACATGCCCCCGAGTGCGCCCATGCCGCCCTTGGAGACTTTTTTCATCATATCCGCCATCTGGCGGTGCTGTTTGGTCAGCTTATTGATTTCCGACACGTCAACACCGGCACCAGCAGCGATACGCTTGCGACGTGAGGCATTGAGCAGGTCCGGGTTGGCCCGTTCCTTGGCGGTCATCGAATTGATAATAGCGATCTGGCGATCAAAGACCTTTTCGTCGATGTTCGCGTTGGCCATAGCCTTTTTCATCTGGCCGGCACCGGGCATCATGCCCATCAGGCCGCCCATGCCGCCCATCTTCTTCATCTGCTGAAGCTGGCCGCGCAGATCGTCGAGGTCAAAGGAGCCCTTCTTGAGCTTCTTCGCCATTTTCGCGGCGTCTTCGGCGGTAACGTGTTCGGCAGCCTTTTCCACGAGCGAAACAATGTCGCCCATGCCAAGGATACGGTCAGCGATACGGCTTGGATGGAAGTCCTCGAGGGCATCCATCTTTTCGCCAACACCGATCAGCTTGATCGGCTTGCCGGTTGCTGCACGCATCGAGAGTGCAGCGCCGCCACGACCGTCGCCATCCACGCGTGTCAGCACGATACCGGTGATATCGAGACGGGTATCAAATGAGCGGGCGACGTTGATCGCGTCCTGACCGGTCAACGAATCGACAACCAGCAGAATCTCGTGTGGCTTGACGGTCTCCTTAATGGAGACCGTTTCGACCATCAGTTCCTCGTCGATATGCGTACGACCGGCGGTGTCGACGATCAGAACGTCATAGCCGCCGAGGCGGGCTTCGCGTTCAGCGCGACGCGCGATTTCGACCGGCGTTTCGCTCGAGACGATTGGAAGAGTGTCGACACCAACCTGTTCGCCAAGGATGCGCAGCTGCTCCATAGCAGCCGGACGGCGCGTATCGAGCGAAGCCAGCAGCACTTTCTTGCGCTGCTTGTCCTTAAGACGTTTGGCGATCTTGGCGGTGGTGGTGGTCTTACCCGAACCCTGCAAACCAACCATCAGGAGGGTTACGGGGGCAGGAGCGTTAAGATCGATGGTGACAGCGTCAGAGCCAAGAACTGCAACGAGTTCGTCGTTGACGATCTTGACGACTTGCTGGCCCGGGGTAACGGAGCGCGTGACTTCAGCGCCAATAGCGCGTTCACGAACCTGCTCAACGAAGGCACGGACAACTTCAAGCGAAACGTCGGCTTCAATAAGGGCGCGACGAATTTCGCGCATTGCAGCATCGACGTCCGCTTCATTCAGCGCGCCGCGGCCACGAAGCCCGTCAAAGATTTTGCCAAGCCGGTCGCTTAAGCTCTCGAACATGCCGGTTCCTTTTCACTCGCAAGGCCAATTCCTTGTGAGAGATAAGATCCAAAAAGCCAAACACCAAACCCACCCGCGGGCGCAACGCGCTGGCGGATGTTGGCCTCCGGGATCTCTTTATACCCCTAGGGGTCCCGGTCGGCTGGTCAGGAGCAAATGCCTGATGAACAGTTTGGCTCTAAGGGAAAGCGCCTAACGAGTCAAGGAAGCTCGGCAATCCTTATGGTTTTTGGTCCTTGTTCCGCCCAAAAAAGCGCATGACTTTGACGCGGAGGGTCGGTGGGGTACGCAAAACCAGCGCTTTCAGGTTTGGTCGCAACCAAACATCCCAAACGCGCACAATCAACTTGCCGCGTGCGGTGAGAGGGATAGCGATATCGTGGACGTCCACGACATGAGTCGCCCACGTTAATTTGTAAGGCATGGTGGGAATACCAAGGTCACAGGCGGCCAACCCGCGGTCTGCGCAGGCCTGAGTGACTTCGGCGAGGTGCATCTTGCCCGGACTTTCGTCTGACTGGGAAAAGTCCCGAGCCGCCACATAGGCGTAATAGCGTCCACCGTGAGTGAAACCCCATTGTTCAGCCAGAAAATTTTGACCGTGAATGAGCGAAAAACCAGTGATTGAAAGATTTGGATTGCCGACGAGGCTGGCGCAAAAGTCCTGAAAATGACGCGTGCCGAAAGCGCGCGACGTCAGGCCCTGCTCTTTCAATCGTTGGTCACGGCTGCTGAGTGTTCTTTCGATTAAGGCCAGTTGTTGGCCTGCATCATCAACCACGTGGTGGGAGAGTGTGGCCTCGCGTTCGAGCCTATTGCGGGCATTGCGGATGTTTTTGCGTGTTTTCGGCCTTACCGTGCGAAAATATGCAGCGAAGTCAGGATAGTCCGATAGTTCTGCGACGGGCGCACCGAGGGTTTCGGCGGTTTTTA
The DNA here is from genome assembly GCF_012847305.1 of Devosia sp. MC1541. Lineage (NCBI taxonomy): Bacteria > Pseudomonadati > Pseudomonadota > Alphaproteobacteria > Hyphomicrobiales > Devosiaceae > Devosia > Devosia sp. MC1541. The sequence continues at coordinate 308,506 of NZ_JABBDZ010000002.1, forward strand.
CGTGATCGGCCGGCAGACCTTTATAGAGTGACGAGCCGCTGCGCACTTTCGTGAAGAGCAGCGTATCACTGGAAATTTTTGATTTCGTGGCATCGATCAGTTGTCCGACCACGGTCTCAGCATCTTCTTCTGCGGCTACCAAGGCATTCGATATCTGAGAAAAAGCATAGCCAATGGGCACTAAGACACGACGCATGCCTGTGCTCACGAGTTCCATAGGCAGAGCGCCGATAAGGCTCTCGCCTCGGTAAGCGAGAACGATAAAGGGGCTGAAGGCTGCGTTGTTTCGGGCCACCTCAAAATCCCAGACAGCACGAACCCAACCCAAGCTCTGGAACAAGACATCCCGCCCAGAGCGCTGTTCGAGCTCGAGCCAAAGGGGCGCAAGGCGATCGAACGCCTCGCGCTGATTTATAACCTTAGTGTGAAGGGCGTCTATCGCGGCGATTTGACGAGATCACTTTTCAAAGGTGAAGGCGGGAATGTCCCTGATACCTTCGGGATTGGTCGGATCGACTTCGAAGTCGACTGTGTAAACCTTCTTGCGCTGCGGGTTGAGCGGCGAAAATTTTACAGCGCCGGCGAGCCCGAGTTTGGACAGATAAGAAAGACCGCTCGTGTTCTGAGCGAGCTTTGTGAGGCCCAACTTATTGCGCAACACGCCATTGGCGTAATTTACCGCATAGTGCTTACGCAGTTCGTCGGTCCAATGCTCGGTGGTGAAACTGACATTGAGCATGCCGTGATTGACGACGCGGTGTGGCCCATTGAGCGGCCAATGCAGCATCTGGCCCGCTTCAAGGTCATAAACCTGCGCGAAATCATCAAACCACTGCTCAAATGGCATGTCGGTTTCGCGCAACTGCCCAAGGATAAGCTTTTCCAGCGCTGGCTGAGAAATAAAGGGCGCTTGGGCGGGGTAGACATAAACCTTCTTTGTGCCCCGCACCTGCCACAAGCTCTGGCCCGGAACGTCAGAGTGGTATTTGACCGAGACGTTGGGCGATGAGATGAGAATGGTGAGATTGCGCTTATAGCTCTTAAAGCCCGGGATACGGCCTTCGAATTCGCTATAAAGGCTATCGAGCAGCGCGCCATAGGCTGGGTTGGTTTTGGCCGGTGCGGTCAAATTCACCCAAATATTGCCATTACGCACGACCTCCAAAACCTCCGCACCGGATAGGTCTTTGATCTGGCCTTCGCGCCGTTTAGGCGGGTTCCCGGGGGTCTTTTGAGAGTAATTGACGTGATAGGCCTCACGCGGGGTCATGTCGATCAGACGGGAAAGTGCTTCATCGGAAAACAAATCCGATTGGGCTAAAGTGTGCTGGAGACGAAGTGCCTGTGTGCCCCACACATTGGCGTAGTAGTCTTTCCAGTCACTGATAATATGACTAGGCGAAAAAGCCATATTCATAGTTATTCCCTCTTAGCGATCTGCTTCAAAGATCTATAGCCACTCTTTCCTCTGTGATTGCACGATTAAATTTTGTTTCTAGTTAAGGCCAATGGTTACGTTTTAATGTACCCGATTGACGCAAGCGTCGGTTAACCGCGTCGAACCAACGCGTTCGGTGAAGGTGTCGCTCTGGCAATTGAAAAGCTATTCCGCCATATAGTGGGCGAACGCGCCTCTGCGAACGGCGCACACTGCGTGAAAGAATTGACCGTGAGCGACATTCCTTTTTTGAAAATGAATGGTCTGGGCAACCAGATTATCGTGGCCGATATGCGCGGCACCGATAGGCGGGTCACGGCGGAAGCGGCGATTGCCATCAATGCGCATCCAGAAACCAAGTTCGACCAGATCATGGCCATCCATGATCCGCGCACCTCGGGAACCGACTATTTTATTGAGATCATCAATTCCGATGGATCGCGCGCTCAAGCTTGCGGCAATGGGATGCGCTGCGTTGTGCAGTTCCTCACAGCCGAGCACGGGCGTAGACGTTTCGATTTTGAAAGCGTTGCAGGGTTTCTCTTCGGAGAAGAAGCTGAAGACGGCTTGATCACTGTGGATATGGGTACGCCCAAATTCGCGTGGTACGACATTCCGCTCAACGAAGAGTTTGGCGACACGCGCGCCATTGAACTTCAGATTGGGCCGATTGATGCGCCTATCCTGCATTCCCCTTCGGCGGCCTCTATGGGCAATCCTCATGTCACCTTCTGGGTGAAGGATGATGTGTGGGGTTACGCTCTGGAAAAGTTCGGGCCCATGCTCGAGAACCATCCGCTCTTCCCAGAGCGCTGCAACATTTCTATCGCGGAGGTCATCACGCCAGACCGCATGATTTTGCGGACATGGGAGCGTGGGGCAGGGATCACCGAAGCCTGTGGCACCGCTGCTTGCGCTGCCCTCGTCAACGGCGTTCGTACCCGTCGCAGCAATCGCAAAGCGACGATCACCGTTCCGGGCGGCGATCTCGTTGTGGAGTGGCTGCCTGATGATCACGTGACCCTAACGGGACCGGCAGAGTATGAATGGCGCGGCACGGTTGACCCCTCAACGGGCATTTGGGCGCGTAGCGAGGCCGCTTAATGGCCATTGAGACACTCACTTTTGGCTGCCGCCTCAACGCCTATGAAGGCGAGGTGATGAAGGCCGAGGCCGAAAAGGCCGGGTTGGATAATGCTATCATTATCAATACCTGCGCCGTCACTCAGGAGTCCGTCCGTCAGGCACGGCAAGCGGTTCGTAAAGCACGCCGCGATAATCCTGAGGCCAAAATCATCGTCACCGGCTGCGCAGCGCAAACTGAGGCGCGCAGCTTTGGCGATATGGCCGAGGTCGATCTGGTCATCGGCAATGCCGATAAGCTCAAGGCCGATAGCTATAAGCCGATGGTTTTTGGCCTGACGCTGAACGACAAGGTGCAGGTCAATGATATCATGAGCGTGCGCGAAACCGCCGCTCATCTCATTGAAGGCATGGATAGCCGCACCCGAGCCTTTGTGCAGGTGCAAAACGGTTGCGATCACCGCTGCACCTTCTGCATCATTCCTTTTGGTCGTGGGCCCTCGCGCTCTGTGCCAATGGGCTTGGTCGTCGATCAGATCAAAAAGCTTGTCGCCAATGGTGTCAAAGAAGTGGTGCTCACCGGGGTGGACATTACCTCCTACGGTCCCGACCTACCCGGCGCACCCAGTTTGGGCCAATTGGTCCAGGCGATCTTGCGGCATGTGCCGGACCTCCCGCGCCTTCGTATTTCCTCGATCGATTCCATTGAGGCTGATCCGGCGCTTTATGAAGCGGTCACCGATCTTCGCTTGATGCCGCATTTGCATCTTTCGCTGCAATCGGGCGATGATCTCATTCTCAAGCGGATGAAGCGCCGCCATTTGCGCGATGATGCTCTGGCGATCATCGACAAGCTCCGGGGCTTGCGGCCTGACATGGTTTTTGGCGCAGACATTATTGCCGGTTTTCCGACCGAAACCGATGACATGTTTGAAAACTCCCGCCGCTTTATTAGCGAAGCGGGCTTGACCTATATCCATGCCTTTCCATATTCGCCGCGCCCGGGCACACCGGCGGCGCGCATGCCACAGGTCAACCGCTCTGTCGCAAAGCAAAGAGCAAATGTTCTGCGTCAGGAGGGGGATCGGCAGGTTCAGGCTCTCAGCCAAACGCGGATTGGCGCGGTGGAACAAGTGCTTGTTGAACGCTCCGGCATCGGCCGCACGCAACAGTTCCTTCCCGTTAATATGGCTGGCATAGAACACGGGTCACTGGTCAGTGTAAGAATTACGGGCGCGAGCGCAGATTGCCTTGTCGGCGACGTGCTCCCCCTTGCAGCTTAGGTGAAGGCGAACTGAGACTATGAGCGAAAAGAAACCCAGCTTCTTCCAGCGGTTTTTCGGTGGCCAGCCTGCTCCAGCACCGGCGGGTCCAGAAAGCTTGCCTGATTCACCTTTGGCACCAGTCCATGTGCCAGAAACACCCGAGCCCGAACCAATTGCTGTCGTTGAGGCGCCTGCGGTCGAGGAAGACCTGCCGCCGCCCGGCCCACCGGAAATGACGCCAGACTATGTCGAAGAGGTTGAAGACCAGCTGGTCTCGCCGCCTCAAGCGATCGCAACCCCTGTGCGGCTTGCACCCGCGTCAGCTGTTGACGTTCCGGCCGAAAAGCAAGGCTGGTTCGCGCGTCTTGCCTCGGGCCTAAAACGCTCATCAGACAATCTGAGCACCTCGATCACTTCGGTTTTCACCAAGCGTAAGCTTGATGCGGCAACGCTTGATGAGCTGGAAGACGTTCTGGTTCAGGCTGACTTGGGGATTGAGACGGCGATTTCCATCACCGAAACGCTGCGCCGCGACCGTTTTGATAAAGACGTGTCGGGTGAAGACGTCCGTGCCGTTCTCGCTGCTGAAGTCGAAAAAGTGCTCACCCCAGTCGCACAGCCTCTGGTTGTCGACGCCGCGCAAAAGCCCTTCATTATCTTGATGATTGGCGTCAACGGCTCGGGCAAGACCACCACCATCGGCAAGCTGGCGCAGAAATTCTCGCGCGAAGGCAAGTCGGTCATGCTCGCCGCGGGCGATACATTCCGCGCCGCAGCCATTGAACAGCTTCAGGTCTGGGGGCAGCGCACCAATTCCCCCGTCATCTCGCGTCCAGCGGGGGCAGACGCTTCGGGTTTGGCCTTCGATGCCGTCACCCAAGCTAAGGCTGAGGGCCGCGATGTACTCATCATCGATACGGCGGGACGGTTGCAGAACCGCGAAGAGCTGATGGATGAGTTGGAAAAAATCATCCGTGTGATCAAGAAGGTTGATCCTTCCGCTCCCCACGCGACCCTTCTGACCTTGGATGCGACTACCGGCCAGAATGCGCTTCGTCAGGTTGAAATTTTTGGCAAGCGCGGTGGGGTAACAGGGCTGGTGATGACCAAGCTTGATGGTACGGCCCGCGGTGGCATTCTCGTGGCCATCGCCCGTAAATTTGGCCTGCCTGTGCATTTTATTGGTGTCGGCGAAGGGGTTGAAGACCTTGAGCCCTTTGAAGCAGGCGATTTTGCCAAGGCCATCGCTGGCCAGCATTAAAGTGAATGACAGGCCAGGTCACTGGCCAAAATCTAACCACTGTTACGCGCTAAGTCGCTTGCAGACCGCGTCATAACCCCTAAGTTCTGGCGTCTTACTGGAAAATATTATGACCGACAAAACCCAGGCCGAACCGAGTTGGGATGAGCTAAAGCCGCAAGTGATCAAGCTTGCGTTGGAACTAGGGCCTTTGGTGCTGTTCTTCATCATGAACGGCCGCACCGATATTTTCGTCGCGACCGCATGGTTCATGGGCGCGATGGTTCTTTCCCTCGCATTGTCTTGGCTGATCTTGCGCAAAATCGCGGTTATGCCACTGGTCACTGGTGCAGTGGTGTTGATTTTTGGTGGCCTGACCCTGTGGTTGCAGGATGACACCTTCATCAAGATGAAGCCGACCATTACCAATTCGCTTTTTGCAGTGGTGCTGCTTGGCGGGCTGCTGTTCGGTCAGTCCTTGCTCAAATACGTCTTTGGCGACGTCTATAAGCTCAAGCCTGAAGGCTGGTGGAAGATGACTCTCAATTGGGGGCTGTTCTTCGTCTTACTGGCCGTCATCAACGAGATTGTCTGGCGCAATTTCGACACCGACTTTTGGGTCGCCTTCAAAGTTTGGGGCATCATGCCGTTGACGGTGATTTTCTCGATGACGCAGCTACCGCTGCTGCAGAAATACGCACCGCAGCCCGAACAGAACGAGGCGCGGTAACCCTTCAAATTAAAAGGGCCACTCGATTGAGTGGCCCTTTTTTATTGGCCTAAAGGCCGCCCATCTTGCAGAGCAGTTCCCATTCATATTCCGAAACGCGCGAGACCGAGAGGCGAGAATATTTCACCAGCTCAATTTCACTGAGCTGCTCAGTGCCTTTGATCTCAGCCAAGGTCACGGCGCGGGGAAATGGTTTTACCGCTTCGAGATCAACACAGTCCCAAACGATCTGCCCCTTGTTGTTGGGCTCCGCGGTGCTGTCGGGATGAGACTCATTTGCAATACGCGCGATGCCCACGATCTCGCGGCCGATGTTGGAGTGATAGAAAAAGGCGAGGTCACCCTTCTTCATCTCCCGCATATTGTTGCGCGCGAGATAATTGCGCACCCCATGCCATTCTTCCACTTCGCCCTTGGCCGTTTTGGCCTCGAGGTCTGCGTATGAGAAAACATCGGGCTCAGACTTCATCAGCCAATAGGCCATAGGGCTTAGAACTCCACGCCGGTGGTGTTGATGGCAATGCGCCAGCGCTTCACTTCATAGGACGAGAAAACGCCTGCCGGTACGAACGGATCAGCCGCAGCCATGGCTTTGGCGGTATCGAGATCTTCCGCTTCAAACACAACGATCGAACCCTCGGGCTGATCATTGTCATCCAGCAAGGCTCCGGCATAAACCACTGCCTTACCCAAAGATTGCAAATGGTCGAGATGAGCCGGACGCACGTCAAGGCGCGTCTGCAGAGCACCGGGAGCATCCTTGGCAATCATGGCGTAAAGCATGGTCAGTCTTCTCTCTTCAAAGGCCGGGACATCAGCCCGGCGACAACGGTCGCAATATTAGAGGTGCCGCTTACTACAGCATCTACCGCGTCGATCAGTGGGGCATCGACCCCAAGGGTCTTCGCCAAGGCAGCAGCAACCGGCGCGGTGGCGACACCTTCGGCCAGTTTTGCGCCGCTGGCTAGAATGTCTTGCGTCGAACTTCCCGCACCCAGAGCAATACCAAACTGATAATTGCGCGATTGGTTGGATGTGCAGGTCAGGGTGAGATCGCCCATGCCCGCTAATCCGGTGAGCGTGCTGGCCGAGCCACCCATGGCTGTCACCATGCGTGCCATTTCTGCATAGCCGCGCGCGATCAAGGCGGCGCGCGCCGAAGCGCCAAGGTTCGCCCCTTCTATAGCACCACAGGCCAGCGCATAGACGTTCTTGAGCGCACCAGCGACTTCTACCCCGGTGCGGTCATCTGCGGCGTAGAGTCGGAAGCTCGGTCCTGCCAAAGCGGCAGCGATAGCTTCGGTGGCCTCATCATCATCGCCGGCCAGTGTCACGGCAGTGGGACGCCCCGAGGCGAGGTCCGCGGCAAAGCTTGGGCCAGAGAGGACATAAGGGACCGCAGTTGGGCACAGCTGCTCGACAATGGCGCTCTGCCGCTCCAGCGTGCCCTGCTCAAGGCCTTTAGCCGAAAGGATCACGGGCTTATTGTGCAATAATCTGGGGTCAAGCGCCGCCAAAACCGACCGTGTCGTCTGGGCGGGCACAGTCATAATAATCAAATCAGCAGCGCCCAAACTGGTCACAGCGCTGATCGCTGGCGACAAGATCTGCCCGGGCAGGGATTTTTCGTTGATCCGCGTGGCGTTAATCGAGGCGGCCTGTTCAGCCGAGCGGACTACTAAACTGACGCTGCGACCGGCCATTGCCGCCGCTTGCGCTAGAGCGGTGCCCCAAGCGCCGCCACCAATGACAGCAACATGATCAAACGTCATCGGACGAAACCTTCATATCCGGCGTATCAAGGGGCCAGCGTGGGCGTGCGGCAAAATCGAGCGTATTGCGCGCATGGAGTGCAAAGCGTTCGGCGCCTGCCCAAGCGATCATCGCGCCATTATCGGTGCAAAGCGCAATGGGGGGAACAACAAGCGTCGCTCCATGCGCCTCCACAACGGCCCGCAATGCCGCCGAAATGGCCTGATTAGCCGCAACCCCACCTGCAACCACTAGCGTAGGTACGGCATCAGGCAGCTCGGTCTTAAACCGGTCGAGTGCTTGAGACGAGCGCTTCGCTACAATTTCCGACACGGTCGCCTGGAAGGAGGCCGCAATGTCGGCGACGTCTTGGTCGGTGAGCGGTGCCAAGGCTTCTGCCTGCAATCTCACGGCGGTTTTCAGCCCAGAGAACGAAAAGTCGAGCCGCTCTTCCCGCAGAAGAGGTCTTGGGAAGCGGAAACGCTTTGGGTCGCCCTGTTTTGCCATCTGCTCAACAGCAGGCCCGCCGGGATGTCCGAGCGACAAAAGCTTTGCTGTTTTATCGAAGGCTTCGCCCAAGGCATCGTCAATTGTCCCGCCCCAGCGCTCATAGTCACCCACGCCACGCACCAGCACAAACTGGCTATGGCCGCCGGAAACGAGCAGCATAAGATAGGGGAATTGCACCTCATTGGTCAGGCGCGCGGTGAGCGCGTGGCCTTCAAGGTGATTGACGGCGATCAGCGGCTTGTCGAGCGAGGCCGACAAGGCTTTGGCCGTTGTTAATCCCACCAGCACCCCGCCGATAAGGCCAGGGCCAGCGGTTGCAGCAATTGCATCAACTTCGCTGATCGCAATTCCGGCTTCGTCAACGGCTTGTGCGATGATATGGTCGAGCCATTCAACATGGGCTCGCGCCGCCAATTCTGGGACGACACCGCCAAAGGCTGCGTGTTCATCCAATTGGGATCGGACCACATTGGAACGGATTGTTCCCCGGCCGGTTTCATCCCGGACAACTATCGAAGCGGCGGTTTCGTCGCAGCTGGTCTCAATGCCAAGAATGATGGTGTGTGCTTGCTCGGTCACGACGAACGGTCTACTCCCGTAAACAAGCTTCTCGCCTACACTAGGACTGCCCGCCTATGCAATCGTCAGCACTCTTTGCCACCATCGGAACTCGCGGTAGCCCACTGGCTTTAGCGCAGGCTCACCTTGTGCGGTCTTTGCTGGCAAAAGCCCATGGGGTCAGCGAAGAGCTGATCGGGATTCGTGTCCTGTCCACAGGCGGTGACCGCAGCCAGGCGGAAAACACCACTCTTTCCGACATTGGCGGAAAAGGCGTTTTCACCAAAGAGATAGACGACGCTTTGCTCGCTGGTGAGATCGATCTTGGTGTGCACTCCAGCAAGGACGTTGCGACTGGCCTGCCTCAAGGCATTACCCTTGCGGCTTTCCTCGAACGCGAGGATGTGCGCGATGCTTTCCTCTCGGTGAGTGTTCCCAGTTTAGACCATCTGCCGCAGGGCGCGCGCTTCGGCACCTCTTCAATTCGTCGTGCGGCTCAAGCCCTGCGATTGCGCCCCGACCTCGTTATCGTGCCGTTCCGTGGCAATGTTCACACCCGCATCCAGAAATTGGTCGACGGCGTTGCTGATGCCACTTTGCTGGCTATGGCCGGGCTCAATCGTCTTGGCGAGGCCCACCGGGTTACCAGTATTTTGGAGCCTGACCATTTTATGCCCGCGCCCGCACAGGGGGCGATCGGTCTCGCTATCCGCACCGGTGATGACCGATTGGCCCAGCTGATCGCGCCACTCAACCACGCTGAAACTTTTGGTAAAATCACCGCTGAACGCGCCATGCTGGCGGTTTTGGATGGGTCCTGCCGCACGCCAGTTGGTGCGCTGACCAGCCTTGCCGACGGCGTCTATACCCTTAAGGGCGAGATTTTGAGCCTTGATGGGCAAACAACCTTTAAGGCTGAAGGCCAAGACACCGATCCGCAGCGCTTGGGCGAAACCGTCGGACAGAGTCTCGTAGCAAAAGCGGGCGCGGAGTGGTTTGCGCAATGGCAAAACTAATGCGCATGTTGATCACTCGTCCTGAGCCCGATGCTCAGGCGACCCAAGATCGCCTTTCGGCCTTGGGTATTGAGGGATCACTCGCGCCGCTGATGATCCGCCAGAACGTTGATGCGTCGGTGCCGCCCGGTGCCTTTGCTGGCGTGGCAGTCACCAGCACCAATGCTTTACGCTCGCTCGAAGATCAGGCGTTGATCGAGCGCTTTCGTGACGTCCCCACATTTGCGGTGGGAGATCGCACGGCGTATGAAGCCCGGGCTTTGGGCTTCACCAATGTTGTGGCCGCCGATGGAACGCTGCCGTCGCTGGTCACGACAATTGCCCTTTCACGTAATCCGGGCCCAATTTTCTATCCTGCAGGACGTCACCTGAGCGGTGATCTGGGCCATGCTTTGGCGCCACATGGAATTTTGGTCGCAACGGCAACAGTTTATGAAATGGTTTCAGAGACGAGCCTGCCTTCTGGCCTGCTCGATGATCTCGAGGCTGACGGCTTTGGGGCGGTCCTATTTTATTCGCGCCGCACGGCAGAAATTTTCTGCTCTTTGGGTCAATCAATAGAACTTGGTAAGCGTCGCACGATACCCATGCTGTGCATGTCAGAAAAAGTTGCAGAGCCACTGCTCGAAAACCACTTCAGCCGCGTTCTGCTTTCTGACTACCCCAGCGAAGACGCCATGATGGCACTGGCACTTGCTTTTGCTAGAGAGCAAACTGGGGCATGATCGGATTGTAAGTTAGAGGTACGCTAATGGCTGACGCGCCCGGCACCGAATCGCCAAATAAGGCCCCGACCACTGGTTCAACCAAAGGGTCGAAGACAGGCCCGGTGAAGCCTCCGGTGTTAGAGGGGACCGCCCGGCCTGCAGCCACTGTCTCTGAAAAGCCCGCTACTGCCGAGGCACCGACAGCAAAACCTGCGCCTCAACCGCAAAAGGAACCGCCTGTTCCTCCGGTGCCACCAATCCCGCCCAAAAGCGCCGCCGCAGCAGCTGCATCGCGCAGCAATCCAGTGATTGCAGGCATAGTCGGAGGTGTCATCGGTCTCGGCGCAGCCTATAGTCTCGCCGCGGCAGGTCTTTGGCCGCAACCTCCAGCAGCTCCGGTCCAGTCCGACAACCGAATCGCACAATTTGCGACCGCGGTTCCCCAGCTCCAGACGGCCACCGACGCTGTTCAAGCCGAATTGGCTGACATCAGCACACGTATCGCCTCGCTTGAACAGCAGCCCGCTTCAGTCGAAACTCCTGCCGTCGACCCCGCGCTCGAGCAAGAGGTTGCGGCGCTCGCCGCGCAGATAGAGAGCCTTAGTGTCCCCGGACCATCGAGCGGTGTTAGTGTTGAAGCTGTCGAGGATTTGAAATCGCAGCTGCAACTGTTGCGCAGCGAATTTGCGGATGCCAGTTCCGCCCTTGAAGCGACCCAGAGCCAGCTGTCAGCAGTGGCCACAAGCGCACAAGCCAATACTTCCCGTACAGATCGGCTCGCTTTGAGCCTATCGTCGTTGGACTTTGCCTTCGCAAATGCCCGGCCTTATGCCCCTGAATTGTCCATAATACGCCAGGAAATGCCCTCAAGTGCCATTCCCGCGCCCATCGCCTCCAAGGCCGAAACGGGCTTGCCGCGACCGGGAGACGTGATGGCTAAACTCAACACTGTTTTGCCCGATATGCTGGCTGGCCAACCCTTGCCTGAGAATGCCAGCTGGCAAGATACGGCGGCCGGGTGGTTCCGTGGCGTGATTGCGCTGCGCCCTTCTGCACAGGCTCAGGGCGACAGCCCGGAGGCAGTGGTTGCGCGCCTAGAGGCTGCGACCCAACGTGCTGATTTTGATACAGCTTTCGCTGAGTTCTCCAAGCTTCCGCAGGCTATGCAATCAGCAGCAGGCGATCTTGGGACAGACCTTGAAACCCTAGCAATTGCCAATAGCTTCCTCGTTGACATCCGGGCTCAGGCCCTCAGTGCGGAGGCGGCGCAATGATCAGGCTTGCCTCGTGGATTATCGGCAGCCTTGTCATTGCAGGCATTGTAGCTTGGGTCATTGCTCTCCCCGGCACCATCAGCCTTGATATTGCTGGTTATCGCATGCAACCGCGCCTTGGTACGGCGGTGGCACTGCTGGTTTTGGCAACCATCATCATTATTGCCATTTGGGCGCTGGTCCGCCGCGTGATTGGGGCCCCTAAGGCCTTGAACCGTCGTCGTAATCGTAAGCGCCGCGAACAGGGCGTCGAAGCCCTATCGCAAGCCGTCATCGCTCTCCAATCCGGCGATCCGGCCCGTGCTCGCATCATGGCGCGGGAGGCCCAAGCTCGGCTGCCTGAAAATAGTGCTGCCAAACTTCTTGAGGCACGCGCCGATCTGGCAATGGGCGATATGTCTGCCGCACGCGAACATTATCGCGCCCTGATCGCCAACGAATCGACCGCAGTGGCTGCTTTGACCGGCTTATACGACCAGGCTCAGGCGCAAGGCCGCCCTGAGGCGGCCCTTGTTTTCGCTCAGAAAACCTTGACCTTAGCGCCGCACAGCGCGTGGGCCAACCAGGCCGTATTCGACAATTTTGTCGCCACGCGCCGATGGGCTGAAGCTGTTGCAATGGTCAATGTGGAGGTTGCCGGCAGTCGCGAGGAAAAGGCCCGTAAGCGCCGTCGACAAGCTGTGATTGAGTCAGCGCGGGCCAGGGAAATGGAAGTGTCCGAGCCAAACTCGGGCCTTGATCATGCCCTTACCGCCTTGAAACTTTTACCAGACTTCGTACCCGCCGCTCTTATCGGCGCGCGCATTTACATCAATCGGGGCGAAAGCCGCAAAGCGCAAAGCCTGCTGCGTCGCACATGGCGAGCGACCGGTCATCCAGATGTGGCCATGCTGTATGCCAACTCCCAGCCCGGCGCTTCGGCTTTGGACCGCCTCAAGCGGATCGGCGAACTGATCGAGATACCGCCAACAAATTGTGCGGCTGCCATGGTCATGGCCCGGTCTGCCATAGACGCTTACGATTGGCCGCTTGCCCGCAAGTGCTTGGAAAACTTCCTTGATGACGACCTCACCCAGGGCGTCGCTAGCTTGATGGGTGAGATTGAGGAGGGGCAAAGCGGGGATCAGGGTAAAGCGCGTGAATGGTTCGCTCGCGCTGTTCGGGCCCCACGTGATCCAGCATGGACGGCAGATGGAATCATTAGCGACGAATGGGAGCCGGTTTCTCCGGTTACCGGGCGTCTCGATGCGTTCGAATGGAAAGTGCCAACCACCCAAACCGCGCGATCCACGGCGATTGAGAAGGGGACAGTGCAAACTATGTCTGAACTCCCGCCTCCGGAACGCGCCTTGCCTCTTGCAACCACTGAAAACGATCAGTAAAAGACCGAAATTCCGTCCGGTTCGCCCGACGGCGCCGCTTTAGCTCAGTTGGTAGAGCACATCATTCGTAATGATGGGGTCACGTGTTCGAGTCACGTAAGCGGCACCACTTTTCTTCCCTTACACAGCCTCGGCAATCTGCTTTAGCCGCCGCGCCTGCTTGGCCGACGGCGAAATGCTCACACGCGTGTCTCGCCCTTCAGCAAATAAGGCTCCGCGCTCTTCTGGCGTCGAATCAAAGAAGGGGAAGCGTTCGAACAGGGTCTTCGCCATGGTCGGTACGTGGCAGGCGTAAAGGCACACTGGAAACGTGAGTTCCCCCCAAAACCCCTCTCCTGCCAACTGCTTAGAATGAAAAACTCGCCGATAAAACGCCGAGTGTTCAGATCGCACGGAAGAGATGCAATAGGTGGCGCCAAAATGCATCGATGCCATCACAGCGGTTCTGAGGGTGAGATAGGGCAGCGCTGGAAACGCCAGCGTCGCATCATGGTCGGCTGTAAAGCGGCTCGGATCGACGTAGATTTGCCCCTTGCCGACGATATCACCCAAAATATCGGGCCAAATGGCAGCACTGGGGGATGTTGGGTTCTGGGGTGAGGCGATGTGTAGCCGAATGGAACTCACCAGCTTTTGGTCGATATAGACCCCGAAACAAAAGCAGTTGTCGGCCTCATCATACTGATCGCGCGTGATCTGTTGCGAGTTGATCGGGATAAAATTTTCCCGGCGATACGCTTCATACCGCAGGCGATAGACAGGATCGAATTGGTCGTCCGGCGAGACGCGTCGCACCTCTACACGATCTAAAAGGTCCAATAGCGTCGCCGCAAAACGAGATGGAACTTGTGGTTCGGACGCTGCACTCATCTTTAATCCCTAGCAATGAGAGGGTTTTAACCTTTCATTAGCTATAAGACTATGCAGATTTGCCTAGGTGTTCGGCCTAAACAGTTGTCGCTCAGTGAAAAAGCAGCGTTAATATATTGGGTTAACGGGCGTTAACCATGGCATCAAATTGCTGGGTCTTGCGTGGTTTACCCGCGCAGTTCACGCGTGTGATCAGTTCTGCAATATCGCGTGGCGGAAGGGGGCGGGAGAAGAAATATCCCTGAACCTGCTGGACGCTTGTAATAGCAGTTAGCGTATTGAGTTGTGCCTCCGTTTCAACGCCCTCGGCAACAACCGTGAGGTTAAGGTCTCTCCCAAGGCGCGCGACATTGGCCAACAGCAGGCGAGCGCGATCGTTGTCTGCGATATCGCTAATAAAAGCGCGGTCGATTTTGAGCTTGGTGAAAGGCAGGGTGTGCAGATAGCTCAGGGAAGAATAGCCGGTCCCGAAGTCATCTAGCCCGATGGCAATCCCCATCGCGGCGAGTTCGTTCAACACCGTCTTGGCTAAATCACGCTCTTCGATCACGGCCGTTTCGGTCACCTCAATTTCAAGGCGATGCGCTGGCAGATTGTGTGTGCGCAGCGCGCAGGTGATCACCTTGGCAAGGTCAGTGCCACGGAAATCGCGGGCCGATACGTTTACGGCAACACTGATTTCGGCTGGCCAAGACGCGCATTCCCTGGCCGCCTGGTCTATGACCCATTCGGTAAGTTCTGAGATTAGCCCGGATTCTTCTGCCAGTGGGATGAAAACAGAGGGCGCAATGTTACCGAGCTGCGGATGCTCCCAGCGCGCAAGAGCTTCGCAGGACACAATCTTCCGGCTGGTAATGTCCACCTGTGGCTGGAACGCTAGGGACAACGTGCCTGTCTCGATCGCTGTCTTCAGGTCTGCTTTGAGGCGCTGACGATAGTGATAATCTCGGTCCATTTGGACATGGAAGACCCTGCTACACCCACGACCTGCGGCCTTGGCTGCATAGAGGGCGAGATCCGCTTTGGTCATCAGTTCCGTCAGTTCATCGGCGCTGTTTTCGCTGGTGGCAATGCCGATGCTCATTTGCACGGTTAAATGTAGCCCGGAGACCACAAAGGGATGCCGGAATTCTGCAAGCGTTGCAGCGACAGCGTTTGTAATATCCTCAAGATTGCTGTCGTGAGGCGACAGAGCCACGAACTCATCACCACCCAAGCGCCCCAGAATAGTGCCCGAAGGCAGGCTGGTACTGAGACGCTGCGCCACAGAACGCAGCAGATCGTCCCCTATGATGTGACCGTAGCTGTCATTGATGTGTTTAAATTCATCAATATCAAAGATCATCATCGCTGATGGGCGCAGCCCTGTCGACCGCAGCGCTAGCTCCGCTACCGCCAGTTCACTGAAGTGCTGGCGATTGGGCAAATTCGTCAGGCTGTCTTGGCGGGCCATGACGGAGATTCGTTCTTCAGCTGCAACACGATCGCTAATGTCTTCGAACAACAAGACGCAACGATCCTGCTTGTTGCTGATGGTGATCTCGTAATACCGGCCAGATTTGGCTGACAGTAGGACCTTTCCTGAAATTCTGCGGTTCACCATCTCGTTGAGCCGGTCGATCGCAGTGCGCGGAACCTGCCCGGCGCGCGACATATCGGCAAGTATGGCGGTGAACGGTCGGTTGGCGACGTAGTTGACCCCTAGGGTTTTGAGCGTCGCAGCGACATGGGCGTTCATCACCGTCAGAGTACCGTTCTCGTCCAGCATGCACAGGCCATGCTCGAGCGTGGTGATGGCGATGTCGAGTTCAGCTGCAAGTCGCGTCGCTTCCATGCGACCGTGAACAGCGGAGAGCAATATGTTTCGGATGTCTGACGCGAGTTTTCGAAAGCTGAACAGCATGACGAGCAACAGGCAGGACAAAACCACGTAAAAACTTTCCCCGTGCAGCGCGAGGCCCAGCGACATCGGTATGATGACCATAACCATCTGCACCGATACTAAACGGTCCAGTCCGAAGTTACGCGCGCAAATACCCACCATTGCTGCGATGGAAATGGAAACACTCGAAAGGGCAGCGAGGGTGTCGTCTACGAAAACCAAAGAGACAAGACACCAAAGGCCATAAACAAGGCCTAAGGAGCCCCCGAGCCAGACGGCACGGTTTTCCCAATGTTCGGCGGCTACGGGATCTGTGCCGTCTATCTGCGCTGACCAAAACGCCCGCGTGTCAAAATAGCGCGCAATTCCGATGACCAAAAAGGCAACCGCAACTAAGCACAAGGCTGGAGAACTAGTCTTGTAAGCGCCGATGCCGGACATCAGCACACTAGCCAACGTTCCCCCTAAAGTCGCTTTCTGATCTGTATAAACAGACCTGAGTACGGACACGTAGTCCATAACCGGCATGGTTTTGCGCGCAGAGTTCAACACGGACAGCACTCCTGAATATTGCGAGTGAACGCCCGGGCGCCTTAATATCTCCTTGCTGTTGTTAGGAATTTCGAATTAGGTGCGCTCAAATGCTGACTAGTGTAAATTGCTGGTTAAATTCTGACCTCTCGCCCAGGTGGGGACGACTTGAGTAAACTGACTGCTGAACAGATACAGACCCTTATCGGCGAGTTGCCGAATTGGTCGTGGAATGAAGACCTTAGCGCGATTACATGCTCGGTTCAGTTCCGTAATTTTTCTGCAGCCTTTGCCTTTATGGCGCGCGTTGCCCTGCTTGCCGAAAAGGCCGGGCACCACCCCGATTGGTCTAACAGCTATGGGCGTGTCGATATTGCGTTGACGACGCATGATGTCGGTGGGGTGAGCCAGAAGGATTTTGACTTGGCGGCTCGTATCGAAGCCTTGCTCCGATAATCAATGGAAATTGCGGCCTGTTGGCAGCGCTGCCCAAGCGCGCTTACGGGCCTGCTCGATTTCGCGCTGCGCGTTGCGGTCGCGGCTATGGCTGCCGGGTGGACCAGATTTTCCCTCGTCGGCGCGCGCTACGACAGCGTCGCCCATGTCGATGCCATTGGAAATATCGAGCAGGTGCGGGGTCAAATCCACTAACTGCTCGGCGATAATGTGAATAACCAAGCCCTCGCGCTGCACCTGCCCGCGCACAGCAAGCATGCGGCTTGAGAGTAGTGTTTTACGATTTGTGTCGTCGGCAAAGAGTTTTGGCCAAACGACGATATTGGCTGTGCCTGTTTCGTCTTCGAGCGTGACGAAGATGACCCCGCCCGCAGTGCCTGGGCGTTGCCGAACGAGCACGAGACCTGCCACTTCAATGCGGTGGCCCGGTGTAACTGTCTCCAAATTGGCAGCGCGTGTTGTGCCGCGTGTAATCAGCATGGGGCGCACAAACTGAACCGGGTGCCCTTTGAGCGAAAGGGATAGCGTGGCGTAATCGTGGATAACCTCTTCTCCGGGTGCCATAAGGGGGAGGTTGGGGGCTTCTTCCAAGACCGGCAAAGAGGGCGGTGGGGCAGAGGCGAAAAGCGGCAGGGTTTCAGCGCCATGTGTGCCGACGAGGCCCTTTACCGCCCAAAGTGCCTCACGACGGTTAAGCCCCATGGAGGCAAACGCATCGGCTTTGGCTAGTTTTTCTAGGCTGGCGACCGAAACGCCTGTGCGAAGCCAAAGGTCTTTTACCGAAGCATAGCCCGAACCGCGTCGAGCTATGATGCAGTTGACGTCTTTTTCGGCTAGGCCGTCGACAAAGCGCAAACCAAGGCGAATGGCTTTGGTCGAAAATATATCGCCTGCCATATTGGCATGTTTGGGCCAAAGGCGGGTGGCTGCCGGCGCGGTGCCATCTTCCATGACGCATTCAAGCTCAGACAGATTGATGTCTGCATCTAAAATCTCAACGCCATGCTCACGCGCATCGCGCACGATTTGGCTGGGTGCGTAAAAGCCCATGGGTTGGGAGTTGAGCAGGGCGCAGGCAAAGATGTCCGGGTAGTGGCATTTGAACCAGCACGAGGCGTAGACCAGTAGGGCAAAACTGGCGGCGTGGCTTTCAGGAAAACCATACTCGGCAAAGCCCTGAATTTGGGCGAAGCAGTTTTTAGCAAACTCGAGCGGATAGCCATTGGCGGCCATGCCTGCGAGAAACTCATCGCCAAATTGGGCGATCTGTCCGGTTCGACGCCAAGAGGCCATAGCGCGCCGCAATGAATCAGCTTTGCCGGGTGAAAAACCTGCGCCGACAATGGCAATTTGCATGGCCTGTTCTTGGAACAGGGGAATGCCTAGCGTGCGTTTCAGCACATCCTTCAACTGATCATTATAATAGACTGGTTTTTCCAATTCCTGACGGCGGCGCAAATAAGGATGGACCATGTCCCCTTGAATGGGGCCGGGGCGAACGATGGCGACCTCAATGACGAGGTCATAAAATTCTTTTGGCTTGAGGCGCGGCAACATCGACATTTGCGCCCGGCTTTCGATTTGAAAGACGCCAAGCGTATCGGCGCGCTGGATCATGTCGTAGACGCGGGCCTTATCCAGCGGGCCATCGCCGGTTTCCTCGGCATGAATATCAACGAGGGTGAGCCGCTTGTCATAATGGACATGCAAAAGCTCAAAGGCACGCCTGAGGCAGGAGAGCATGCCGAGGGCCAGAATATCGACCTTCAAAATGCCGAGCGCGGCGATGTCGTCTTTGTTCCATTCGATGATGACGCGGCTATCCATGGCGGTTTTGCCGATGGGGACCATGGTTTCAAGACTGTCGCGGGTGATGACAAAGCCGCCGACGTGTTGAGAGAGGTGGCGAGGAAAACCGCGGAGCACTTTCACCACTTCGAACATCTGGGAAAGAACCGGGTCGTCCGGGTTGAGGCCAATGGCCTTCACCTTTTCTAACTCGACAGCTGAGCCAAAGCCCCAATGAAGCTGGTTGAAGGCATTGACCGTGTCTTCGGAAACGCCAAAGACTTTTGCGGTTTCACGGATGGCGCTTTTAGAGCGATAAGTAATGACATTGGCGGTTAGGCCTGTGCGGCGACCACCATATTTTTCATAGACATATCTCATCACCTCTTCGCGCCGTTCGTGCTCGAAATCGACGTCGATATCGGGCGGTTCATCGCGTTCGGTGGAAATAAAGCGACCAAAGACGAGGTTGCCGGTAACGGGATTGACCTCGGTGATATGGAGACAAAAACACACGGCAGAGTTGGCCGCTGAGCCGCGCCCCTGGCAAAGGATTTTTCGCTCGTAGCGGGCGAAGCGCACGATGTCATGGACGGTGAGAAAATAGGCGGCGTAGTGCTTATAGGCGATGAGGCAGAGCTCATTCCAAATCATCGCCTTGACGGTATTGGGAATGCCTTCCGGGAAGCGCCGTGCCGCACCCTCCCATGTGAGGCGCTCTAGCGTTTGTTGAGCAGTTTCACCATTGCCGATGGTCTCTTCGGGATAGTTGTATTTGAGTTGATCGAGGGTGAAGCCAATCCGCGCCATGATGGCTTGGGTCTGGGCTATGGCGTCAGGGTGTTCGGCAAAAAGACGTTCCATCTCAAAAGGGAGTTTGAGATGGCGTTCTGCATTTTTGGTCAGCAGCCACCCGGCGTCATGCAGGCTTGTGTGCTCACGAATGCAGGTGACAACATCGGCGACAATGCGCCGATCTGGCTCGTGATAATAAACATCGTTACTCGCGAGCATTCTGGCCCTATGACGACGCGCGGAGATGTCGACACGGTTGAGGCGTGCACGGTCATGACCGTCAAAGCGGGGCACGCCAGCGACCCAAACGTTTTGTGTTCCGCCAAATCGCGTCAGCGCAGCAAGGGTTTGCTCGGTGCGCCTCCAATCGCGCTCATCGGGCATGAGAATAAAGAGTTGCCCCTCGACAAAGCTTTCTTGCGGGCCGTGTTCTTTGGGTGAGGCTGGGTCTCCATTGCCGAAGAGATCGGAAAGGAGAAGTGAGGGGGATCCCTTTTCGCCGCGCTGATTGGCAAGGGTGAGGAGCTTACAGAGCCGTCCATAGGCCGGTCGATCAGTGGGGTAAGCGATAATATCGGGCGTGCCATCGTCAAAGCATAGGCGAACGCCGACGAGATAACGGAAGCTCTTGAACCTTTCGGCATGATGTTTGACGGTGGTGAAGGCGCGCACAACCCCAGCAAAACTATTACGGTCGCAAAGCCCCATGCCATTCAGACCCAATTGCATGGCTGCGGACACAAGCTCCTCGGGGTGAGACGCGCCCCGTAGAAATGAGAAATTGCTGGTGGTGATGAGCTCGGCAAAAGGCGAAGTTTTTGGTCGTGCGCTAGGTGGGCGCTCTCGCGTGGGAAGGCGGATAATTTCGGTCATGCAAAGAGCCCATGGAGATACCAAGTGGGATGGGTGTGCCCGCCATAAAAGCCCTGCCGGAACACCCAAAAACGGCGTCCTACTTCGTCTTCGACACTGTAGTAATCACGCGTTGCGTCGTCTGGGACGAAGAGAGGCAAGGGTGATAAATAGGGCAGTGCCAGTTGCGCCTCACCCTCTGCTGGCTCTTTAGGCTGTGTCTCTGGGGCAAGCTGCAAGCGCTCGGGCGCGCGCCACCATTCAGCGCCCAAGCGCTCGGGGCCAGCTCCTTTAACGAGGCGATAGTGCAGGCGACGCCAAACCATCAAGGCGGGTAGGCCATCAGGAACTTCGGCGCTAATGTCGATGCGTTCGGGTGAGGGCAGGAGACGCAATGGGCGCGTCATCTCTGGCCAATGATCTGGCCTGTCGAATGTTTGGCACGCTTGCACAGGCACAAGACGCGCGGCGCGCTCGGGCATGTGTGAAGGCAAAAGCTGGGTGCGGACGACAGAAAGCACGCCGAGCCGGCTGGCGAGCCGATCGTTAAGCTGGTCGAGATCTTGCGTGCCATCTTCTAGGCTGAAGGCGGAGGCCTGCGCTTCGCCCAAATCATCCAAAGAACTGGCCGAAAGGCGCACCATATCAATGCCAAAGCCCGGGTCGTATTCGGCAGATAGCCGGTCGGCACGATGAACGAACAGCTGGCTGATGTGATGAGCGTCGCGGGTTACGCGCGCTGAGTTCACCGAAAGCGTCATGACCTTATGATCGACGCGATAAAGAAAAAGGTGAAAGCTTTGCGCGCCTTGTCCTTGTTTTTCCAATTGATGTGAGAGGGTGATCGCGAGGTCTTTGGTGGTGGCCAAAACATCGTCGAGGAGCGCTATGGGATCGGCAAAGCGGCGTTCGGCAAATTGTTCGGTTTGCGGGAGGCGCGGGTTCATCCGCTCAAGCACGTGCCCATAAGCCTGATCGAGACGCAAAATCAGGCTTTGGCCGAACCGGGCTTGCAAGGGCTTGCGCGGACGTGTGCGCAGTTCACCAATGGTTTTAAGGCCCATTTGGGCAAGTGTGGCGAGTTGCTTTTGATCCAGGCGCAATGCGGCGACAGGCAGGGTATCGAGAACGTTGTCGAGAGTGTCAGGGGAGACGATTTGACTGCGCGCATAATGGCTCACCCCCCAAGCGGCCCCAATGGTTGGGGCTATCGAGCCTGCCACGGTGTAGCCAAGAGCGCGAAGGCGTGTAAGCAGTGTTCGCAACATATTCGGCTCGCCACCGAAGAGGTGATCGACGCCGGTTGTGTCCATAACGAGATCGCCGAACTTCGACGGGTCCTGCATAACGGCGACAAGCGGACTAGCATTGGAATGCCAGTCGGCAAAATCGGCGAAGCCAGCCTCAAACCAATCGCGATCCATCTCCCGCACGATGAGAGTAGGAACCAGAGCCCGGGCATCGGCCAAGGTTTGACCTTGGCGAATACCCAGTTGTGACGCTTCCCTATCTAGCGCTGCAATCCGAAGGCCTCCCTGTACGCGTTCATAAAGCGCCAAAGGGCCGGTGAGGGTGGGTTCAGCTCGCTTGAGATAATCGGTTGCCCAGCTTGGTAGGTAGAGGACGAGGAAGCGGCGTATTCGTGCGGATCCGATCATTGGGGCCGCGTCGCGGTGTAAAACTGGTGAATCCATTTTCCGTCCATCCCAGCACCCATTCTGCGTGCTGCTTGATGAGGGAGCCTCGCTCGAGCTTGACCGTCCAACGTGCAGGGCCAGGAGCGTGATCGTCAAAAGGTTTGCGGCCACTGGTGATAGGTGCCAACTGCCAGCGCAATTGCGCCGCGCTTGCTTCGCGCGTTTTGCCGTAACGCAAGAGAAAAAGGCTGGCCCCTGATTGGGCCGAGCGCAGGCTCAAGCGGCGGCTTGCGGTAAAATCGAGATGCTTTGAGGGTTTTGCGACATCAGCGATGACAGCGGCAATAGCCTTGCAGTTAAGTGCTTCTTCACAGGCCCAGAGCAGCTCGGTGATATTGGCTACGCGCACCAAGACAATGGCCGCGGGGTCTATGCCGAAGCTGATCAGGCCTGGGCCATAAGGCATGCCCATGTCTTGCGCTTGGTTGATGAGCTGGACATAGAGAATGCCCATTCGTCGACCCGCTAAAAGACCACGTGTTTGTGCCAAGGCAAAGCCAAGGCTGACGCTGGAATGGCGCGTGTCATCGGTAAAAACTTCCTGTACTAAGCCTCCGGCAAAGCGCGGAAATCTCGTGCTTACTGTGTCGGCGTCAACGCGATGGCGCGCCTCCGCCAAGGCGGGTTTGCGCTCAATATCGGCAATGACGTCACGCAGCGCGGCAAGGCGCTGGTGTCGATTTGGGGCCTGCATAGGTCACCGCTGATGTGAACATAACGAGAACAAAATGACTCTAAATCCACGAAGAGTCGAGTCCATTTTCTTGCTCTGCAGTGTGACGCAGCTGCATCAATAGGGAGCTAGAGCGCAACAAAGGCCTTGGAAGGCTTTGTGTTTGTGCCCCTTACGGCTAAGTTTTCCTCAGCCCCGTCTTTCTTCTTACGAGTAATATATGTTTGAGGCCCTGACCCGACTGTTCTCCAAGCCCCAGTCGCAAACCGATCTTCTCGATCCACAAGTTGCTGTCGCAGCACTGCTTGTGCATTTGGCCGCCGTTGATGGTGCCGTGAAGGATGATGAGAAAAAAGCGATCCGCGAGGTGCTGGGCGACTATTACAGCCTCAACGAGGCCAGCGTAGAAAAGTTGGTTCAGGAAGCGTCTCGCCGCGATGCGGAGTCGGTGGATTTTTACAAGTTTACCAGTGGCATCACCCATCTGCCGATGGATGACCGTATCGAGATTATTCGTATGATGTGGACCGTAGTGTTCGCTGACAGCAAAAATCATGAGCTGGAGGACAATTTGGTCTGGCGTATCGCCGAATTGATCGGTGTCTCCAGCCGTGATCGTACAATTTTGCGCAATCAGGTTCGGCAATTGTCCTCATCTGACGAGTGAAATTATCAAAGACTGATCCAGATCAAAGCGGCCCGGGTGTTTTTGCGCCAAGATATCGGCATCCACATACGGAGGCAGTGACATGTTTAAATCGATTCTGATCGCGACGGATGGATCCGAGCTTGCCAGCAAGGCTTTGTCGGCTGCATTGGAGCTCGCCAAGCTTAACGGCGCCAGCGTAATTGCGCTGACCTCTACCGATCCAATTGTGTCGGCATTGGGTGGCGGTAGTTTCGGTGCGATTGATGCAGGGTCGATCTTGTCGGAGCTTGAGGAGAGCTATGCCAAGCATGCGAAAACCATTTTGGCTCAAGCTCGCGACATTGCGCAGGCCCAAGGGGTAAATATCGAAACGCGCTATCTGGCAGAGCACCGTCCGGCTGACGCAATCCTTGAAGCCGCTGAGAAAATCGGCTGTGACACCATTGTTATGGGTTCGCATGGTCGGCGTGGTTTTCAGCGTATGCTCCTCGGCAGTCAGGCGGCAGAGGTGCTTGCGCGATCGACCATCCCCGTACTTGTCATTAAATAGGGAACGGTCTGCGTCCGTTTGCGTCTTGCCTTTTGGTCGGTTTTGCGGGCAGAAGCTGCCCAATATTCCGTCATCAAATTGAACGGCAAGGTTACGACCATGAATATCGACGCGATCCCGACCGGCAAGAACCCGCCCGAAGAGCTCAATGTCATCATTGAAGTTCCTCTTGGGGGCGAGCCGATCAAGTATGAGATCGACAAGGACAGCGGTGCTCTCTTTGTTGATCGTTTCCTCTATACGCCAATGCGTTATCCGGGGAACTACGGCTTCGTTCCACACACTTTGTGCGGCGACGGCGATCCGCTGGATGTGATCGTAATGAATTCTCGTCCGCTTGTACCGGGTGCAGTGGTGCGCTCGCGCCCGGTTGGCGTGCTGTTTATGGAAGACGACGGCGGCCAGGATGAGAAAATCATTGCTGTGCCGGTGTCCAAGTTGACCCGCATGTATGACAATATCTTGGATATTGGTGACATGCCGGAAATCCAGCTCGAGCGCGTCAAGCACTTCTTCACCCACTACAAGGATCTTGAACCAGGCAAGTGGGCCAAGATCAATGGCATCGGTGGTATTGAGGACGCCCGCAAGGTGATCCTAGATTCGATCGCGATGGCGAAGAAATAACCAACCAAATTGCAGCTCCGGCGTTGTGGGTTAAAGCCGACAACGCCGGAGCTGTTTTTATGAGAATTTTCGCCGTTCTGGCTGCTACCATATTTATGCTCTCATCTGTGATGGGACAGGAGGCAGCTATGCCCTCGGATGGCGACGTCGCGCAGATCCTTGGCGATCGTATCGGTCGCGATCAGGCCAATGTCGGCATAGCCGTTGCGATCGTGGAAGATGGTGAGACGCGTTTTGTTTCTCATGGCACCATCTCGCTGGATGATCCCACTCCGGTCGACCAAAAGACCTTGTTTGAGGCGGGGTCAATTACCAAAACCTTTAGCAGTCTCTTGCTGGCGCAACTCGCGCTCAATGGTGTGATGGATGTTGATGCACCCATAAGCACCTACCTGCCGGAGGGCACTCAACTGCCTGAGAGCGAGCAGCCTATCACGGCGTTTACTCTCGCCACGCATACAGCTGGGCTTACCGGCCTGCCGCAAAGCATCACAGACAAAGGCCTCGATGATCCTTACCGGGATACATCGCGTGAGGATTTGTTTGCATGGTTAGCTGGCCTGACGCTGGCGCGCCCAGTGGGCGAGGCATTTGAGTATTCTAATGCAGGCGCCGCCTTGCTCGGTATCGCGATGGAAGAAGCCAGCGGGGTGTCTTACAGCGAGCTGATGCGAACGCTCATTTTTGAGCCTCTCGAAATGTCGTCTAGCCGCATACAGCTCACCGGGGAAACCATCGAAGGTATGGCGACAGGCTATGACTCTGCCCGGGAGCCTGCGGCCAATTGGAAATTTGATGCTTTCGCACCCGCGGGGGCTCTCGTGACCAATGCGGAAGATCTGGCAAAATTTATCGCTGCCGCCAGCGGCAATAGCGACACATCTTTAAAACCGGCGTTTGAAAAAATGCTGGAGCGACCCGGAGAGATCAGCCAAGGACAATCCATTGCCATGGGTTGGTTCATCACTGATTTAGGGCAGGGCGACATCATCTGGCATAATGGTGGTACCGGCGGATTCCGCAGCTTTGTTGGATATGACAAGCTCAGTGGAAACGGCGTCGTCGTTTTATCCAATATGGCAACATTAGCCGGTATCGACGACATTGGGATGCATTTGCTCAATCCATCGTTGCCTCTACGCGAACAGCCAAAGTTGCGTACGGAAATCGAGATCGATCCGTCTGTGTTGCCTATGTATGTAGGGACCTATCAGCTCACCCCGGATGTTGCCTTCACCATCACCCAAAGCGCAGGACGACTTTACGCCCAACTCACCGGGCAGGATCAGTTCGAAGTGTTTCCTGAAGCAGAGCATGAATTTTTTTATAAGGTCGTCGACGCCCAGTTGAGTTTTGAGATTGTCGATGGAGCGGCGGTTGCCCTGACGCTCCATCAAAATGGCGTTGATCAGAGGGCCGAAAAGAAAACCTAATGGGGCCGCATTCGCGCCAGCAGATTATCCTTGATGACGAGCTGGTGCCAAAGCGCGGCACCGATATGGCCAATGACCAGCAACAACAATATCTTGCTGAAGATCGTATGGGCTCCAAACGGCGGTAAGGTCGAAAAGCGAGGAAGTGCGCCGCCTGAAAACACAGCTGATCCCGCGCCACTCAAAAGTAGCATGGCGACGCCACTACCGACCATGACCACGATCGCGCCATAGAGCAGCAAGTGTACCGCTTTAGCCGCTCGTTCTTGCCCTGCAGTCATGCCGACGTGTGGAGCTGGATGTTTGTCAAAAAATATCCACCAAGCGGCACGGACGAGAGTTAGAACACCAAGTAATAAGCCCAAGCTGACGTGAAACGGTAGGATCGGCGAGACCTGTGATTGTGGTGCCCAGTCTAAAGCTTGGCCGCTAGCCAGCATTAAAATGACTATCAATGCTGAGATCCAGTGGAGCAACGCAGCTGTGCGGCCATAACGGTCAGAAGAACTCTTCATCGGCGTCACATTCTCGGTTTTGACGTTAGTGACTAAGTGAATATAGTTAGCCTACTATATATATTGCGATCCCCGTGTAAATGGCACTGCTCAAGACTACCTCCGTTGGCTATACGACCAATCACGCTGCCCGTTTGCTGATCCGCTTATTGGAGCGGGAGCTTACGCCGCTGGGCCTGAGTCCGGCCTATATGCCGGTTCTTCTGGCGCTGCAGCACCGCGCGCACTCGCAGAAAGCACTCGCTGAAGCGGCGCAGGTCGAGCAGCCCACGATGACCGCAACGCTGACCAGAATGGAACGTGATGGCTGGATTGATCGCCACAAAAATCCGGAAGATGGTCGGAGCGTCTTGGCCTCACTGACGCCTAAGGCACTTGCAGCACTGCCCAAAGTGGAGGCCGCTGTCGCTCGCCTCAATGCAATTGCCTTATCAAACCTAGATGAAAAAGAGACGCATCAGCTCTTTGCGCTCTTAAACAAGGTGATATCGTCGCTCGATCGGTCTCTGTGATGTGTGACATGACGATCTCAACGCCCTACGACGGTTCATCCAAGCTTTTTCAGATAGGCACCAAACCAATCAGCCCCGACCATTGGTTGGAGCCTGACATGTGTCTAGCGCCGCATCTCAGGGAAAAAGACAGGCTGCTGACGGGGTACCGCCCCGCTGTCTATGCCGAACAAGTCGAAAGCTATGAAGCACAGCAGGAACTCCTTTCGCTTCTAACCCAATACCTGCCTGAAGCGCATCCGGGCGCCTACCAGCGTCACGTCGATGGCCTAGCCATATCGGCGATCAACGAGGTCCGTCCGATAACTGGGAAGGACAGTCCGCTGTTGACCGCCGCGCGCCTCGTGCAAGACGATCTGCTGATCCTGCAGCGCGACACCGAAGCTTGGCGCCTCACGGCAGCCTGCCTCTGTTTCCCATCACCTGGCTGTTAGCGGAGAAGATCGGCAAACCCCTTGCGGATATCCATGCCCCCGTTCCGGGGTTTGGGCCTGGCACGCGCTCAGCTCAAATTATGGCTCGGATGTTCGATACCGCGCGACCGGAAACACCAATGATCCGCTGGAACTATTCTCTTTATGGCGACCATCGACTTTTTCATCCGCAGAGCACTGGACCTACTGAACAGAGGTTCGGGACAGCAGTTCGGGCAGACCCGATCTTTATGCGCGTTGAACGACAGACATTGCGGAAGCTTCCTAAGACTGGGGCGCTGGCCTTTACCATTCGTGTATCTGTCGACCCGATCGAGAAGCTAAGTGGTCATCCGAGGCAAGGGGAGATCGCCCACGCGCTTATCGACCAGATTAATGCACTCAGTGAAGAGCAACTGGATTACAAGGGACTCACGCGTGAGAAGTCCCGTGTCATCGAACGTCTCGATGAGCTTGTTACGGCATAAGCGCTTCCATACATGCGTGAGTGCTAAAAGCCTGAAATATTGAGATTTCTGCGTCACCCCTTGAAAACTAGCCGTCTCGCAACATTTGTTCACAGCGGGAAGAGAAACACGGCCAGTTTTGTCGTGATTTTGTCATGAGGGGTTGCCAGCAAAACGGCCTGCCCCTATAACCCGGTCATCGCTGCAGAGCACAGCGCCTTCCGGCACTGAGTTCTAGCGGCACAGAAATCTGAAAGATCAGGCAGTTTGGCCGGTAACGGCGCGAAAAGCTTTGTCTCTAAGAACTCAGGAAGCTCTGCTTCCAAAATGACGTGTCCGGTTTGCGCCGATGGGTCAGCTCTTTGACATTGTGAAGATTGAAGAAAGAGAAACGTGGACGGCGAGGTTCTTGCGAACGGAAGCTGGGGTTTACTCCGGTGGAAGTTATACAAGACTTCGATGGGTGCACGTTTCTAGAGGTACACTCTTTTAGCGCTTTAATAGCGCAATTTGATGTGTGTCCTCGTCAAAACGCAAACGTGCATCTAGCGACAATAGTCATGATTAAACTTGAGAGTTTGATCCTGGCTCAGAACGAACGCTGGCGGCAGGCTTAACACATGCAAGT
>NZ_JABBDZ010000030.1:0-12888 GCF_012847305.1 Devosia sp. MC1541
CCCAGAATGACGACGAAAACAACGAAGACGAAATCATCCGCAGAGCAGGTTGTGAAGGACATTCGCCGCGCGACACGACGACACTTTTCCGCCGAGGACAAGATCCGGATCGTGCTCGACGGATTGCGTGGCGAGGACAGCATTGCTGAGCTGTGCCGACGTGAAGGCATCGCCCAGAGCGTCTATTACTCTTGGTCAAAGGAGTTCATGGAAGCTGGCAAGCGACGTTTGGCTGGTGACACAACTCGTGCCGCCACCAATGATGAGGTTCGGGATTTACGCAGGGAAGCAAGCGCGCTCAAGGAATGCGTTGCGGATCTGACGCTCGAGAACCGCCTGCTTAAAAAAAGCATGATCGGGGATGGGGAGGATATCGAATGAGATATCCAGCCTCAGAAAAGCTCGAGATTATCCGACTGGTTGAGCAATCGCATCTCCCCACCAAACAGACGCTGGACCGGTTGGGTATTCCGCGGCGAACCTTTTATCGTTGGTACGATCGCTACTTGAACGGTGGCCCTGAGGCGCTGGAGGATCAATCCTCGGCACCAAGCCGGGTCTGGAACCGTATCCCGACCGGTATCCAAGACCAAGTCATCGAGATGGCTCTGGAGCACTCCGAGCTGAGCCCGCGCGCACTGGCGGTTCGCTTCACCGATGAGAGGGGCTATTTTATCTCAGAAGCCAGCGTTTACAGGCTTCTCAAGGCCCATGATCTCATCACCAGCCCCGCTTACGTAGTGATCAAGGCGGCCAATGAGTTCCACACCAAGACCAGCCGTCCCAACCAGATGTGGCAGACCGATTTTACCTATTTCAAGATCATCGGCTGGGGCTGGATGTATCTCTCCACGGTGCTGGACGATTACTCCCGCTACATCATTGCCTGGAAACTGTGCACGACCATGCGGGCTCAGGATGTCACCGACACTCTGGACTTGGCATTAGCAGCTTCAGGGTGTGATCAGGCGCATGTGCGGCACCGGCCGCGCTTGCTGAGTGACAATGGCCCCAGCTACATCGCCCAGGATCTAGCCGACTATATCGCAGCCAATGACATGGAGCATGTGCGAGGCGCGCCGCTTCATCCCCAGACACAGGGCAAGATCGAGCGCTGGCACCAGACGCTCAAGAACCGCATTCTACTCGAGAACTACTTCATGCCCGGTGACCTCGAAAGCCAGATCGAGGCCTTCGTTGAGCACTACAATCATAAGCGCTATCACGAAAGCCTCGACAATGTGACACCCGCAGATGCCTACTTCGGCAGAGCACCTGCCATCATCAAAAGGCGTGAAAACATCAAGCGCAAAACAATCCAGCATCGACGCTTGATGCACCATAGGCTTGCCGCATAACATCAACCGAACGACGAGCAGTGCTCTCCGCTAATTAAAGCGCAAATCTGAGCCAAAACATCTGACGACGGACAAATGATTTACGACAGACTGACCGAGCTGGCCGGTTGCACCGCTGACAAGGATCATGACACACTCCTCAGAACCTGATCCGAGGGTAGGACCTTCGCCGTTAGGAAGAACTATCAAGTTGTATAGTCGTCTTGGCCCTTCGCTAGAGAACCGAAATGTCCCGCGTTATGCATCAGATGGAGGTTGAGCCTGAAGAGCACGATCTGTGCAAGAAGGCCTTTGTTCTGTCCATTCGCGACGCACTTAATGTCGTCAGTGGCAAGTGGAAGCTAGCAATCGTTTGCACTTTACTGAGCGGTACCAAGGGCTTCGCCGATATTGAGCGCCTCTTGGCCACCATCTCCCCCCGCATGCTCTCGCGCGAATTGCGCGAGTTGGAACTGAACGGCGCTATTGCCCGCTCCGGCGCGGAGGGAAGTATAGGCAAGTATGAGCTCACCCCATCCGGCAAAAAGCTGGAGGAAGTGGTCACTTTGCTTGCCCGCTGGGGGCAGGAGCATCGCGCCAGCGAGGCAAGCGCTAAAGATGCGGCGACTGATAAGCCACTGGCATCAAGTGAACCATTGAGAAAAATCGCACAAGCGCGCTGATCGGCACGACTGAGCGCCCTCCATTCTGCTGCCGCCATGCCGCACAGGACCGCAACCATGTTCCGCATCTGAGCGTTTGATCAGAAAGGGAGCAATTTGGCTTTTAGTGCCGTCCCGAAATCTGTGCAGGACCACTTGTAAACCCGACAATTCTGTCCGGGCAGCGAGTGTGACGGTAATGCTGCGAACGTCTCGCTGCAATTCGAACGCCACATGGGAATAAAGATTCCTCCAGACGATCCGGGTTTGGACGATGCTGCTCCTCCTCGCTTTTGCGCTCGGAGCCGCAGGGATTTCGCCTGCACTGAATTAAGCGCTGATCGGTAGGAACACCGCAAACCATTTCAGCGCGGAATTGCTTGACGCCTAGCTTCTCACCCCCGGCGCATTTTCCGCCGGGCGCGGTCGTTTTTTCGAGGTGACGTGCGTATGACTAGGCACAAATTCGCTAATCCGTGGGACGACGCTGCGCCGGTGCGCGAGGAATTATTCGGCATCGAGCGACTGGAACAGCACGCTCGCAGTCTGGCGGCAGCTCAAAGCATTACTTCGCGTCCGCCGTCCGTTTTCTCTTTGCATAGACGGCTGAAACAGAACGCGTCCGTATTATTGGCCGCCTATCGCAGCAGCGCACATGAGATCGAAAGTGACCGCGCCGTAGTACCGGCCGCAGAGTGGCTGCTGGACAATTACCATCTCGTCGACGAGCAAATCCGCGAAATCCATGATGATCTCCCGCCGAATTACTACCGCCAGCTTCCCAAATTAGCCGATGGCCCCTTTGCTGGCTATCCCCGCATTTTTGGCCTGACGTGGGCCTTCGTCGCGCATACAGACAGTCACTTCGATCCCGCGTCCCTGACGCGCTTTATTGCGGCATATCAACAGGTCCAGCCACTCACGATTGGTGAACTCTGGGCTGTCGCGATCACATTGCGCATCGTCCTGGTCGAGAACCTGCGGCGCCTTGCGGATCAGATCACGGTGGGACGCAGTGCTCGACTGGAAGCGGATGCCTTGGCTGACTCGCTGCTCGCCGAGGACACCAAAGGATCATCTGCGGTCCGCATGCCGAGTGCTGAGCTGTCGGAGTTGTTCGCAGCGCAGTTGGCCAAACGTTTGCGTGACCGCGATCCTAGGACCACGCCTAGTCTTGGCTGGCTCGAAGATCAATTGGCACGCCAAGGCAGTACGATTGAAACAGTTGTGCAGCATGCCCAGCAGCGCCAGGGCGCTTCCAATGTCACTATTCGGAATATCATCACCAGCATGCGGCTGATTTCCGATATCGACTGGGGGGAGCTTGTCGAAAGCGTCAGTCTCGTCGATGCATGCCTGTCTGATGGTAGCGACTTCGCTCAGATGGATTTCGCGTCACGCGATCTCTATCGCAGCGCAATCGAACTATTGGCGCGAGGCTCGACATTCACCGAACTCGAGATCGCTCAGGCCGCTTTGGCGCTCGCGAAAGATGCAGCCGAACAAGCAGGCTCTCCGACAGAAGCGGATCGGCTGGGCGATCCGGGATATCATCTGATTGATCACGGTCGCCGGGCGCTTGAACGCGCTATCGGATTTCGTCCGAATGCTCAGCTCCACTTTGGCCGGACGATGGGGACGATGGGCATAGGCGGCTATGTCTTTGCCATTTCTGCAGTAACACTCGCGCTTGTTGCCTCACTCGGCTGGATAATGTCGGCCTCCGCAGTGCCTTCAATGCTGCTCTTTGCATTCTTAGTTCTGGCAATTGTGCCAGCGAGCGAAGTTGCAGCAGCGGTTGTCAATCGCACGGTTAGTGTCGGCGTTAGTGCGGCAAGGCTTCCAGGTTTGGAACTCGCCGCTGGCATTCCGAGCGAATTGCGGACACTTGTTGTCGTGCCCACAATGTTGATCGACCAAGCCCAGTTGCTCCAAGACATCGAGCAGCTTGAAGTTCACTATCTGTCTGGCGCTGGTGGAGACATCAGTTTTGCCCTCCTGACAGACGGTCTCGATGCAGAAACTGAAGCTGTTGAAGGCGATGAAGCGCTGTTGGATATCGGCCAACAGGCTATCTCTGCCTTGAACACGCGTCACGGTCCGGGTCCCGCTGGCGATCGCTTTTTGCTCCTCCACCGCGCTAGGCGATTTAACGTGGGCGAGGGCCTTTGGATGGGCTGGGAGCGCAAGCGCGGCAAGCTCACAGAACTCAACTGGCTTTTGCGCGGCGCAGGCGACACCAGTTTCGGCACGCCCCACGTGCCGGCGGATGTCCGCTATGTGATCACCCTCGACGCGGATACCAAATTGCCTCGCGAAGCGACTGTGCGGCTTGTCGGTAAAATGGCTCACCCGCTCAATAGGCCGCGCTTGAATGCTCGTGGAGACCGGGTTGTGGATGGTTACGCGATTATCCAGCCGCGCGTCGCCACGTCGTTGCCGATTGGTCAAGACAGTTCATTGTACCAGCGGGTGTTTTCGGCGCCTGGGGGGATCGATCCTTATGCGGCGGCGGTCTCGGATGTGTATCAAGATCTCTTTGGCGAGGGGTCCTACACCGGTAAGGGCATTTATGACGTCGATGGGTTCGAGGCAGCGTTGGCTCGACGCATTCCGGAAAACACCATGCTTAGCCATGATCTGTTCGAGGGCATTTATGCCAGAGCGGGCCTGAGCTCCGACGTCGAAGTCGTCGACGATTTCCCGACCCGTTATGATGTCGCTGTGCGGCGACAGCATCGTTGGACCCGCGGCGACTGGCAACTGCTGCCTTGGCTGGTTAGGGATGGCAAGCTCCCCACTATCGGGCGCTGGAAAATGCTGGACAACCTGAGGCGATCACTGGTTGCGCCGACGGCGTTATTTGCCTTGTTCCTTGCCTGCCTGATGACGGAGCCAGCGAATGCAATTGCGAGTGCCGCAATCCTTTTGGCCCTGATCATTCCAGCCTTTGTGCCAATTCTCTTCTCGATCTTGCCGCACAGTCCTGGGTTACAACTGCGCTCGCATCTGTTCGGCCTCGCACGAGATTTCAAGTTGGCAGCGCTGCAGGTTGGACTGGGCCTGGCCTTTCTTCCTGATCAAGCGTGGCGCAACGGCGATGCAATCGTGCGCACGCTGTTCCGGCTGACCGTCTCACGTAAACACCTGCTCGAATGGACAACGGCGGCAAGTGCGGGCCAGCGCGCGCGATTGACGTTGCTCGGGTTTTATCGCGACATGGCGAAAGGAACAGCTCTGGCCATATTGCTGTTCGCGGGAGCGATGGCGATTACGCCCACCTCTTTGCCGATAGCGCTGCCTTTGGTGTTGCTGTGGCTTGCCGCACCGGCCATCGCATTTTGGACCAGCCGGTCCCCGGCAACACGCCCAGATCGAGACTTGGGTTCGAGTGATGCCAGATATTTACGGCTGATCGCGCGGCAAACTTGGCGGTATTTTGAGACCTACGTCACGCCGCTGGAGAATATGCTGCCACCGGACAATTTCCAAGAAACACCGGTGCCCAGCGTCGCGCATCGCACATCTCCCACTAATATTGGGCTCTACCTGCTGTCCGCCGTGGCTGCGCGCGATTTTGGCTGGACCGGTACTCTCGAAACCATCGACCGGCTGGAGAAAACCTTCGCGACGCTCGGCCAGATGCGGCGTTTCAACGGGCATTTTTTCAACTGGTATGACACGCGCGATCTGCGTGTCCTTGACCCGGCCTATGTCTCTTCGGTCGACAGCGGCAATCTCGCCGGGCATCTCATTGCGCTTGCCAATGCCTGCGCCGAATGGGCCGAAAGTGCGCCTTTAGACACGAGACAGGGACTTATGGACAATGTGGTGCTCGCCCGGAAGGCGCTGGCATCATCACCGAGCCCGTCAGACCCAACAATTTCTTCCGTACTGGACGAAATCCAAGCGCAGCTGGAGACGCAACAGTCCTTCGATACACTGCTCCCAACCCTGCTCCGGCTATCAGAAAAAGGGCTCAAGCTGGTGTCGTTGCGATCCTCGGTCACTGACATTGGAGCGCCTAGTGATCTCGCCTATTGGGTATCAGCGTTCAATCGGCGCATTGTTGACGCCACGCGCGACCGGCGCGCTTTGCAGACTGATCCTAAAGCGTTCCACGCCCGGCTGATCGCACTGGAGACTATCGCTCGCAGCATCGCTCTCGATATGGATTTCGCTTTTCTCCTCGATCCAGACAGGAAACTGCTTTCCATCGGATTTTCGCTTGCTGACAATAGGCTAGACCTGAATTGCTATGATCTTCTGGCGTCAGAAGCCCGCCTTGCCAGCCTGTTCGCAATCGCTAAGGGTGATGTCTCTACCCGACACTGGTTGCGGCTCGGGCGCACGGCAACGCCGTTGGGCAATGGCTCGGCATTGATCTCCTGGTCGGGGTCTATGTTCGAATACCTGATGCCCTCGCTGGTCATGCGTGCGCCAGCGGAAAGTCTCCTCGACGCCACCAATCGACTGGTCGTCGCGCGTCAGGAGGCCTATGGCCGCGCCCGCAACGTGCCCTGGGGCATTTCCGAGTCGGCATACAATGTCCGCGACTACGAGTTCACCTATCAGTATTCCAATTTTGGAGTGCCGGGGCTCGGCCTTAAGCGTGGCCTGTCGAGCAATATGGTCATTGCCCCCTATGCGACGGGTCTGGCTGCAATGGTTGACCCACGAGCCGCAATCGAGAATTTCCGGCGCATTGAACGCATGGGCGCACGTGGCACTCATGGCTTCTACGAAGCGCTTGATTTTACGCGTTCCCGACTGCCGGACGATGATGATTTGGCGATAGTTCGAAGCTACATGGCGCATCACCAAGGGATGACGATTACTGCCATTGCCAATGTGCTGAGCGATGGCATCATGCGCGCACGCTTTCATCGTGAACCCATGATCAAGGCGAGCGAGCTTCTGCTCTCCGAGCGCGTGCCACGGGACGTTGCCATTGCCCGGCCACGCGCTGAAGAAATCAAGGCAGCCTCCGAACTGTCGGTAAACATGAGCCCAGTGGTGCGCAAACTTGCACTGCCATATCATGGGGCCCCAATTACGCATTTACTGTCCAACGGCCGCTATACCGTGATGCTGACTGCCTCCGGTAGCGGTTACAGCCGCTGGCGAGACATCGCCATCACTCGTTGGCGCGAAGATGTGACCCGCGATGACTGTGGCGCCTTCGTGTTTTGCAAAGACCTACGTACAGGCTTGGTCTTCTCAGCGACGCAGCAGCCGATGAACGACAGTGCTGAGGCATCAGTCGAATTTGGCGAGGACCACGCTCAATTTCGCCGCCACGACCAAACAATGACAACTGAAATGGACGTCCTTGTGTCTGGCGAAGACGACAGCGAGGTGCGGCTGGTTTGTTTCACCAATAGCGGGCGTCGCCCTCGTGACATAGAAGTGACCTCCTATGCCGAGCTTGTCTTAGCCGCAGCGGTCACAGACGATGCGCACCCGGCCTTCGCCAAGATGTTTGTTCAAACGGAATATCTGTCCGAGTTTGGTGCTCTCGTCGCGACGCGGCGGCGACGGTCGCCGAGTGAACCTGAAATCTGGGCGGCTCATTTCGCCGTGGTTGAGGGTGAAGTGCTGTCCGACCCACAATATGAAACTGACCGCTCCCGTTTCCTGGGGCGCAACCGCTCTCTGGGTGATGCGGCGGCGATCCACGACAACCAAGGGCTATCCGGCACCTTAGGGCCTGTGCTCGACCCCGTGTTCGCACTGCGTCGACAGCTGCGCATTCCGCCGGGCAAAGTCGCGAAAATCGCCTTCTGGACTGTTGTCGCGTCCTCGCGTGTTGAATTGCTTGAACTGATCGACAAGCACCACGACCGGAGCGCCTACGAACGGGCCAGAACCCTCGCCTGGACCCAGGCACAAGTACAACTACACCATCTCGACGTATCTCTGGAGGAGGCAGCTGACTTCCAACGTCTCGCAGCACCCATCCTCTATGCCGATCCGGTTTTCCGACCCTCTTCAGATGCAATTATGGCAGGGGCAGGCCCCCAATCGGGACTTTGGCCGCACGGCATCTCGGGCGATTTGCCAATTGTGTTGCTGCGCATTGACGCCTTGGAAGACATGCCTCAGTTGCGCCAGATGTTGCGGGCGCACGAGTATTGGCGGATTAAACGGTTGGCCGTTGATCTTGTTATCATCAACGAGCGCGGCTCTTCCTATGTCCAGGACTTGCAAAACGCCATCGAAGCGGCCCTACGGTCCAGCCAGTCCAGACCTCGCTATAACAACACCCCCGCGCAGGGTAACGTCTACTTACTGCGTGCCGATCTTTTGGGGCTTGAAACGCGCAATTTGCTCCAGGCGAGCGCGCGTGTGGTGTTCCTCGCGCGGATGGGATCCATCGCAGACCAAATTGCAAACAAGGCGAGCAAAACTCCACCGCTTAATGTGAAGCCTTTCATGCCCGCGCAGGCCTCCTCAGCAGAGACGGTCGCTCTGCTCGACGACCTCGAATTTTTCAACGGTCTTGGCGGGTTCGCTAACAATGGAACGGAATATGTGACCGCGCTCGACAATGGCGCTACGACGCCTGCACCTTGGATTAACGTCGTCGCCAATGAGGGTTTCGGCTTCCAAGTTTCCAGTGAAGGCAGCTTTTACACTTGGGCTGGTAATAGCCGTGAAAATCAGATCACGCCTTGGTCAAACGATCCCGTTAGCGATCCCGTTGGCGAAGCGATCTACATAAAGGACGAAGTGTCCGGTGCTCTTTGGAGCCCGACCGCGCGGCCGATTAGAAACAAGGGACGCTATCTCGCTCGCCACGGCTACGGCTATTCCCGCTTTAGCCATCAGGCTTATGGCATCGAAAGCGAGCTCGTCGCATATGTTCCGCTTGTCGATCCAGTGCGGATTTCCCGCATGACTTTGACCAACAGATCCCAGCGCGTCCGACGCCTGTCGATCACCAGCTACACTGAATTTGTGCTCGGCACTCAGCGCGGCGCGACCGCGCCTTTCCTCCTGACCAAAATCGATGCGGAGACTGGCGCTATCTTTGCCACCAACAAATGGGCGACCGCCTTTGGTGGCCGTGTCGCATTTACCGATCTGGGCGGTCGCCAGACGGCCTCCACTGCAGACCGCACCGAATTCCTTGGACGCAATGGCAGCACGGCGTCGGCCGCTGCCCTCTCGAGCCAGACAGGCCTTAGCGGGACAGCTGGCGCGGGCCACGACCCCTGCGCGGCGCTACAAACCAGCATCGAACTTGCGGTTGGAGAGAGCATCGAGATTGTCTGCCTACTCGGCCAAGCTGGAACAGAAGAGGAGGCGCGGCAGCTGATCGAGCGCTATCGCAGCGCTGATCTCGATGGCGTCTTGGCCGAGGTTGCCGCACACTGGCACTCCATTCTCGGGGCTGTTCAGGTGAGAACGCCCGACCGGGCGATGGACATCATGCTCAATGGCTGGCTGCTGTACCAGACGCTGGCCTGTCGCATCACCGCGCGTTCGGCCTTCTACCAGGCCAGTGGTGCCTATGGTTTCCGTGACCAGTTGCAAGATGGAATGGCGCTCTCGCTTGTCCGTCCGCAAGATAGTCGTCATCACATATTGCGCGCTGCTGGCCGCCAATTCATTGATGGCGATGTCCAGCATTGGTGGCTACCGCATTCTGGCCAAGGCGTGCGCACCCGCATTTCCGATGACTGCGTCTGGCTTGCATTCTCCGCCGCTACCTATGCTATCTCGACCGGCGATGCGGATATTTTCGATGAGCTTGTTCCCTTTATCGAAGGCCCAAAACTGGCCGAGGGCGAACACGACAACTTTTTCCAACCTATGATCTCGGAGCGTTCGGCATCCTTGTTCGAACACTGCGCGCTCGGCCTAGATTTAGCGATCAAATTGACCGGTCAGCATGGCCTACCACTCATGGGCACCGGCGATTGGAACGACGGGATGAACCGCGTCGGAGAAGACGGAAGAGGCGAAAGCGTCTGGCTCGGCTGGCTTCTTATTCGCGCTCTGGATCTCCTGATGCCGTATGCCGACATCCGCGATCCCAAAAGGGCCAAACGCTGGCGACTGCACAGCACCAAACTCAAGGCCGCTCTCGAGCGTGAAGCATGGGATGGGGCATGGTATCGGCGTGCAACCTTCGATGACGGCTTTTGGCTAGGGTCGCAATCCAGCGACGAATGCAGGATCGACTCCATTGCCCAGTCTTGGGCTGTGCTGTCGGGAGGCGGCGATCCCATTCGCGCCAGCGTCGCTATGAGCTCCCTCGATCGACACCTCATCCGTCCGGACCTGGGCTTAGCGCTGCTTTTCACTCCACCCTTCGACCTGACGCCGCGCGATCCCGGCTATATCAAGGGATATCCGCCCGGACTTCGCGAAAACGGTGGCCAATATAGCCACGCCGCAATGTGGGCCATTCTGGCCTTCGCCAAACTGGGCCAGGGGAAAAAGGCGTTCGATCTCTTCGCGCTGGTGAACCCCATAAACCATGCGCTAACCCCAGAAGCAGTCGCCCTTTACAAGGTTGAACCATATGTCTTGGCAGCCGATGTTTATTCGGTGGCGCCGCACACGGGGCGAGGCGGTTGGACGTGGTACACGGGTTCTGCCGGTTGGATGTACCGTGCCGGTATCGAAGGCATTCTCGGCATCAGCCGCGAAGGCAACACGCTTATCATCAACCCTTGTCTTCCTGCTGATTGGCCTGGCTTTTCCGCCGAGCTGACCGTGGCTGGCACGCAATATGAGATCACCGTGCACAATCGCGGCGGTGATGCAGATAGCTTACCCAACGCAGTTCTCGATGGGGTTGCACTCGCCCCTCAAGGCAAGGTCGTCCAGCTACGACTGGACGGGGGGACGCACACCTTATCCATCACCCTCCGGCCAGTGCCCAGATAGTCGCGTCCGTGGCGCGGCTATCGCAAGGGTGGCGTTAAAGGTCCCTGTTCGACATCAGCACCTGTGTCTCAGAATTGGGTTTGCGATTTAAGGAGAGTTCTGGTCTCGTCTGAGTGACGAAAGACCCAGAATGACAACAAAAGTAACAAAGACGAAGCAATCCGCAGAGCAGGTGGTGAAGGACATTCGCCGCGCAACGCGACGACACTTTTCCGCCGAGGACAAGATCCGGATTGTGCTCGACGGATTGCGTGGCGAGGACAGCATTACTGAGCTGTGCCGGCGTGAAGGCATCGCCCAGAGTGTCTATTACTCTTGGTCGAAAGAGTTCTTAGAAGCTGGCAAACGGCGTTTGGCTGGTGACACAGCCCGTGCCGCTACCAGTGATGAGGTTCGGGATTTGCGCCGAGAGGCGAGCGCGCTCAAGGAATGCGTTGCGGATCTAACGCTAGAAAACCGCTTGCTTAAAAAAAGCATGATCGCGGATGGGGAAGATATCGAATGAGATATCCCGCCTCCGAAAAGCTCGAGATTATCCGGCTGGTTGAACAGTCTCATCTCCCAACCAAACAGACGCTGGATCGACTGGGCATCCCACGACGGACCTTTTATCGTTGGTACGATCGTTACTGCGATGGTGGCCCTGAGGCGTTGAAAGATCGATCCTCAGCGCCAAGCCGGGTCTGGAACCGTATCCCTGAGCAAATCCAGCAGCACATCGTCGATCTGGCGTTAGAGCAGCCTGATCTGAGCCCTAGGGAGCTTGCGGTTCGCTTCACCGATGAGAGAGACTATTTTATCTCAGAAGCCAGCGTTTACCGGCTTCTCAAGGCCCATGACCTGATCACCAGCCCCGCCTATGTGGTGATCAAGGCGGCCAATGAGTTCCACACCAAGACCAGCCGTCCCAACCAGATGTGGCAGACCGACTTTACCTATTTCAAGATCATCGGCTGGGGTTGGATGTATCTTTCCACGGTGCTGGATGACTATTCCCGCTATATCATCGCATGGAAACTGTGCACGACCATGCGGGCTCAGGACGTCACCGAGACGCTGGACATGGCGTTGGCCGTTTCAGGGTGCGATCAGGCCAGTGTCCGACATAGACCTCGCCTGCTGAGCGATAATGGCCCCAGCTACATCGCCCAGGATCTGGCCGACTATATCGCCGCCAACGGCATGGACCATGTTCGAGGCGCGCCACTTCATCCCCAGACCCAGGGTAAGATCGAGCGATGGCATCAGACTCTGAAGAACCGCATTCTACTCGAAAACTACTTCCTGCCCGGTGATCTCGAAAGCCAAGTCGAGGCCTTCGTTGAGCACTACAATCATAGGCGCTATCACGAGAGCCTCCAAAATGTGACACCCGCAGACGCCTACTTCGGCAGAGCACCTGCCATCATCAAAAAGCGTGAAAACATCAAACGCAAAACAATCCAACATCGACGCTTGATGCACCATAGGCTTGCCGCATAAAATGAACCGAACGACGAGCAGTTCTCTCCACTAATCAAAGCGCCAATCTGAGCCAAACCATCTGACGACGGACAGCCAGTTCACATGGCCCATGACGCTGGTCATGTTGCCAAGCAGATAGTTTTCCGTAGCCAACTGTCCGGACCTAAATTGGAATAGGAACGGAGCTGCTAACAGAGAGAAAGCGGTAGCAGCGACGGCAGCTAGGACATTCACCCACAACTCTAACTTAAGTTCCCATCCCCCCAGAAAGGTCAGCATGCCAATTGCAGCTGAAACGACGACAACATTCCTGATTGAAGGATAGAATTTGCGCGTCGCAATTACGAATTCGCAATCCTCCAAGGAGAAACGATGATTTTGGCAGGGTATCGTCATTTCATCGGCCTGAACCGCGCCGGGTTTGCCGGAAGCTGATTTCGGTTAGTTACGCGGCCATGGCGTCAGTTTCCAGAGCGGCGTAGAAGTTGACCTCGGCCTCTGCGGGCGGGATGTTCCCGATCGGC